>CAZORS010000107.1:6711-18285 GCA_964582025.1 uncultured Pirellulaceae bacterium | reverse complement strand
CATTGCCCGGTGGTGTCGCTGCGCTCAACCACCGGCTAATGGCTGTGACACCTTCGGCGTCGGTCGTGTTTTGTTACCCCGAAGGGGTTGAAAGCAATTAGCCGGTGGTTGAGCGCAGCGACACCACCGGAAGCGAATCAAAGTTACAGTGCACCCTGAAAGGGTGCCAGCGAGAGAGAAAGCCATGAGCTATATCAGCCTTCACACTCATATCGTCTTCGCGACTAAAAATCGCAGTCCCTTGATTAAAAAATTATGGCGAGAGGATCTTCATGAGTACTTGGGCGGAACAGTCAAAGGCCTTGGTGCGTTTCCCCAAGGCATCGGGGGCGTTGAAGATCATGTCCATCTGTTGATTGGATTTAAAGCGACGCATTGTCTTGCTGATTTTATGCGCGAGTTGAAAAAAGCATCGTCTTCATGGGTCAAGAACGAAAAACGGATTTCATCTTTTGCTTGGCAGGAAGGTTACAGTGCATTTTCGGTCAGCCCAACGGCACGCGTTGGAGTCAAAAGGTATATTGAAAATCAAGAAGAGCATCATCGGAGAAAGTCGCACAAAGAGGAGTTGATGGAGTTGCTCAAAAAGGCCGGTGTTGAGTTTGATCCCAAACATTTACTCTAGCGCTGCGGGAGGCTGCGACACCTTCGGCGTCGTGGAGCAGAGGCAAGCGGTCCGGTGGTGTCGCTGCGCTCAACCACCGGCTAATTGCTTTGACACCTTCGGCGTCGGGATGCAGAAGCGAGCGTCGCTGCGCTCAATCAGCGGATTGCTTTGACGTCCTTGGTTTCATTGCTACGTAAGGCAAAGAAAACGGACGAAATTTTAACGGCTGAACGAAGCGATTGGGTTGCTCCAAAAAAAAAAGCCGCCATTGCTGGCGGCTTGGTGACTGTTGATCTGATTTAAAGTCAGGCAACTCTTGAGAGGCCTTCATTTGAAAATTCGTCTGCCAACAACGGCATCATTTGCTCGCCGGTTGGCTCTTCCCAGCCGTCATCAAAAAGCGACAGTGTTTGTTGTTCCTGAGGTTGTTCTGCAACGGGCTCTACAACTGGCGCCGTCGGAGCAACTTCCGGTGGACGAGACTGAGCTTGTTGAGCACGTTCGGCCATCTGTTGCAGGATCTCTAGGTCAACAAAGCCTTCGAGCTTCTTGCTGCGAACAGGGTTTTGCAACTTGCGAACGGCCTTCGCTTCGATCTGGCGAACACGTTCGCGAGTCACTTTGAAAATCCGTCCGACTTCCTCAAGGGTGTACGTGTATCCGTCACCCAAGCCGTATCGCAATCGAATGATTTCACGTTCGCGATAAGTCAACGTCTTCAACAGGCCGTCGATGCGGTCGCGAAGGATTACATTCGACGCACAACGAGCTGGATTGTCGGTCGCCGAGTCCTCGATGAATTCGCCGAAACTGCAATCGTCGCCTTCACCGACCGGACGATCGAGGCTGACAGGATGACGTCCGATGTCCATAACACGTGTCACTTCTTCGACGTCGATTTGGGCAACCTTGGCGATTTCTGACATCGTTGGCTGCCGTTTGGTTTCTTGCAGCAACATCTTCTGAATGTTTCGCAACTTCGAAAGCACGTCGATCATGTGAACTGGAATTCGAATCGTGCGAGCCTGATCAGCGATGGCTCGAGTGATTGCTTGGCGAATCCACCACGTAGCATAAGTCGAGAACTTGAATCCACGACGGTATTCGTACTTGTCGACCGCACGCATCAAGCCCGTATTTCCTTCCTGGATCAAATCCAGAAAACTCATTCCGCGGTTGCGATACTTTTTGGCAATTGAAACGACCAAACGCAAGTTGCAACTTGAAAGATGCCGTTTCGCATTTTCGAATTCTTCGAAATGCTTCTCGCAAGCAGCCGCGCGATTCGTGAGACTGCTCGGACTTTCTTGGCACAAACGAATCAAACGAATGTACTCACTGCGGAAACGACGACGCTCGACTGCTGAAACTTCTTCGCTACGAAGTTGAGTTTGCAACCAATTGATGCGATCCGAGAACTTTCGCATCTCCCGAATAAGTGGACTGATGCGACGCGAACGAAGACTCAGCTCTTCAATCAACACAACTAATTTCGTCTTACGACTCAGGAAGCGTTTCCGTGCTGCGGTGCGGTCGGAATCGGAAACGGTTTTGTTGATGATGATGTTGAAATCTTTTTCATTTTCGCGAACGAGATTGTTCATCGTGCGAAAGTTGTGAGGCATCCGCTGTTGGATTTGCTCTTTAGTCAAGTTTTCCGTTAGAGAAACTTTGATCGTGCGATCGAAAGGAAGTTCTCCTGCGTGAACACGTTTCAGCGTTTCCAGTGTTGCCGACAGCGCGTAGTTGCAACCAAGCACGCTACGACGATACCGAGTTCGCGTGATCTCAATGCGTTTCGCGAGAGCCACTTCTTCGTCACGGCTCAATAGGGGAATCACGGCCATCTGGCTTAGATACATCCGAATCGGATCGTCGCTCGGTCGCGGAAGTCGACCAGAATATTTAAGTGCTTCAGCGGCGCTGGCTTCTGCTTCGGCACGGAGGAGTTCGTTCGGGGAAGGCTCGCTACTGTCGGGAGCAGTCTCTACGAGTTCGATGCCGGACTTCTCCAACGCGGCAATCAATCCATCGAGCTTCTCGGAGCTGGTTGTTTCATCCGGAAGGTATTTTCCAACGGCGGCGTATGTCAGGTAACCCTGTGCTTTGCCAGTGTCGATCAGGGTCTGTAGTTCTTCTTCTACGAATTGCATGATAAATCCTTTTGCGAAATCCATCTCGCTGTCCCACTTAGCGTTGAAACTGAGTGGGTTGATGATGTCTAAATTCTGAAGCGGTAATTCGCTTGACTTCCAATGCGGGGTGCTCGTAGTGAGAGCATTGGTTGCAAAGTTCGTTCGCGGGTTACGCGAACAGTGTTTACTTTCAAATTTCGTTCATCAGTCGACTTGGTTGCCACTCTTCCATGAGCAAGCTAAAGACCATGTCGTTGTTTGGTCTGATTGAGCAACTCTTCCAGAGCCGCCAGTTCCTCCTGCGTGTCGAGAACCTTTTGTTGTAGTTGGGAAACCTTCGCTTGTTGGTCGTTATCAATGACCACGTTTTCGAATGCGGCTAAAACAGAATCAAATTGCTGATTTACATCAAGACCAAAACTTGTGTCATCTGAATCGTCGATTTCCGTCTTGGTAGCAGCCTCGTCATAGAGCCGCGAAATGATGTTTCGCAGGATCGGATCGTGGACTTCTAGCATCAGCGAATCGTGGTCGACATCTCTGCCGTCATGGAAAAAGTCGTCCATTATTCGATAGATCGCCTTAAGCGGTCCTTCGACGAATTGCTCAGCAGAAACCTTTTCGACAGCAGTATCGAGCAGCTTCGGATGCAGAATCAAAAGCTGTAAAAGCTCGCGTTCTTTTCCATCAAACGAACTGAATGCTGGCGCTTTTGGGGCAGCGGATTCGTCAGGAATCTCCAAACTTTTTCTTGGCCGAATGCTGTTTCGAATCTCGTTGAGACGCGCTCGGATGTGGGCAACGTCGATCTGGAATTGACGGGAAAGCCGCCCGATCAATTGCTGCTCCCGAAGTTGCTTGGCCGCCGAAGCCGCAATCTCAGAGGCGGGAATTCCCGCTAGCGTTTTGAGGATGTTGTCGAGTGCTTGCGTGGCGGCGTGAGTTTGATTGAGCAAGTCGATTCCAGCGGTCTCGCTGCGAATCCGATGCGTGATGGCGTCAGGAGCAGTTTCGACGAGAGCTTGGAATGCTTCTCCGCCTTGGTTCATACAAAAGTCGAACGGGTCGACGCCTTCATCAAGCGTCAGAATTCGCAAGTCAACGTCGCTGGTGACGAACAGGTCGAGGACTTCGTTGGTTCGTCGCTGTCCGGCATCGTCGCCGTCGAGAACCAAAGTAATCGAATCCGCGAATCGTTTGATCAATCGAATGTGACGTTCGTTCAGTGCCGTGCCGAGTGCTGCAACGACATTGGAGACGCCGGCTTGATGGGCGGCGACGACATCGGTGTAGCCTTCAACGATCGTGAGGGCTTTGGTTTTCGATTTCCGCAACTCTTCAAGTGCGATGTTGAGCCCGTAGAGGTTGTCACTTTTCGAAAACAGCCTCGTCTCGGTCGAGTTGTAGTACTTTCCTTTGGGTTCTTCTTCGGTCCCGTAGATTCCGGGCACGACACGACCTCCTAAAGCGATGCATCGATTCTGCGTATCGCGAATCGGAAACAGGACTCGACCGCGAAAGCGTTCGTGCCATGAGCCTCGACTGTTCATCAGGACTAGGCCACAAGCTTCCAAGATCTTTGGATTGAATTTCGTTTTGCGAGCTCGATCCACTAACCACGACCAAGCCAATGGAGCAAAGCCGACTTGAAATTTGTCGATGCTTTCTTGCGTGATCCCACGCTCTTGCAGGTATTCGCGAACTGGAATCGCTTCGTTGGAATGAAGCAGGCATTGGTGGTACTGTTGTTCAACCCACTTCATCGCTTCGAAAAGCGTTGGTTTGTGGTCAGGGCTGCCGACTTCCGCTTTCGGTCCGCGGCTTTTGAGTTCGATTCCGGCCGCCTGAGCCAAAATTTCGAGAGCGCCGCGAAAGTCGACGCTTTCCATCTTCATCGTGAAGTCGAAAACGTCGCCGTGCAGATCGCAAACCCAGCAACTGTATCGTTGGCGAACGGGATTGACCGTAAAGCTGGGCTTTTTGTCGGCGTGCCAAGGGCAGAGGCCAACGTAGTTTGCGCCCATTCGGCGCAGATTAATCTTGCTGCTGACCAGGTCAACGATGTTGGTGGCTTGTTTGACGCGGTCTTTTGCGTCGTGGTCTGGACCGATTGGCATGTGGGATTCGTCGTGGCACGTTTTGCGAGTGAAGCATTGTTGCCGATTCAGGATTTTTTGCCAGCGAGACTGTCGCAATACAAGCCCGAGGCGCGAGCGAGTGAATCTTAATGATCTTCAATTTCGAGTATTCACTCGCTTGCGCTTCGGGCTTGTATTAGGTTCGGGCACGAAAAAAGCCGCGAAGAAAACTTCGCGGCCTTGATCACTTGGACACAGGCTAAGCCTGCAAATGGTTTAGACAACCATGTCCTTGAGCCCTTTGAGAGCACGAATCTTAACGACTTTGCGAGCCGGCTTTGGCTTTGCCCAAACCATTTCGCCAGTACCAGGGTTGCGAACTTCACGCTTTGGCATGGCTGGCTTGTGCTGGCATACGATTTTGCACAGTCCTGGAATGGTGAACTGTCCACTACCGCCGCGTTTGCCAATTTGGCCTTCGATTTGTGCTGCGAGAGCATCGAAAACAGCTGCGATCTCTTTTTTGCTCAAGCCAGTCGCCTCAGCCATGTTGTTCATGATCTCAGACTTAGTTGGTGGCTTGGGGCCGGCGGCTTTTTTAGCCATAGGTGATCCTCCGAAAATTTGTAGGGACTTTGAGAAAGTCGTAAAAACCGATGATTTATTGTTTATCCGTCCCTTTTGAGGACGCGAGAATTAGACAGGGTGAGTCCAATAATTCAAGATAGTGTGCTTGAAAAACACGGGGCAAACGGGCATTTTTGGTTAAAAACATTGATTTTCTTCGGTTTTTCAAGTGTGCTTGGTCTGTTTATCCCGAAAAACGCGGCATTCGAACGACGATTCGGTCCCGTAAGCCGTGAGATTTGCGTTCCGTTTTCTTGGGTCGATGATTGTGGATGACTCAATTGAGGTCGTCCTCTTTGAAGGAACAAAGCTAAACTTGCCTTGTCCGCCACGAACTCAATTTGTCGCAAACATGATTTCGAAATCTTCAAACCAGATACCTGTTCTAGTGAGTTTGCTCTGCGGAGCTATCGCATTTTCCGCCAGCAATCTCTGCGGGGCACAAGAACCTTCAGATTCGCTGCGCAAAGTGCAACGCGAGTTCACCGACACGATCCGCCCGATTCTCGAAACGCATTGCGGTGACTGTCACTGGGGTGACGACTCAGATGCGGATTTGAATCTGGAACAATACGAAACGCTTGATCAGCTTCTCTCAGGACGTAAGAAATGGAAAAAGGCTCTGATCCGAGTCGCCGCAAAGGAGATGCCGCCCGAAGACTGCGAGCCGATTCCTGACGACGATCATGCCAAACTGTTGGCTTGGATTGATAAGCTGCTAAACAGCGTCGACTGCACCAATATCAATCCCGGCCGCGTGACGATTCGGCGGCTGAATCGAACTGAATATCAGAACACGATTCGCGAACTCACAGGTGTCGAATTCAAAACGGACGGCAATTTTCCAACCGACGATGTTGGGTACGGTTTCGACAACATCGCCGATGTGCTATCGCTTTCACCGATCCTGATGGAGAAATATCTGAAAGCTGCAGAAACAATCACGCTCAAAGCGGTCAAGGATCCGACTCGGGCAAAAAAGGCACAGATGTTGTTGGCCAAAGATTTCTCGAAGCCGAGCGGAACGGGTCTTCAGGATGGGAATTTGGTTCTTATGTCCAACGCAACGGTTTCGGCAAATTTCAGCGTTATTCAAAAAGGCAATTATCGAGTCGCGATCGTCGCCAGCGGATCTCAGGCAGGTGACGAAGCCGTCAAAATGAAATTTGATATCAATGGTAAGCAACGGCAATTCTTTAGAGTCGCCAACGAACTCGGTGATGACATCAAAGAATTCGAGACGCAAGTCCGTTTTGCCAAAACGGGAGATCAGAAGATCAACATCGCGTTTACGAATGACTTCTACAAGAAAACGAGAAGAAACGAAAAGCCTCAGGATCGCAATCTGTATTTGCGAAGCGTGACGCTTGAAGGTCCGATCGGTAAACAGCGGGGGGCCTACGGGAAGTTGGTCCTCGGGGAGCCCGGGGACTCGAAGGAACAGCAAAGGAAGATTGCTCGAAAGTCGATCTCCGTTTTTGCTTCGCGGGCTTACCGAAGACTTATTAAACCGGATGAAGTCGACCGATTGATGGGCCTTTATGATTCGGCGATTGAGTCCGGCGACGCGTTTGATCGAGCACTTCGTTTTCCGATGCAGGCGATTTTGGTTTCGCCCCACTTTCTATACAAGATCGAACAGCCGGTGCCCGTAGGTGAGATTCGCGAACTGAATGATTTCGAATTGGCGACGAGTCTGTCCTATTTTCTCTGGAGCTCGATGCCGGATGCGGAGCTGTTCAAGCTGGCAACGAAAGGTCAGTTGAAGAACGAGAAAGTCTTCCGTCAACAAGTGGTTCGAATGTTGAAGGACAAGCGGGCCAAAGCCGTCGTGCAGAATTTTGCGTCACAATGGTTGCAGCTTCGTTCACTGGCCCGAATGCAACCCGACGCCGAAATGTTTCCCGGCGTTGATGCTCAATTGCGAAAGGATATGGAGACCGAAACGAAGTTGCTAGTCTACGATCTGATTCGCAATGATGCACAAGTAACCGATTTACTGAAAGCGGACTTTACATTTCTGAACGAACGGCTTGCCAAGCATTACGGCGTCGACGGCATTAAGGGCAACAACTTTCAAAAAGTTTCCTCCAAGCAAACGGATCGCCAAGGAATCTTGAGTCACGCAAGTATTTTGACTTTGACTTCGAATCCGAATCGAACGTCACCCGTCAAACGAGGCAAGTGGATCATGGAAAATCTGCTTGGCGAGGAACCACCGCCACCAGATCCTGACGCGATGCAGCTGGAGGATCAAGCCGAATTGACCGGTACGCTTCGTCAACGAATGGAGCAGCATCGCGCGAATCCCGCGTGTGCGGTTTGCCATAAGGTCATGGACGAACTTGGTTTCGCGTTAGAGAACTATGACGCCGTCGGAAAATGGCGGATGCAAGATGAAGTCGGGGCCATCGATCCGCGTGGTGAACTTCCAGATGGAACGAAGTTTCAAGGTTCGAAAGAATTACAAGTCATGATTCGCACTGGAATGCGAGCACGGTTTGTGCGATGCATCGCTGAGAAGCTGTTGATTTATTCTCTGGGACGCGGCTTGGAGTACTATGACGAGTGTACGTTGGACAAGATTGTCGCCGACTTGAGAGACAGCGACTATCGGTTTTCGGCTTTGGTCATCGCGATTTGTGAAAGCGATCCGTTTCGTAAACGATACGGTGAAGGTGCGAGTAGCACCGAAGAGTAGGCTGTAGCCGGATTGGCAACAATTCGGAGACGAAAGAGAAAACGTAGCAATAAGAGAACCCATTCCGAAGTCTTGCGACTCCGGCTCGAGGAACAGGCTCATGAACAGAAAATCAATCTCACGTCGAACGCTTCTCCGCGGGTCTTTCGGTGCTGCCATGGCATTGCCGTGGCTTGAAGCGATGGCTCCCGCCGCGCCATTGATCACGTCGGCGTCTTCAACGATCGCACGCAAGGCTGCTGCTGGTCCGCCCGTTCGGATGGCTTTCTTGTATGTTCCCAACGGTATGCACATGCAGGATTGGACTCCGAAAGGGCCCAGCGAAAAGAAATTCGAGCTGCAGAAAATCATGCAGCCGATCTCTGACTTTCGAGATCAAATGAATGTGTTCACCGGGCTCACGCTCGATGGCGCGTTCGCTCATGGTGACGGTGGTGGCGATCACGCGAGGTCGGTTGCTTCGTTTTTAACCGGATCGCATCCGAAGAAAACCAATGGAGACGACATTCGCAACGGACAATCAGTGGATCAAGTAGCAGCCGAACGTATCGGGCATCTGACTCGACTGAAATCTTTGGAGCTTGGAACCGAAGACAGTGCTCAGGCCGGCCAATGCGATTCTGGATACAGTTGTCTCTACACTTCCAATGTTTCTTGGCGAACGGAGCGATCTCCGTTGGCGAAAGAAATTAATCCAGCGTCAGTTTTCGACCGTTTGTTCGGTGCCGATGATGGACCGCAGTTGGATCCGCGAACGCTCGCTCGCAAAGAACGTGATCGCAAAAGTGTGCTCGACTTTGTGGGACAGGAAGCGAAAATCCTCAGTAACAATCTCGGCGTTCAGGATAAACGCAAGCTGGAGGAATATCTTTATGCAGTTCGCGATATCGAACGTCGATTGGCCTCAACGGACAAGCTCGACGAGAATGAACGAGATGTGCCAGACGCGCCGCGACCGGTTGGAGTGCCGGCAGAGTATGGTGCTCATGTGAAACTGCTTTTTGACATGATGACGTTGGCGTTTCAGACGGATTCAACTCGAGTCATCTCCTTTATGTATTCGAACGCGGGCAGCAATCGTCCTTACAAGAATCTTTCGATTAAGGATGGGCATCATAATATTTCTCACCACGGTGGTTCACGCGAGAAACAAGCCAAGATCAGCAAGATCAATCACTATCACGTGACATTGCTGCGTCATTTGCTGACTCGTTTGTCGACGATTCAGGAGGGCGGTGGATCGTTGTTGGACAACTGCATGATTCTCTATGGCAGCGGCATCGCGGACGGAAACAGCCACACGCATAAGGATTTGCCGATTTGCATGTTCGGTCGCGGTGGAGGAAGCGTGAAGACAGGGCGGCACTTGCGATTGCGTAGTGGAACTCCGTTGACGAACTTGCATCGTTCGATGCTGGAGCGTGTTGGCGCAGCGGTGGATAAGTTTTCAGATTCAAATGGGACAGTGGATCTGAGTTAACTTTAATTGATTCGTCTGATTCGCAAGGGAATGGTCGTGTGGGCGTCTGAGGCCCTCAGTCGCAAGAGCTCGACTTCTCAGGGCCTGAGGCGGCGACCACAATCATCACTCGATCATTGACGCCGGATCACCGGGCTTCATGTGTGGGTTGTAGTCATCGATGTTGGACACGTCCAGCTTCTCCTTGAAGCCAGCTCCCGGCACGATGACCAGATCTCCATAGAGGTCATCTTGTTGCGTAACGACACCATGATGCCGCGCGAGTTCAAGTACCGCCAGGAAAATCGAAACCATCGAAGACTTGTGCATCCCCAGTTCAAATAGTTCTGAAAACGAAACGCGTCGTTGAGTAACTACCTTTGCGTGAATCTGTTCCATATAAACATGGATCGGAGTTTCGTCGTAGATAATATTTGCGTTAGCGACCGGTCGGTTGTCACGTAACACGCGGCCGAAGGCGTTCACCAAATCCCAAAGTTCAATTTCGCGAATTGGCTGATCGAAGATCGAATGCTGCTTTGGCGGAAGATCGTCAGCGATGCGGGAATACCGGTTCTGCCATTCGGTGGCCCGTTCCTGAAGCATCGAACCGGCGTCGCGAAATTTCTTGTAAAGCAAAAGTCGATTGACCAAATCACGCCGAGGATCGATCTCTTGTGCTCCCTCTTCTTCCGATTCAAATTCGTTTCGCGGAAGCAACGCTCGAGCTTTAAGCTCGATCAGAACACTTGCCACTTCAATGAAGTCGCCGACGGAATCAATCGAGATCTCTTTTAGGACTTCTAAGTGATCCAGAAACTCAAGAGTCACTTTAGACAGCGCAATTTCGGTGACTTCGACTTCGTGTCGCCTTACGAGGTAAAGCAACAGGTCGATTGGTCCGCGAAACAGATCGTTGGAAACTTGAAAGCTCAAGGAGATACTCTGGGATTGCAAATAAACGTAGAACGGGCACCTTGCCCGTTACAAAAATGAATCGACGGGCAAGGTGCCCGTTCTACTTTTTTCAATACGAGCAAGGTGCTCGTTCCGGTACAATTATGCGTAACATTCCTGCGTCACAGGTTAGCCTGATCATCAGTCCATGTGATAGGGAAAAAGTGGGCATGTTGTTTGCCTCGAAACGGTAATGGCATACAGCCTGCATGTCTTAGCTGACCCGATTATGTTGGTTGTTTTTCCAAACTTGCCTTCTGAGAAAAACCTTCGCAAATTATCCAAACTTTCAGTGCAAGCACTTTGGCGGGTTGCCGATATTTCCCATGTTGCCTGATCGTTATTCAGCGAGGCCTGGTACGACTCGAGGGAGTTCGACGGTGCAACACTACGCAACATGATCGACTAAATGAATCTTAGCCCACGGAGTATCTATCAGGATGCAATTGGGAGAAATCGGTGCAGCATTTGCCTCACCACAACTCGAGCATTTAAGAAAACTCGTTTCGAAGGTTCTCTGTAAACAAAGCGACTTTGAAGAAGGCATCTTCCAGATCACTGAGCGAATGCTCAAACGTGGCCAAAACGTGTGCGGCATTTTCTTTTGTCTCCACGGGCCTCGTAGCGTCAAGCTCACTGCAGTCTGGGAATGTGAAAAAAACTCAATTCGATTTTACGGATCCGGCGGCGAGAAATTCAAAATCATAAAACTTGATAGCGGCGACGATCTTGAGATCGTGGCGGCGTGATTGGTCTAAAACCAATCGATTCAATTCAACTATAAACAACCGATAAGGATAGCCAATATGTTAGTTCTTTCCAGGAAGGAAAGCGAAAAAGTTCTCTTGGGAGACGATATCGTTTTAACGATCGTCCGTCTGTCCGGAGACCGAGTTCGACTTGGCATCGAAGCCCCATCAGAAATGCTGATACTCAGACAGGAACTCGAAGATGGCGACATTGATAAAATGCCGCGAAGTATCAAGGAGGCGAATCGGAAAGCAGCCTAA
>CAZORS010000107.1:0-6611 GCA_964582025.1 uncultured Pirellulaceae bacterium | reverse complement strand
TGACTGCCATGAAAAATAACAGGTTTAAAACCTGCTGTACGTGTTTGGCTCAAACTCGGTCGGTTATGATTGAACGACTATAAATATGTTTCACGAGACCCGACGTGCTCCGTTTTTTGTTCAATGTTTCCTGTTGTATTTTGCTGTGTGCGATGTGTTCGCCAAAGTGTGTCGTTGCGCAGCAACAACAGCCCCGCGATCTTGCGGCGCTGTTTGATGGAATTGATCTAAGGCTTCCCGAATCTGCATTTATGGTGCCGCCTCGCGAAATTGTGAGGCCGTTGATGCGGAGCAAGAAGCTGATGGCGGCTGGTAAGTTCAGCGACGCTGTCGAGATTCTTGGCGAGCTGTTGGCCGACGATTCAATGGAAGATTTCCTCATCCCGCGAGGAACTCGATCGTTCACCAGCTTGAGATCGCGAACAGAGAGTATCCTCGGCGCGATCGATACTCGCTTGCTAGAACGCTATCAAATTCGCTACGGCATCCGTGCTCGGAAACTGATGGAGAAAGGCGTTGCTGAGAATGACCTTTCACTGTTGAAGAAAGTTTCGTCACAATTCTTCTTTACCGATTCAGGTGCCGAATCGACCATGCTGCTCGGGCACATGGAACTCTCCAACGGCCAACCCTCAGCTGCTCAGTCATACTTTGCAAAGATCGTGCGATTTCCTGCCACTGCGGCCAAGCATGATCCGGAAGCTTCGATTCTGCTCGCCACGTGTCAGCTGTTGGGCAACAATCAAGACGCTGCGAAAGAAACGCTCGCCGATTTGAAACGTCGTTTGCCAAATTCGACGATTTCGTTGATGGGTGAATCGTACACGTTGTTCAATCGTGAAAAGGACGCCATTTCGTGGCTGAAGTCTTTGATCGGAGACAGCCCCTTGGCTTCGAATCGAATGCTTAGCGAGTGGCTCATGTTTCAAGGCAATCCTGCTCGAACTGGCAAAACGGGAACCGGAATGCCGCTAATTGCACCACGTTGGGAACACGCGACTTCGAAGTCTTTGGAAGGTCAACGCGAGGCTTCAAAGTATGTGACCAGTCTTATTCAGGACGGTACGATGCCTGCGCCTGCCGTTACTCCTTTGGTCGTCGGTGAGACGATCGTGTTGCGTGACGTTGACCAAATGTACGGAATCGATTTTGAAACAGGTTTGCGGAAGTGGGCGTGGCCACCAGAATTAGCGTGGAACCAGAAGTCTTTGAAGGGGTTTTCTTCTTCGCAAAGGAACAAGCTGCGAGAACGAATGCTGTCCGATTCGATTTACGGACACGCCAGCAGTGATGGGCGTTTGATTTTCTTTGTGCCTTCACCTGGAGCAGCGACTCCGGTTGGTGATCGCGATGACCCTAGTGATGCAACTGCCAGTGAGCCCTCGGATCTGCGGGTATTCAATGAAATGGTTGCGATTGATTCCGAGAGTTCCGGTTTGCTTCGGTGGCGTGTTGGTGGGCCGAACGGTTTCGACGAACCGAAGTTGGCGAAAGCTTTCTTTATCGGCGAAGCTTTGCCGGTCGAGGGAGTACTCTATTGTTGTTGCGTTTTAGACAACGCGATCCAGCTGGTAGCACTAGATTCGAAATCAGGGAAACTTAGATGGTCAAAGATGATCGCTGGCTATGAAGCCGAAGATTTCAATAGCAATCGTTCGCGACGACTGGCAGGCGTCAGTCCCTCTTATGCGGATGGAAAAATTGTCTGCTTGACCGGAACCGGCGCGGTCGTTGCGTTGGATGTTTCGACTCGGACTCTTTTGTGGGGCTACGAATATAAGCAGGGAGCTGAAACAACTTTGGTGTCCGATGATTCTGGCTATGCTGATGCGATGCAAGACGCTTGGCGCGACTCCCAAGTCGTGATTGCCAACGGAATGGTTTTTTTGACACCGGTACTTTCACGGGAAATGATTTGCTTAGACTTGGATGATGGGCTAGGCGTTTGGTTCGAAGAAGATGGTTTCATGCCGGAGCGGGTCAACCGTGGTTCGTCGCTCTACATGGCTGGAATCAATCGCGATCAGATCATTTGTGTCGGTACGCGGAACATTCGAGCCATCGATTCGTTTACCGGCCGCGAAACGTGGGTGTTGGATTTGGAGATCGATGATCTTCCGTCAGGACGTGGATACATGGGTGACGATTCGCTGTTTCTACCGACGGCCAATCGCAAAATGTTGCGGATCGATCTAGTGAACGGTGTGATTGCTGAGTCCGTATCGACTGGACGAGTGCTCGGGAACCTGTCTCGAGTCAAAGGAGATGTTGTCTCTCACGGTTTGGATCATGTCGCCAGCTTTCCGGAATACGGAGCCAGTAAGCGATCGATCGAAGGTTTGCCTGCCGCGGATTTGAATGAAGATCAAAAATTCATCAAAGCGCAAACCTTGATTCAGCGTGGAGATCTTGAAGCCGGATTGGACATGTTGACGGAACTCGCGGCAGCGAATCCATTGCCGAAGTATGCCGAATTCCTAGCGTTGTGTGCAACGCTTTTCCAGATGGAAAGACCCGTGCTTTCGTTGCGAGCTTTAGACTGGCTGAAGCAGCATTATCCCAATTTTGATGTGGAAGAATTGGAGCAAGGTCGAGCCATTGCCAAACTCAGGACGGGTGAATTTGATGAATCCGTCAAGTTGTCGATTGATCAATTGGAATCGAAAATTGAAGACATTAAAAGCGCTGGTAGTGCGGAAATCGTGGATGAGATATTCAAGACGTTGCCGGCGGCTTTGGTCGATGGAGAAGTCAAACTTGAACCGGCGACCGAGGTTGAGTTCGAAGGGGTCGAGTCGATTGCGTTTGAGAATCGAAACGATCGAATCAAGTATTCAGATTTCGGCTGGCATCGAACGAGATTACTACTTGGGGTCAGAGGGTTAGAGTCTTCAAACCCGGAAAGTTCATCATCGGCGAAAACAAGAATCGGCAAACTGGTAGAAGAGAATATTGAACTGCCTGCGCCGCAGCTTGATCGGCTGTTGGCCAGAATTCCCTCGCAGATGTTGGACGACAAAACGATCGAAATGCTTGTGGGGCGGTTTCTGAAAGAGAGTCGCTTTCTGTCGGCTCTGCAGTATTCAAACGCGGCGTTGGCAGCGGATCGAACTGGAGCGGAACGGTTTAGGTTGCTCAATGCGGAAATTTATATCGCTGGAAACGATCTGGCCCGTGCTGCTGATGCACTTCGAGATACGAACCAGGCGAATTTGGACGATGTGGGTTTGGAAAGACTGGCAAAGCTTCAAAACGATCTTGCGACTCGGATTGACCTTCAGTCTGGCAGCATCAAGCCTACGTCGACTTGGGCAAATGGCACCGCGCCAATCACGGATCCTGGCAATGTTGTGTTGAGCGTCATTTCGAAGAGGCAGAGCCCAACAAGGTATCGATTGCCGTTTGTGTTCGATCTGGCGACGGAGTCGAGTTTACGAAAACTGAAAATGTATTTTTGTCCGTGGATCGATCAGGAAATAGAATTTGAGTTGCGGAATAGTCGCGGAAACGAGATTCAACGGTCGCCCATTCGAGACCCAAAATATGGCACTTCGTTTGCTTACACGAGTCAAGTAGACGCCGACGTTCAGGGGTCGGTAGCTGAGTTAACGCTGAATCGAACCGCTTACTATGTGGATTGGTTTAAAGTGATCGCCGGCAGCGGCGGGAGTCTTTGGCGGTCGAGGCATGATCGGGTCGTGCCGCAGATGACTGCCTTCTCTGGAGGTCGCGAAACGGTGATCGGATCCGGCAACGAAGTCTATTGCTACGAAACGATCTCGGGCAAGTTGATTTGGAGTCGAACGCTGGAGGACCGAGTCAGTCGTGTGGTGGCCAATGGGTCGCGGTTCACAACGTGGAGCGAAGAAGGCCAACGTTTCAACACGTTTGAAACCGCGACGGGCAAGCTGCTTCGATCTATTAAGTCGAAACGCTTTATCGTGGCTAAGACGCTGGTGGACCAGATGGTGATGAACTATCCGATTCGCAAAGGTGAACTTTCTAAAGAAGAGGAAGCGAAGTTCACGGATCCCGATGGCGTAAAAAATCCGGCGGAAGTTGCGAGGCGATTTGCTGGCTTCGATTCAAATGCCGGTCGCATCACATGGTCCAAGATCTTTACTTCCAAGTCGCTGATGTTTTATCTGGCGAATGAGCTTTGCAATCTTGATCGCGACGGGAAGTTGATATTCATGGATTTGAAATCCGGCGAAGTTTCATGCGAGATTGATTTGCCATTGTCGGATTTGGAAAAGGAAAATTTGGAAAGCATCAGCGTGTATCGACATCGCGCGGGATGGGTGGTGAGTGTTAAGTGTAAGAGCAATTTCGGCGGTTTCGTGCGAGGGAAAAGTTCGTATCAATATTACAGTCTCCATCGCTCACAAGGATCCGGACCCGTGTTTCTGCTGGATGAGTCCCGCAAGTCTCTACTTTGGAAATCTCCAGTCCGTATCGAACAGATGGAGTACCTAGAGAGTCAGCCATTCGATTCTCCCGCGATCATGTTCGGCCGCCACATCGAACGAACTGAGCCCGGCAAGGGCGATTCGCATTATTTGCAAACGGTATTATTGGAGCCGAAGACGGGGAAGTTAAAGTACAGCGGCGTAATCGGCACGCTTGAGAGCTACAACGGCTACGCGATCGAATGGAAAAAGTCTGAATCCGGAGTCGCGTCGAACACGCTGGTGATTTCGACTGCGGTTCAGGTTCAAGAAATCAAGTTCGGTCAGGATAAGGAGTTGCCTCCAGGCCCTCTCGCACATCTTACGTTCAACGCGATCGACTTCTTCGAAGATCCGTTGTTTGAAAAAGTCAGGTCCGAAGTGGTCGATTCTCGAGTTGAAGAATTTCGCGCCCGTGCTGAGGAAGCTGAAAAGCAACGATTAGAAAAGCAAGCCAAGTCCGCCGCTGATTTCAAGAAGCGTATGGGCGTTGGTGGAGCTCAGTAGTTGGAAACTCAATTCGCGGGCAATGCTTGACTAGCCACGAAGTGGCGGCAGCAAATAGCTGTGGGCGTGAGCCCACAGGCTTTGCAAACAAAGGAAACGGAAAGCCACGAAGTGGCGACAGCGAGCCCTGACTTTCGAGTTGCTGCCGCCACTTCGTGGCTTACGGTCCCGGGGCGGTTGTGAGCTTCAATCTTGGTCTTTTTTCAATGCTTCAGCGTCGACTTCTGTCATAGATTCTCGCTCCTTTTCTCGCTTGCGTTTGTGCTCTTCACGATATTTCTTGATTGCCTCTGCATTGCCGTTCTTGGCGATAAGAGCGTTCTCCAGTTCGGCTTCGACGAGTTTGAAAGTTTCATCCGGAAGAAATGCGATTATCCGAGCACTTCGTTGCGACCATGGAGAGGAAAGCACTTTCTTTGTGAATGCGACAATCGCAGCGTGCTTGTTCTCATCACTCAAGCCTGAAACTATATCTTCCCATTGTTTTAATCGCATTTCCTCATGCGACGAAATTGCTTCAGCAACCGCTTCGCCAAGTCCCGGCATTGATCGGTCAAGATTGACCAATGCTACAAAGCGAATCACTGTGTTGTCTTCACTGTGAATGGCGGACTGAAGCATTGGTTTTATCGAACGCTGCCTCGTTTTGTCCGT
The DNA here is from genome assembly GCA_964582025.1 of uncultured Pirellulaceae bacterium. Lineage (GTDB taxonomy): Bacteria > Planctomycetota > Planctomycetia > Pirellulales > Pirellulaceae > Mariniblastus. The sequence continues at coordinate 1,002 of CAZORS010000107.1, read as the reverse complement.
AACTTTACGGTTTCGGAGTATGTTTTGCAGAACTGTCGTTGGTAGATCACTTTCGACTTTGTCGCGTTCTATCGCATTTAATACGTTTGTGATGAACTCATCTTCTATTGGTCGGATACGTTTCCAGTGCGAAAGGAAATGACGATTCAGAATCGACCATTCGATGTACGTGTCCGATGAGCATAGTTCTAGTGCGAGTCGTTGAAGTTGTTCTTTCGTAATCCAATTCATAAAGGAAGTGGCGACACCTGCAAGATTTTCCCTCTCGACCAGCAGCACGGCTGCCAATACTTGGTCTACAAGCTCCGGGTTCTTCGCGGCACTCTTGAGTTCGATAATCCCCAAAATTGGCTTCCAGAGTTTTCTGCCGTCACGTTCGTACTTGATCGTGTTGAGGCATTCAGCGAAATTCATGCCATCGTAAACTGGTTCGCTCAGTGTCTTTGATTTGCCGCCATAGACGCTTTGAACGACCACGCTAACGTGGGTAGTGCCGTCATCTTTGATGATTTCTCCAATATATTTCTCTCGCAGCAAGTGCTCAATCTCAATTACAGTCTTGCCCTTAACGTCAAATGGTTCGAGAAGCGGAACCGAGATGCTACCATCACCGCGAACCGGAAACGGGATGCCTAGGTAGCTTGGGCCGAAAGAATTTAGATCTTCGAAAGAACCAAGAACGTGTGTGACAAATATTAGAAGAACATCGCCAGCGTTAACCTTATGATTGGGGTCAATCTGGGTATCTTCAACAGGAAGTCGACTCGCTGCGTTACTAAACGCTTGCGCTGGAGGTGATACGGCATCGGCAGCCAGCTGAACATCGGATATTTTTCTGGTGACGGTCACAATCTCTGAATCACCGCGTGAAAGCGTCAGCGTTTCCTTGTCGATGGAGATCGAATTCTGATCGCCGACAGCTCGAATTTGATAGTTGCCCGATTTGATTTGAATGCTCTGCTTCGTTTTCAAATCGACCACTTCGATCGTTTCGCCGCCGCT
>CAZORS010000106.1:15335-18355 GCA_964582025.1 uncultured Pirellulaceae bacterium | reverse complement strand
TCGGAAATCGTCGAAAGCGGAGGACTCTGGGACAACCAAGATATATTTCGCGGTGTGGCAGCAGTTGCCGATATCAACAACCCGCAAAAAAACGCAGCCATTGGGCGATTCACACTCGTCGCACCTGGACTCAGCGATGACGGAATCCCGGAAGGGACGCGTTACGGTGTGGTGAATGAGTCCAGTAAAATTAACATCAACGTTTTGCCCTACTATGATTTCTACGACTTGCTCGCCGATGAGACCGCGACGACGGGTCGTGATATTCTGATGGGCTTGCCGGACATGACGGAGGAGATCGCAGACTCGATTCTCGACTATATCGACGCCGATGACGAACGAAGAGAATACGGCGTTGAGAGCGGTCACTACAGCGGACAAAATCCAGCCTACGCGGCAAAAAATGGACCGCTCGACAGCATCGACGAACTGTTGCTGGTTAACGGAGTTACTCCTGAATTACTTTTTGGGCTCGATACGAATCGTAATGGAATCTTGGACGACTCGGAAGCTTCACTGGGAGATGTTTCACTCACTGAAGCCGAATCCGTTTTAGGATGGGCGAACTATCTGACGCTTTACAGCAAAGAGAGTAATCTTAATTCGGAAGGTCTGCCAAAGGTTAACATCAACGCAGAAGATTTGGATCAGCTTTACGATGACCTTAAGGCGACTTTCAATGACGATTGGGCGAACTTCGTTTTGCTGTATCGACTAGGCGCTACGCAAGGCGTTCCCGATCCGGAGAACGATACGATATTGTCTGCGTCGGAGGTTCCATTCGAGATTCCGGACGATGCCGAGTCGGATGACGCCAACAAGTTTTTGACCGTGATCGACATGATGGACGTGAGTTTGCAAACCGAGGATGCTGATGGCAACACGGTTTGGGTCGAGTCACCGATCACGACGTTGACGGCAGCGTCGTCAATCCCAATCGCAATGCAATCGCTGACGGTCTACGAAGGCATTTCGGTTCCGGGTCGAATTAATATTCGCCAAGCATCGCGAGCTGTTCTTTCTGGAATTCCGGGAATGGAAGATGAGTTGCTGGAAGACATTATCAGTCTGCGTGAGATCGACTTAGATGATCCTGGGTTCCTTGATCGGAATCGAAAGTATGAAACCTTTTTGCTGACCGAAGGAATGCTTGGGATTGGTGCGGAGGCCAAGCAACGAATGATCGCGTTGATGCCGTACATTTGTTCTGGCGGCGAAGTCTATCGAGCAGAAATTGTCGGGTATTTTGGGGATGGTCGAGGAACGTCACGGGCTGAAGTGGTGTTTGATACAACGTTACCGGTTCCTCAAATCCTGCTTTGGCGTGACAAAAGCCACCTTCAGACAGGTTATTCCATCGAAGCCCTGGGATCGGAACTTGAGGCCATCGGTAGCCAATTGGAACGTTAAAATCCGATGAATCGCGGCCATCCGCGATTTATAATGGGGAAGCACAAATTAGTTCGCGTCAGAGCAGAAACACTCATGTCTATCGTCGCTATTGAAATCAATCCAAATCGAATTCTGCTGGTCGCAGGTCGCAAAACTTCCGGCCAATCGCTGGAAGTCTCACATGCGATTGAGATTCCCGTCGAGGCAGATCAAAGCGACGCGTCGATCGCTGAAAAATTGAAGCAAATCGTCGAAGAGCACGGACTCGGCCGCAGCGAAACAACTGTTGTGCTGTCCCGATCGCAAAGCGAACTTCGAGAGATTGAACTTCCGCCGGCTCCGGATGATGAACTGCCAGACATGGTGATGTTTAAAGCCAAAGGTGATTTCGCATCTTTCAACGATCGTTGGTTATTGGATTTCGTTTCTCTTGATGAAGATCCAACGCAGCCTCGTAAGGTTCTCGCGTCGGCGATTCCGCCGACGGTTGGCGAACGAGTTCAAGCAATCATTGAGCCGTCTGGCTTGAAGCTAAAACGGATGGTGCTGCGACCGTTCTCGATTATGGAATTGTTGCGAAACCGCACCGATGATGATCAGGCGAGATTGGTCGTCAATCCAGGAGACGACTTTACCGACATCGTCGTCACCAAAGGAAACCAAACCGTTTCGACTCGATCCATTCGAATGTCCACGTATCATTCAGCCGACCAACGCAGCCAACAAATGGTCAGCGAAGTGCGTCGTACGATTGCGTCGTCTAAACGTCAACTTGGCGGCGTTGCAGTTAGTGGCCTCGTGTTGTTGGACGATGAGAAAACGAATCGGCATTTGGTTGGCAATCTGAAAGAGCGACTCAAAATCGATGTCGATGTTGTCGATCCATTTGACGGACTCAATCGAACCGGTCAAGCAAAGAGCTCTATCGAATCACCGTGGCAATTTTCTCCGCTTCTTGGGAGCCTTGTCCACGAAGGAAATTCAATCACTCCCGCGATTGATTTCTTGAATCCAAGCCGGCGAGCCGTTCCCGTCGTTGATCGCTCTCGTTGGTGGCTTTATGGGGCGCTTGCCGGATTGGCCGCAGTGCTGACGATCTTCTTTGGCTGGTGGACGTTGAGTAGCCAGAAGGCGGAGATTGCGAAGTTGAATGAGGATCTCGTTGACAGCATAAGCGTCAATGAAGGCGACATGAATCGGCCGAGTGTCGACACGACTTTGGGTCGAACAGGAATGATTGACAAATGGCAAAAAGCCAACGTGAATTGGATGGACGAATTGGATGAAATCAGCAAACGATTCCTGACCGCCGACGAAGCTATTGTTTCCAACTGGAATGCAGCTGTTCGCCGCAACGTCCCTACCGTCGTTGTATCGGGTCGTGTCGTTAGCAACGAGCAAGATCGCAGACTTTTTGAATCGCTTGAATCCAGACCATTTGTTGTGACTCCTACCAAAGGAGACGTTGCAGAAGGCGACGAAGAATATCCTTACACCTTTAGGAATTCACTTGTGAAACAACAGAAGGGCAACGCTTGGCTAACGAATATCGATAAGCATGTGCGCGAGTTCAACAATCGTCTGAACGAAACCAGTTCCGCTGACACGCCCGTTGACACGCCCGTTGA
>CAZORS010000106.1:0-15235 GCA_964582025.1 uncultured Pirellulaceae bacterium | reverse complement strand
ACAATCGTCTGAACGAAACCAGTTCCGCTGACACGCCCGTTGACACGCCCGTTGAGGAAACTCCAGCCGCAGAAGGGAGCACAAACTGATGTTTGAAAACCTTTCTCCTCGTGAAAAAATGTTGGCGATGGTTGTCGGTTCTCTTGCGCCGATCATGATCCTGTTTTTCGGATTCATGTGGTTCATGGATCGCTACGATACCAATTCGTCTGAGATCGATGATTTGATGTCGCAGATCGAAATTCAAGAAGAAAAAACAAGACAAGGCATTTTGGCTGCCCAGCGTCAGCGATACTACCGAAAAACCAGCTTGCCGGCGATTCAGGGACGCGCGAAGAATGCCTACAAAGCTTGGTTGGACCATGTGGTGCTTGAAGAAGCCGGTATGACCTACGATGGTGTGCGATTTAAAGAAGCCGGTGGGCTTGAATTTGAAAGAGATCCTGTCGCCATTCGAAGTGCAATGACGTTGCGTCCCAAAGCGACGTTGCCACAACTGATCAAGTTTCTGCACGCATTTTATTCCGCAGATCACCTGCATCGAATCAACAAACTCTCGATCAAGCCAGTCTCAAAATCCAACCGCGGCAAGGCACCGATTCTGACTGGTGAATTGCAGTTGGACATTGAAGTCGAAATGCTTTCTTTGGTCGATGGCCCAGAGCGTATGGAATCGTTTCCTGTTTGGGAAAACGAGTTGCCTGAATTGGATGAATACTCCCAAAGGATTCTTTCGCGAAACATTTTTGGGCCAGCAAACAATGCACCTGCTTTCAAGAAGCCTCGGAAGCTCGAATTTACAATCGCGAAATCGAAAGAGGATGCGGATGGGAAATACGAAACGATTCAGGTTGAGGCAACTGATGCGGATGCTGACGACTTGCTCGCATTTGAATTGTTTCAAGAAAGCGGTGCTGATGAATCGATCGCGATCGAGCTTGGTGATCAGCCCCGAACGGCGTCGAAACGCAAAATTTCGCTTCGTATCCCTAAGCAACACAAGGCGACGCGAATCCCTATTTCGATGGGAGTGGTCGACGATGGAATGCCAGCGAAAAGTAACGAAATAAAGTTTACCGTTGTGTTTAAGAAGCCGACCGTCAAACCCAAGAAACCAGATCCAGTCTTAGTCGACCTCGCGACGTTAAGTTTCGTCAAAGGTTTGATGAAAGGCGTTGATGGTCGCTGGACGGCACTTGTCTTTGTCAAATCCGATCCACACAAGTTGGCAGCTGGCGATTCGCTTGAGCTGGGAAAGAAAGAGTGGAAGGTTGTCGAAGTGAGCAAGGAACGCGTGACATTCGAAATCGATGGCAAACGCAAGACATTGGGTGTTGATAATGCTCTCAGCGATAGCTCAGCTGAATCGAAAAATCCGTAGTTGAGAAGGTGACGCGGGCATTTCGTGGAGCAGGTTTTTAACCTGCTGTCTTTCTTTGGCAGGTTTAAAACCTGCACCACGGAAGTCGGCTAAAACCTTGCTCGCAGCCCGAATAGAACGGCACTGGAACGATAATCAAACGGGCCCGTTCCATTGCCCAATCCTGCAACTTCTGGGATCTCGGTGTCCAGTCGGAACGAATCAGCGGCGAAATATCGGTATTCGACAAACGCGTCCAAAGTGGGCGAAGCTTTGTAATTCAAGCCCGCCATGTACTGCCACGCGAAACTAGATTCGCTGTCGTTGATCACTGCTTCCGATCCGTCCGCTTGAATCAAGTCAGGACGAGCGAGTGCAAATCCAACTCCACCACCGATGTAGGGTTTGATGTTGGCAGAACCGAAGTCAACAAATTCCCAGTAGGCGTTTAGCATTCCAGCCAACGCACCGAAGTCGCCATGAACGCCGACGACTTGTGATGGAACGTTGCCTTCAAGTCGCATGCCGTTGATGTTGATATTTCGATAGCTCAATTCTAACTCCGTGCGAAGGTTGCGACCTTGAATTTGTCCCAAGGTTGCACCAAAGACATAGCCTCCGTCTTCCATGTAGATGCCTGAACCAATTTCTCCTCGTGTTGCCAGATCGTTCAAGTCAGACCAGCCACCGAACAAACCGATGTAGCAACTTGTGTAGTTCGCACAAACACTATCACATTCACTGACGACATCGACATAAGTCTCCGTTGGACAGTTATCAGCGATGCTGGTTTCGACGATCCGTTCTCCGATATCGGTACATGCAAGCTTCGGTTGTGCCGTTTCAGCACAAGTGTTGCAGCTGTTGCACCCGGTGTTGCAGCCACCACAATTGGCCAATGGCAATGGCGCTGCTGTCGCGGCGCACATGTTGGCAGGCACGCAACCGGGTCCGCACTGTCCGTATGCCATTGCATAAGGATTCGGCGCGTAAGGACTTGGTGCGTAAGGATTAACCGCATAGCCGTTTGGGCTGGGCATGTAGTTCGGTTGTGGAGGCTGGGCGTAGCCGTATGGGCCCGGGAGCTTGGCGTAAGGATTCATGCGAGGATCGAACCCGGGCGGATAGGCCGGTAGTTGACTAGGATCGCCGGCTTTGACGATGTCCGTCGGCACTCGCGCTGGGTAGTAGACTCTTGACGAAGCTGGTGCTGGAACCGGTTTTAAGTCAGGATCTTGCTCGTCTTCCGGCTTTTCCTCCTTCGATTCGAATACCGACTCTTCGGAGCCATATTCTGGGATTTCGTCGGGAGACCGTTTCTCATCTGGCGGTTCAACTCTGCCAGGATCATCGTTGGTCGGTTGTTGAACCTCACCCGGGATGGGAGGGTTTCTGTTGATCTGATTCGGGTCCGGAGTGTACTCACTTCCGGGAGGCAGGACTGGATCGATCTGACTGGGACCTCGAGGAGTTGTGTCCATCGGTGGCGTGTTCGGATTCGGATCGACGGGAATTTCGTTGAATGGATTCCCGTTCTGTGGATCTTGAACAGGATCTTCGCTTGGCGTCATCTCGCCAAAAGGATTATTTGGATCTTGGGTTTGCGGCTGAGGGTCAACTTTTTGAAACGGATTCGTTGGAGGATTTAGGGCTCCGGGGGCGTCGTCTTGCTCGCCAAAGATATCTTCTTGCGGATTTTCATTGAAGATGTCGTCTTGCTTGTTGGCGCCAAAGATCGCTCCAACGCGGCCCGTTGGAATTGCTGTCCGTGTAGATCCTGCCGCAAATGCTTTCGAAAGAGCACTGAACCGATTTGCAGGTGTTGTTGTCTCTGTTTTTGTTGGAGTTTGATATCCGGGAGGCGTTGGTGGATCGACCATGTCGACCACGAATGGTTGAGGCGTATTTCGTGTAGTGGCAGACGGTTGAGTGCGGGCAACTGCAGGAGCGCGGGCAACTCTTTGATTGGACTGGCCACGGTAGATCCGATACTCCTGGTTGTTGTACTGATCCTGTGCTAACGCGTTGGGAGCACTTCCGCAAACGGCGGCGAAAAGGCAGACCATCGTCACCCACTGTGGCCATCGCCCACCTAGGCAGAGTTCAAATTTGCTGTTAACCATCACCACTAACTTTCAAAGCGCAGACTTCACGTAGTCCAATTAGTTGGCGGTATCGTCACAATCGGAAAAGCTTATCCAGTTTGAATTCGTGAATTTGGCAAGATTTGCGGATTACGTTGTGCTTGCGGAATGCGGCGTCGTTCAAGCAGTGAGCCAAATTGCTTTTTGCTAGCGGTTTGGTTGAGGGTTGAAACTGAAATACACATCGAAAGCTTGCATGGAAAATCTGAATGAACCTGAAGAAGGGTCGCCAGTTGAAGCTCGATCCTTTTCCAGACGGCATATCCTCATCGCCGGAGCCATCGTTTTCGCGGGAGCCGTGCTGTTTTCGACCAAAGCGATTCTGGTGAAGCTCGCGCTACCCTACGGCGTCGAACCGGTTCCGTTACTAATGCTCAGGATGCTTTTTGCGTTTCCGTTTTACGTCGGTGTGCTTGTGTGGCTCTCACGTCGGGATCGAAAATCGGATACGGGCGTCCAACGTCATCCGACGCCTTGGGTTCGGATCACAGCGCTGGGATTCGTGGGTTATTATCTGGCCAGCTTTTTTGATTTCTATGGGTTGAAGTTTATCACTGCCAGCCTTGAGCGAGTCATTCTCTATTCGTATCCGACGATTGTGTTGTTGATCAGTGCCGTTTTCGCAAGAAAGCGAGTCACGATTCACCAAGCAATCGCGGTGGCGATTTGCTATATCGGGATTTTCGTTGCGGTTCGATTTGGGAGTACGACTCAGGATTCGGCTGCTAATATCCCTTGGGGAACTGCGTTGATCTTTTTTTCGGCGACCACTTACGCAGTCTATTTGGTCGGAAGTGGCGAGCTGATACCTAAGATCGGCGTTTGGCGATTCACATCGATTGCAATGTTGGTGTCGACAGCTTGTGTGATCGTGCACTGTCTGTTGACCGAACCGCTTGAGGAACTCTGGTCGTATCCGGCACCAGTCTATTGGTACAGTTTGGCGATGGGCGTGTTCGCAACGGTCGTGCCCTCATTTTTGATTTCTGAAGGCATCAAGCGAATCGGAGCGACCAACGCCGCGGTCGTCGGAGGCATTGGCCCTGTGTCAACCATCATTCTCGCGACCATCTTCCTCGGAGAGACGATTACGTTCGCGCAATTGTTGGGGACGTTGTTTGTGATCGCAGGTGTCGTTTATATCTCGGTCAACATGAAGCGAGAGTGAACAAACTGAGGCTCCAACTACCTATGCGATGATCTCAGGAATCAACTCACCACCAAATTGCGATAGCTGTTTGTACCTTCCGGCATGGAAGTAAGTCAGCTTGTTGTCGTCCAAACCCAGCAAGTGCATCAGCGTCACGTGAACGTCACGAATTGGGTGAACGCAATCAACAGCTTCGGCGCCGATGTCATCGGTCCCACCAACAACGGTTCCCGCTTTCGTGCCGCCGCCAGCAAACCACATATTCATGGCATCAGCATTGTGACCACGACCAAGCGAAGTAACTCCCCCACGATAGTTGTTGTCGGGAGTTCGTCCGAATTCACCGGTCCAGACAACCAGCGTGTCTTCCAGCATTCCGCGTTGCTTCAAGTCTTTGATCAGAGCTGCGATTGGCTGGTCGACGCTGGCGATGCGAGAGGAGTGACCTTTTTCGAGATAATCGTGACTGTCCCAACCACCGGAGAAGATCTGCACGAAGCGTACGCCTTCTTCGACCAACCGACGAGCCATCATGCACTGACGACCGAATTCAGCGGTCTCTTTTCGATTGAAACCATAGGCTTCCTTGAGATGTTCTGGTTCACTTTTGATGTCAACAACGCCGGGTACCGACATTTGCATTCGATACGCCAATTCATAGCTTTCCATGCGAGCTTTCAGGTCGGCGTGTTCCGGATGGCGATCGGCGTGTTCAGAGTTCAGTTTCGCCAACATGTCGAGTGCTTTTCTTTGGTGGGCACGCGATTTGAACGATGGTGGATTCAGGTCAAGGATCGGTGATCCCTTGGAACGAAGACGCGTGCCTTGATAGTATGCTGGAAGAAAACCGTTCGTCCAGTTTGCAGGTCCAGCTTGCGGAAGTGCAAGCTCGGTCATGACGACATAGCCGGGCAAGTTTTGATTCTCTGAGCCCAATCCGTAGGTCACCCATGAACCCAAGCCCGGATCACCACCGAGCCGACTGCCGGTATTCATGTGCAGCAACGCTTCCGGATGATTCAGTGATTCCGCTTTGCAGCCGCGATAAACGCAGAGCTCATCAGCGATCTCGGGGTCAGCAAGATATTGCCATTGATCGGACATCTCGATTCCTGACTGCCCGACTTTGCGTGATTTGAAAGGACTGCCAACGTAGAAACGTTTTCCCGTCGCCAAGCCTTTGGTGCGAGTCGACTCTTCGAGGTGCATCGAATTCAGTTTTGGTTTCGGGTCGAAAGTGTCGACATGCGACGGACCACCTTCCATGAACAGCATGATGACGTTCTTTGCTTTTGGTTTTAGCAAAGGCGTTTTCGGTGCCAGCGGTGATTGCTCAACCACGGACTTGACCACTTTCTCATCGGCGTGCAGCATCGATGAAAGGGCCACCGATCCAAGTGAAGCCCCAAGGCCGTACAGGAATTCGCGTCGTTTGACATTGCTCATTTGATTGCCTATATCGTAGTTTCGTAGTGGGGCAGGTTTCTAACCTGCCCCACTGAGCTCAGTAATGAAACCTAGTACACGTACAAAAATTCATTGGAATTCATCAGTAGCAAACAAACATCCGCGAGGGCTCGCGTATCTGCTGAGACAGTCCAAGGCTTCGCGTCGGGAACGTAGTCTTTGTACACATTCAGCTTTTCGATGAACTCGAAAGGCTGGCCTGTAAATTCTTCCACCAGCGATCGAACAACCTGAGTCGGATACTCGACTTCTTCGGGTTTGTTCTCCGCGTGATAGGACTTCATCTCGTTCAAGTAAGCAAGCAGCGTTGATTTCTCGGAATCCGTTGCAGCTCGATTGAAAGAAAGCTGAATCGCCTGTTTAATCCAAGCCTCTGGATCATCAGCATTTTCCTTTTGCAGTCGCAACGCCAACGCGATTGAGCGATCCGTCATCGTGTCGCTGTTGAGCAACGTGAACGCTTGCGGAGTAACGGCTGCCGAGTCGCGAACTTCACAGGACTCGTTCGGATTCGGTTGGTTCATAATCTCCAACATCGGATCGGCTTGACCACGAACTCGGTAAGCATAAATCGTTCGGCGATTCCGTTCGGCAGGAGTTCGCGATGGCTGGTGAGCCGGTGCGATCGAGAACTGAATCATTCGCGGTTGCAATGCGACTTCCATGTTGATCTCGGGCATGATCGGAACGCCACCCATTTCACGATTGAGTTCGCCGCTGATCTGCAGCGTGCTGTCGCGAAGTTCTTCAGCCGTCAAACGACGTGGCTGCCACGACGCAAGAAGTTTGTTGTCAGGATCGACCGCGGCTTGTTTTTCAGGGTCGGCCGGTTTTCCTGATCGACGATAAACCTCCGATGTCATAATCATTTTGTGAAGGCGTTTGATCTTCCAGCCGTTTTCGACGAAATCGGTCGTGAGCCAGTCCAGTAATTTTGGGTGCGTTGGCTTGCTGCCTTTGACACCAAAGTTGTTGGCAGTTTTGACGATGCCTTTGCCAAAGTGATACTGCCAAATTCGATTGACAATCGATCGAGCTGTTAGTGGGTTTCTGTCATCGGCGACCCATTTTGCAAACGCGAGACGACGACCCTCAAGTTCATCCGTAATCGCCCAAGGGTTTTCGCTGTCGGGATTGACGGCAAGTCCCGTCGGGCTGAGGACACCTGGCTTGACGCCGTCGCCTTTGGCTTCGAGTGATCCACCGGCGAGAATAAAGTTTTCAGGACGCCAGTCCTTTTTGATCTTCTTCGCGACACGAAGTTTGCGACCGTTTTTCCAGTCGTCCTGTCCGTTGTAGACTCCTTGAGCCATCGGTTGATAGCGTTCGAGGCGTCGCTCCCATATCCAAACGTCCTGTTCGCGTACTTTTTTCTTTCCTTGTTCTTCGGGAGTCAAGCCAACGTGACGAGGCGGCTTTTCATCTTCAGGATCCTTTTGACGAGCCTTCTCATCTTTATACGGCAAGTCATGCTTCGCGTACCACTCTTTGGCGGCTGTTTCCTGCTTGTTGATCAGCTCATCCTTTTTGGATTTTGCGTACTCAAGCAGCTCTTGTACCAGTTTCCGTTTCTCTTCGAAGCCGTTCAGGTTTTCAGACTCCAGAAACTCCGCTTCGATCTCGGCAGGTTGAGTTGTCGCAAACGTCGCGTACATGCTGTAGTAGTCGCGAGTCGGCATCGGATCGAACTTGTGGTCGTGACATTTGCAACAACGCATTGGCATCGAAAGAAATGATTGCCCAACGTTGTGAACTAGGTCGTCCAAGTAAATCTGACGTGACTCTTCTTGAGGGATCATTTGCGTCCCCCAAGGTCCCATTCGCAACATGCCCGTGGCAATTCTTGCTTCTGGATCGTCCGGACGAAGTTCATCTCCCGCGAGTTGTTCCATGACGAACTCGTTGAACGGTTTGTCATCGTTGAACGAACGAATCACGTAGTCACGATAACGCCACGCATTGGATCGCTCGTAGTCGTTCGAGAAACCAGACGTGTCGGCGTAGCGAACGACATCCAGCCAATGCTGAGCCCATCGCTCTCCGTAGTGATCGCTGTCGATTAATCGGTCGACCAGTTTCGACCAAGCTTGGTCTGAATCTTCGTTCGAAGATCGAATGAATTTGGAAACTTCCTCCGGAGTCGGCGGAAGGCCGGTCAAATCGTAGGTCGCACGACGGACCAGTGTTCGATGATCAGCTTGCGGAGCCGCAGCAATGCCGGCGTCTTCAAGTTTCTTATTGATGAAGGCGTCAATCGGATTCTGCTCTTGCGAATCGAGATCGATTTCGACGTCTTTCACTGGTTGGAACGCCCAGATGTCTTCTTTTTGATAACGGCGATACGTCCAATCGTCACCCGTTCCACCGCTGTGGTCGACGATCACGCCTTCGTCAGTCTCGCGGATCTTCCATTGTTCCTTTTGAATCGCCAGTTGCGTTTCTTCATCCGGCCAAGGGGCTCCGGCTTCGATCCATGTCTTGAAGTAGTCGGTTTCTTCTTTTGTCAGCCGATCATTCTCCTTCGGCGGCATCTCCGAGTCTTCCCAGCAGATCGCACTGTACAGAGGGCTCTCATCTGGTTCGCCGGGTACGACAGCGACATCCGTTGAGCCTTCGATCAAAGCGTCGCGAGTCATCATGTTGTAATCGCCGCGGATGTCATCGGGGTCACTTCCATGGCATCCGAAACATTTTTCCTTCATGATCGGAAGGACGCGAGTCGTAAACAAACGATCCGCATCGTCTTGCGCGTGTGCACTGTCGCTAGATAGAATCGGAATAATTATCGCGCAGACTAGCGTGGTCAATGAGAACTTCATCCTCAACCCTCTGTTATTTGAACAACTATGGTTTGCCATTTTCAAATATCTCCTTGATTTCATCCGCGTGCAAAGCGGACGACATGATCATGAATTCGTCGATGCTGCCGTTTAAGTTTCGCACGGCGTATTCAGCATCAGGTTTAATCGGAATCGACCAGTTGCCAATCGATGCGGCACCGATTCGTGTCGTTTTAACCAACAGGTCTTTGGCAATCGTTTCTTCATGAAGAACGTCACCGTTTAGGTAATGTGTTGTTTTGCCAGCGTCGGCATCGTAAGTTGTTGCCAAATGAAGCCAGCGTCCGCTCATTGAGGGATGCCAAAATGGAGGCGACAGAACCTCGCGATGTGTCGGACCTTTCATCGGTTGTCCACCAATGTCATCCGGCTTGTGTCGCACGGAAAAGAACAGCTGTCCGGTGTCGAGAATCTGCCAGTGGGGCTCGCCTTGGTTGTAACTGTCTGTCAGGAACAGTGAGTTGTACCAACGATCGAGACTGTCGATCTTGACCCAGCACGCGAACGTCAGTGAACCGAACTCGCCCGGTATTTGAACGCGAACGCGATCACCCGGCCGTTTGAATTCGAGTCCTGACTTCGAAGGCCAGCGTCCTTGAACTCGACGAGCACCAACAATTGCTCCATCGAGTTCATCGTTGTCTGGCGTGAGACTGCTTTGTAATTTTCGCACCCAACCGCCTTGTTCGTCGAACGAATAGTATGCGATCGATCGAGGGTCACTTCGAAGGGTGTTTGAAAAAGCTTTCCACGATTCGTATCGAGCGGTTCGTTGTCCAATCGAACGTGACTCCATCGAAGCGATGTCAAGAAAGCGATCGGGCGTAACTTCGCCCGAGCTGAATTCGCCAGCTGCATTTCGAGTCACGGCCTGCCCAGCGGTCAGCAAGCGTTTGTCTGCCTTAGGTGAGTGAACTTCGACTTCGCCGTCGAAAACCTGAATGTCGGCTCCATCAGATGACACCGAAAGCCCAAACTCGGTTCCTAAATCAACAACCTTGATGTCATCAACTTCTATCGAAAATCCTCTAGCAGCTGGAGGAACTTGAGCCCGTAATCGTCCGGAAGAAACCCTCGCAAGGCTGGATGACTTGAGATCGATTTCCGCTGGTCCTTCGACAATCAGTGTCGCGCCGCAAAAGAATTCGATTTGGGCAAAGCCTGATTTGATTGCCAACCGGCCCGGCGAAAGTGCATCGCCGACTTCAAGAACGTCGTCCGGGGAATCAAACTCAACGTCTACCAGATTCGTAACCAACGCGATTCCGGAAGAAGTGACTTCCTGCTGCGATGCGGAAACAGAAGCCGTGTTGGCATCTGATAACTCAAGATACGCCAGCCGACCTGCAAGCCCGCAGAATAGCAATGCCGCCGCTGCTGCAGCCCAGAAACCAAGTCCATAAACGCGGCTCGCTGACTTTTGGCTGGAGACTTCATTCGCAGCAGGAACGATCATCGCATCGGCATCTAAACTCAACGCAGAACTCAGGACTTGATGTTGAACGAAAAAAGACCTCGCATCTTCATCGGTCCGCAGCAATTCACGAACACGTTCGATGCCTTGATCGTCGAGCGTTCCCGCTTCCCAATCGAAAAGCAATGATGCCAATTCTTCGCGAATCGAAGTCATCAAACGCCCTCCAATGCAATTCGCTTTTGTACACAATCGGCCAACTGCTGGCGGATTCGGAGCATGGCGACTTTAATGGCACCGGCAGTTCGATCCGAAACGCTGGCGATGTCCGCGACCGACATCGAGCTAAAATAACGGTGCTCGATCAGTTTACGATTCGTCGGCGACAGCTCTTGAAGGCACGCCCGCAAAGCAACACGAACCGCATCAACTTGTGATGAAGCCTCTTCGATTTTGCCGCTCAGTTGCTCCGCCAATTCGGCGTCGAGAAGAAGTCGGTCCCGTTTGTGGTCTCGAAGATGAGCCAACACTTGAAATCGTGCGAACGCGAAAGCCCAAGGCAAAAACGGCCTGTCCGATTGGAACTCGTCAACCTTCCGCCACAGAGTCAAATTGACTTCCTGCACTACGTCCGATGCACGACTGTGATCGCCCAGCAGTGAATAAACGTATCCGTAGATTCGGTTCTGATGTTCGGTCAGTTGCCTGACGAACTGTTCTGAATTTTTTGATGAATCCATGGCTTCTCCGATGGAAGCAATTACCACTGATGGGCATAAGGTTACACCAAAAACGGAAAATACTACCGATTACTATTTTTGCATCACTTCGCTTTCTGACAAAGCTCTTTCTCGGAATCCGTTAGCCAACAATAGACCTAAAATCGAGCCAAATTCGATGAACGGGACCACGAAATCAAAATCTGTAATGTCATATCCTTGGTAGTCGAAGTGAAACCTCAAGTAGTAGAGCAACGTCGTTGCCGCGACGAAGTACCAGATGCGAGACTTTGCGAACGGAACGAACGGCATGACCCAGCACCAGTACCACGGATTTTGGGTTGGCGACAGAAACCAGAACCAAGCGAGACTTAGGAAGACGCATTCAACAAAGAATCTTGCGTGTTCATCTTCGGTCTTTTTGCACCATCTCCAGATCAGCCAAACGATGATTGCCAAAAAGATCGACATCGTAACCCAGCGAGCATACTGAAACGCGGAATCGAAAGTCATTTCGCTTCGCCACGATTCGGGGACGATGACGAACCAAGGAGCCTTTGTTTGCACAGCGGCTTCATTTGCGGCCGGGGCACGTTTCAGATTCTCAACCACAACCATGAAGAGCATATCGTTCATCTCCCAGCTTTTCGCAAACGCCAAAACTCCTGGCATCGGAAGCGATTCGGTGGTCTCGGTTTTGTATTCGTTGATGCGAATCAACATCGGAAGATTAACTGCGACAACCAGCACCAACGAAATCAACCCGGGGACGATCGCCAATAGCCCAAGCTTCCGTAGCGTGACGACAGCCCAAAGTGGCACCAACACCACGGGGAATACTTTGGCGCCAACACCCAACGCCAGAAACGCTCCCGCCGCGATGGCGTGTCGCATCACTTTGTTTGGCTCAGTCAGTCCCTTGACGCTGAATAAGACAAACACGCTGCACAAGAAGATCGCAATCGAATCCAAATGTCCTCCGTTGGCAAACTCCTTTAGTACCAGCGGACACCAGAACCAAACGATGCTCATCGTCTCCGGAAGTTTCAGTTGTCGCAAAATCAAAATCAGGACTAATCCCGTCGCTAAATCGAAGAGCGTCAGAATCGTTTTCAAGACCACGACTCGAGCGTTAAGAGACGCGTCTTTCGGGCAGCATCGATCCGCCGCCGCGAATACGACCTGACTAACGGGAGGGTAGGGCGATGTGAATTGGCCGAAGTGCTGTGTCATGATCCGCAGCACTTCTTGCATCGATGCGTTTTGGCTCGAGCCGAATTCTTGCAACCACTCCAGTTCAGATTCGCTACGTGAGAAAAGGAATCGTTGGTCGGGCTCGTATTGCCACTGCACGAACTCGATTGGCGCGTACTTGTAAGGATCACCTGTCGTGACGGCAACGTTTCCGTCCCACAGATAGCGATACAAATCGATCTCTAGAATCGGCGTTGAACCGAGCAAGACAATCCGTGAAACGATTCCAACACCAACGATCCAGTAGAGCATTGCCTTTCGCGAATCACGTTCAAGGCGTGAGCAATTCCAACAGGAAATCAAATACAGGAAACTTGCTGCCAGCAATGTGACCACGACCGTTACGACGGGTCGTTCCTTAAACGGTACGTCGAGCGCAAACTCGGCCGAGAGGAAAGATACAAATGTCGATATGCATACCAGGCTAAAGCCAATAATAATCAGCGAAGCATCAGTTCTGTTCCTGATCCATTTCATCTGTGTCGTGATTCCGGCTGGAAGGATCGTCGATATCGTAGGCTTCGATCTCGAAGGGATTGAGTCGATAGTAATCTTCGCCTCGCCACCAAAGAAACGCTGACCATCCGAGGTACAGTGGCAAAAACAGCGGCCCCCAGCGTTCGTATTGCCGAACGTGAACCTGTTCGTGCTTGCGAACGATCCGCAGTCCGTTACTGGTTTGGCCAAGGATCGTGTGTCCCAGAGTCATGCCAAACACATTTAAGCGTTCCAGCCACTTTTCGACAACGCCGCCATAGAATTCGAGGCAGCCTTCGCGGATTTGGACCTTGCCGCCGGTGAGCAATCCCACAAATCCGACGGTCAATCCAATAACAGAGTTGGGCGATGCCCACAAAAGTAAGAACAGCCTGACGAGGAACCGGACCATCAGTTGATTAGGATCGCTGTCTGTAGCGGTACCAGAACATTCTCCATCAGATAAGAATCAACCAGTTCCTGTCCCCGTTTCATCAAATCCTGAAACGTGCTGACATAAGATTCACCGGATTCGATGCTGCCGTATTTTCGAATCGTAAAGAAGACCGTCAGATTCTCTTCTGGAAATTCGTTCGTCTTTACTTGATAGGCTGTCGTTCGCGGTTCGAAACTTAACCGAGCCTGAATACGACAATCCGGAACCAGCGAAATTTGCATCGTCGGATCGAGACTAACCATTTTCGCCCCCGGTATTTCGAGTGCTTTCTCGAATGATGCTCCAAGGCCCAAAGCGTTGGCCAGTAGTTGGTACTGGTTCCCGGAATAAGAAAACTCAAATCCGTAAGTCAAATTCAGTGTTTCGCAATCCAGTGGACTGATTGAAAGCTGATGGGGAATCGATTCCAAAACCGCTAGGTGTTGCTCGCAACCGGCTTCAAAAGATTCCGGCTTCATAAAGCCTGCGGAAAGTCGCTTTGGGTCGAGCGTGATCCAACGATAGCTGCCTTCGTCTTTGTCCTCTTCAAGGACGTAGTCGCCTTGTTCGCGGCTGTAAAAATTTCGCATGCCCGGATACCGTTTTCGCAGCAACTCGAAAAAGTGCATCACGGACCCGCGGTCTTGCGGCATTTGTGTTTCGGTCGTCAGGTTCAGATTGATGTAGTGCTCGTCGCACACGTCCTGAAATTGGCTCATAGAGGATCCGTTGGGTTGGGGTGAGACATCAGTTTATTCTTATCAGTTCCCAAATGTAAGACACTGGTTCAGAAAGACACTGGATCACGATCTCAGTTCGCTTGATTTCTGATCGCTTCCGAGAAACCAAGCCCGATTCCGTGGTCGCGAGCACGTTGATCGATGCGGCTGGCCTTTTTCAGGTTCTCAAATGACTGGCCGGCGGTGCCGATGATTCCTTCCTCGAACGCAATTCGATCTGAGTAGCCAGGCATCACGATCCGGGAATCGAACCAACAAATCTCTTCAGGTGTCAGTTCGGAAGTGTGACGCAGAATTCCATTCATGCAATTGTTCAGCAGAGTGTGGTAGAACTCCGGGCGATCTTGAATCTGATTGGTTCGGTCGGCCATGCTGCGGAAGAGTTTCTGCACTTGCTGCGGCGTCGCGTTAACCGGATACATGAACAGCCGATCATCGGGGCGCATGACCGTTCGCACTCCAATTAGGTCTCGTTCATCGCCAAATATGTAGTTTAGTTCGTACTCTCGATACAGCCCTTGAGTCGGGGAGAAAAATTCATTCTCTTCGCGACGGATCTCGACTGAGACGGCGAAGTGTTGTTTTTGATTGTCTTCGGATTCAATTTCAAAGCTCAAGAAAACATGAGCCAGTCCTTCTGCCGGCGAGAATCGTTGGACGATGAACCAAACTTTTGACAAATCGGAGAGCTTGAATTGGAAGTCGGTGCGGTGCACGTCGTAGTCGGATTCACTGCGATAGACGTTGTTGCGAAAGTTCTTAATCGTGACGTCTTCGTTATCGATTGCGATCGTAGTAAGGACCTGTTGATCTTTGGCCCATTGGCGATCATGAGTCGGTTGCTGCAGTAACGTAGCCAACCAAATGACGATGATTGCTGACCCAGCATAAGTGAGCCACATCGTTTTTCTCGCCAGTCGCAACAGCAACACGATCGCGGCAATCAATGTCACGACGGACAAAATCGGACCGACGGGTCTCGGGAGAAGATCGAAGTGCCAGATCGCACCGATCGCCCACACGAAAAAGATCGTTACGCAGAACCACGCGAACGATTGCAGGAGGATTGAAAGAAATCGCCTAAAGTGTTTCAAGTTGCCTTACTTGGGTTGGCCGTTTTGCACTAGCCATCAAATGATCCGTTATCCGTTTTGACTGAAAGACGTCGTGCGCGAAATTTAAATCTTAACATCCGCATTGAAGATTGGCAGCGACCAGTCTCATCGACCAAATG
>CAZORS010000105.1:10406-18609 GCA_964582025.1 uncultured Pirellulaceae bacterium | reverse complement strand
GCGAGGCGCTAGCCGCCGGTGAGTGTCTTTCAGCAGTCTGACGAACGGCGCGACCAAAATTAACTCGCTCCCCTCTCCCACAAATTCGGACCGAACCGCTCTCCATTGGAGTCAAACTCTGGCCGAATTTGTGGGAGAGGGGCTGGGGGTGAGGGAATTTCGCCGACAAGCTCCTCACCCCCCAACCCCCTCTCCTCGTGAATTCGGTCGACGTCTGATCACAATGGGCAGCACCAGCGTCCGAATTCACGAGGAGAGGGGGAGTTTGGGTTGTTGGAGTTGGTGTGGCTTGGAGATTCATGTTGTTCAAATTCTGAGCTATTGTTTACTTTGACTCGATCGTAACTTTGTCGCTGACAGTTTCCACCAAGATCCAACGATTGCCTTCTCGGGTTGCCTCAACTTGCTCGCCGTCTACCAGAACGCTCTTGCTGGAATCGGTCGCTGGCAATTGAATGCTGGCAGACATGCCCTCTGGCAATGCTAACTCAAGCTTGAACTGATCGCCGTTTGTCCAATCGACTTCGACAGGTCCAGCTGGTGTCGGCACTTTGCCGCGAGCAAACTTAAGGTTGCCGGGGCACGGCTGAATCGCCGCAGACTTCCAACCCGGTGAAGCAGCCTGAACGCCCAACACAAACCGGGGCAACAAATTCGCAGGGGCGGCTCCCCAAGCGTGATTCCAATCCTGATTGCGTTTGTATTTCAGGCCCCAAGCTTCCCAGGTAATCGTCGTGCCGCTGTTAACCATGTGCTTCCAACTGCGATCGCCATCAGCCGTGATCAGATCGAGTGCTTTCTGATCGCTGCCGTTGTTGAAGAGCGATTCCATGAAGTACTGTGCCGCATAGACACTGCACTTCATGTCTTTTTGATTCAGCCAAGCGACGACCTTGGCTTTGTTCTCTTCCGGAATCAAATTGAATGCCAGCGGAAAGAAGTTCGCATGAATGCTGCTGTGATCTGTCCCAATTCCGTCACGGTAAATCCCGGCTTTTGCATCAAACAGCTTTTCCTGAAAGGCTGCACGAGCAAGCTTTGCTCTGGCGGTAAACGCTGCGGCATCTTCAGGCTTGCCGACGGCCTGTGCCATTTCTGCCATCTGTTCGATCGCCGCGATATGGAATGCGTTGACCACCGTGTTGATTTCGGTGAATACGAAACCGTCGCGTTCTCCTTTTGGCCAATCCACGATGTCGTGACGGCTTTGGTCGAGCGGGCCGCTGCGAACGAGGCCATCTTCACCGCTTCGATGCATGAGCGTTTTTGATTTGAGAATTTCGTAGCGCTGCTTTAGCCACTCGGTGTCGCCGGAGTACATCCACTGAGCGTGAGCCATGAACACCATGTGCGGCGACCATTCAGTCGGCCAGGTCCCGTTCTCCATCAACCAATCAAATGTTGTGGCCGCCATCGTTACGTCGTCGTCAGTCGTGTAATGGCTGAGCTGATTCAGGTAGGCATCGGCCTCGTATGGAATCCGTTCGCGATCTCCGTCAACATATACGCCAGCAAAGGTTGTAGCCTTGAGGCTGTATTTGCACAGGTCCCAAATCCGGTTCAGCGTTTCATCCGAGCACTCGAATGATGCAGCGTCTTCGTTCCACGTCGAAGAAAATGCGGCGCGACGGCGAATGCGATCGTAGGGAAAATCCTCCGGCAGACCTTCGATTTCGATCCAGCGAAATGGTGTGACTGGACCCCATGCCGCTGGAGTCAACACGGCTGGCGGGTTGGCGTAGACGATCCCAGCTTGCTCGATGGTTCGCGGAATGATAGGAGCAGGCACAACCCAGTTACCTCGTTGTTGGCCGAGTCGGATCTCTGTCATGCCGTAGCGTACTGTTCCTTTTGGTTCCCGGTCGATTCGCTCTTTCTTCAGGCTCTCGCCAAAGTGGACTTGGGCTTTTCCGCGTCCCGTCGCTGGCACCGGCATGACGATGTTGCCAAAGGCGACTTTGCCGAAATCGATCAGTGTGGTTTTGTCGTCGACTCGTTTGATTGAAACGGGTTCCTGTTGAGTCAACGAAACGTGTTGCTGGGCGGGAACTTCAGGAAACTCTTTGATGAACAGGTTTCTAAAGCGATACGTTTGACCCTTCTCGCCGTGGTGTTGAATTGCGATGTAGCCGCTTGCGTCGGTCGGGTCGCGAAATCGCGTCGTTTGAACGCCATTCACTTCGATCGTGATCAGGTCCTTCCTGCACGTAATGACGAAACGATTCCATCCGTTTCGATTCAGAGCACCCGCAATTTCTGGCTGCTTGAAGAACGCTTTTGATTCTTCGGAATGCTCCATGAACTGATCTTCAGAGCGACCTTTGGTGCTGGGCCAGACCCATCCGCGTCGCGATTCGTCATAGAGGCCGCCCGACCAACGCCGATCCGATCCATCACATTCAGCTTGGTAACCAAAGACTTTCTTTTTGGCTTCTTTGTCAACATGGCAGCGAAACATGACGCCCGAGTTCGCCTTTCCTTCGGGCAAACGAATCTCAACGCTGACTTTGAAATCGGAATACTTCTTGTCGGTGACCAGAAAGAACTTCTTGTCCGCCGTCAGATGAATTTCTCCGTCGACAACCTTTGCTTCGCCGAACGGATATGGGTTCCACCAGCCAGTGAGGTCGGTTCCATTGAACAGCGGCGTGTATCCCCGGCTGACCATTGAGTCGAATTCGAGCTTCCCGTCTTCGGAGGCTTGTGCCTTAAGAATCGTATCTGGAATGCCGTCGACTTCCTGTGCTTGCGAGACACAGGTCAGAAAACAAAGTGATAGAAAAGCGAAGAGTAGTTTGCTTGGCATCCGGGTTTTCATTGGTTAGTTTCAGTTGATTCAATGCGGTGCAATTCGAACTTGTCAAAATCAAAGTTCAGTCGAGTTCCGCTTCAGGTGCTGTTTTGCGTCACGTCAGAAGTTTCTGAAGTTGGTGCTGCTGAGGCGGTGGAAGGCCAGCGACGGGCCTTTTGATTTGAGACTGCAGCTTCGCGATAAGTGCCTGGTGTGGTCCCAACTTCGCGGCGGAATACCTTGCAGAGGTTTGGCAGTGAACTAAATCCTGAAGCGTGTGCCACGTACTTGATCGGAACATGCGTCTCACGAAGAAGTCTTTTTGCACGTTGGATACGACAGGCCACAAGTTCTTGCAGTAGCGTTCGTCCTAGATGTTTCTTGAAATGTCGCTCCAATGTTCGCCGTGTAACGCCAAGCTGCTTCGCGATCATATCGACGGATACTCGCTGGTGGCTGTTATTCCAAATGACACGCAGTGCTTCTGCCACGAGTGGATCATCAGAACGCTCGGGTTCACCATTTGAGTTGATGGTTTCAACGGAAGTCTGTGCTTGCTCTAAAGCGCTGGCGATCAGAGCCATTGCATGAGCCGTCAACATCGGCGCGTCTTGTTCGGGGCGAGACATGACAAAATCGATCACGTGTTCGTATCGCTCGATTGTGTCTTCCGGTTGTCGCAGTCTTGTAAGTGGTCGATTGGCATCAAACAGTCCACGACCCAACCATTGAAAAAGCAGGTCGCCCCCAAGAGAGATCCAGTACTCCCTCCAGCCGGTTCCGGGGTGCGGGCGATAGCGATGCCAAACATCAGGAAACAGCATCATGATTGTGCCCGGCATGATCTCCTGAAGGCCGGTTTCGCGTGACTCGAACTCGCCACGCCCAGACGCGATGAACACAAACTGGAACTCTGGAAGGATCCGTCCTGCGTGCCAGGAAAAGTGATACAGCTCAGGGTGATTTTGTTGCGGATAGTTGGCTCCAGCAGGCACAACATCCGTTCCCGCTCCGGTCACATAGAGCCCGAGCCGATTAACGATTTCCGGCACCGGGAGGTAGTTGAAAGTGGACTTGTCAGAATCCGTCATGGCCGACCGTGCTGAAACCTCGTGACAGACGAAGAACGACCCCGTGTTCCCCACCTGCGGTGATCAATTCGCCATAGTTTAGCAAATAAAGTCTTCCGCGATCCTAGCTTTGAATGTCCATGTGCGACACGCTGAAGACATCAGCAATCCCCAAAAACCCGAAAAATTGGTCGTAATCGGACAATTTCAACGCTAGATGAATCGTGAATGATGGCGGATTGCGACAATCAGAAATGCCACATTCACCGGTTGCGCTGTAGCATCAGCTGCGACCTTCGGACTTCACAAACTTGCTTGAAACTGGCCATCGCATCTCGCCAATACGTTTGGGCAGTCGGTTCGAATTCGATCAAGTCAACCGAGTTGCGGACGACATTGCGAATGTCCGACAGCGAGTCCAGCTCTCCGGATGCTTTGCACTGGACCATCACGTTGCCCATCGAAGTCGCCTCGTCCGGACCTGCAACGACCGGCAACTGAGTGGCTCCTGCGATGAACTGGTTGAGCAGAATGTTCTTGCAGCCGCCACCGACGACATGAATCACATCAATCCTTGTATCGGAAAGCTTTGAAACTTCATCGAGCACTTCGCTGTACCGCAACGCAAGGCTTTCAAGAACACACCGAACCAAAGCACCTTCGTCCGTCGGGACGGTCTGATTCGTTTCTCGACAAAACTGCCCAATCGCTTCCTCCATGTTGTCGGGGTTGAGAAACGATGGGTCGTCAGGATCAATAAAACACTCAGCTGATTTCGCGTCGCCAGCCAGCTTCGCCAGCTCTTCATAAGTCCGATTAAATCCTCGTTCAGACAAAGCCAGTCGCAGTCGTTGCACCAGCCACAACCCCATCACGTTCTTGAGCAAACGCCACGTTCCCTCAACGCCACCTTCATTGGTCACGTTTGCGGCCAAGGCCTCTGCAGAAAGAACAGGCTGGTCAACTTCCATGCCAACAAGCGACCAGGTACCCGAACTAATGTAGGCCCAATTGGCTCCGACTGATTCGGAAACGGGAACAGCGACAACTGCTGAAGCTGTGTCGTGAGTTGCGGGTGCCACAACGGACAAATCTCCTGCATCAGTTTGCTGCTTTACTGACTCACGAATTGTTCCCAGATGAGTCCCGGGCTGGACTACGTTCGGCAGGATTCTGGTTGGAATCTCCAAGCGATCCAGTAGCGCGAAACACCAATCTTTCTCGGTAGGATCGTAGCACTGTGTGGTTGTGGCAAACGTGAACTCAGCAGACTTTGACCCACACAGGCACCAGTGAAAGTAATCAGCAATGGTCAAAAGCTGGGTGGTGCGCTCAAGCGAATCGCCTGCGGAACGTGACGCATACAGCTGGCAAAGGGTGTTGATCTCCATGAATTGAATGCCAGTCGACGAGAAGATGTCTTCTCGTGTTACCGTATCCAGAATTCGACTTAACGTTCCGACATTTCGGCTGTCGCGATAATGCCATGGCAGTTCGATGAGTTGTTCGTTTGCGTCAAGTAATGCATAGTCAACGCCCCAAGAATCGACGCCGATGCTGTCAGCTTCGGGAAAATTGATAGAGGCGACGCCCAAACCTGCTTGGATCTCTGACCAGATCCGATTCACATCCCAACGAAGCGTATTTTCAAACTGGAATGCACCTGTTAAGAATCGATGTTGCTCAAAAAGGCGAACTTTTTGCCCGTCGAAACAGCCAGCAACAACGCGACCGCTTTCGCCTCCAAGGTCAACAGCCAAGTAGTTTTTTGACACCACTAAATTTTCCATCCGCCTCAGTTTAGATTAAGAGACCTGAGATTATCATCGACTACTGCTATGATCTTTCGGCAATC
Organism: uncultured Pirellulaceae bacterium; assembly: GCA_964582025.1. Classification (GTDB taxonomy): domain Bacteria; phylum Planctomycetota; class Planctomycetia; order Pirellulales; family Pirellulaceae; genus Mariniblastus. Next base: position 12,893 of record CAZORS010000105.1, on the reverse strand, counting down.
TTTGTCGTTTTGCGACAGCCGGCTGAATGTAGGTTGGAGTCCCGGTACTCTAGGATAATCTTTTCCGAAAGCCGTTTCGTAACGGAGATGTACAAGACCACGTAAATGGCATTTACGAACTTCGTTGCGGATCGAGTTGGGGCTTAGAACTCGGGGAATACAGGCAATTTCCCAAAGCCAGTTTCTGATAGCCAAAAAAATGGGGCTGCCATGAAGACAGCCCCATTCTCAATGGCACTCAGCCTACTTCAGCCCGAGAACATTCCGGGCGTGAGCAATGGCCTTGCGAATGGTCACGTCGGATTTGGAAAAGTGTTTGACCATGTCCTTCATCCTCATTGACTTGCTGGTGCGGTACACCAGTTCCGCATTGTCTTCATGCCAACGGGCGCGAGCCATCTTGCGCGGAGCGGTCTTGAACTTGGGGTCGAGCTCCATTTCAGGTATGACGACGCCGTATTTGTCATACAGTTCCTTTCTGATGATGGGCGTCTCTTCCGCTCTCGCGAATCTTTCGGTTGTATCTACAGCGATGACATCAACCTTCAGGCGAGCGCTTCGAATATCTGTTAGCATTCGATTGAATGCCTTTCGTTTTCGAATGAAGGCGCCCTTTCTCGCTTTATCTTGATAGCTCGAAACGTGCTTCCAAGCCAGCCGCATGTTCTTGATGACACGCTTTATTTTATTTGCTTGTTGTTCGGGGCTGCGGTCATTTTGCTTTTTGTCTGACATCCGTGTGTAGTCGACATAGCGATGGAGCTGGTGTGGATCAAATGTTTTTTTGAGCATGGCTCGACTCCTTTTTTGCCGCTCTTGCCAAATATCCTCAGCAATCGCGGCAGCAATGAAACGTAGTAGCCGTTTTCGACGGTACCTTGAGATGGCGATCATCAGCTTCCGCATCTGATCGCCATCGAGGTCGTCGGGGATTGGCGCCGCTCCCACCGAACAGAGCTTGGACAGTTGTCGAGATCGACTGAACTTCCGGCGGTCTAGACATGGTTTTTTTTGGCAATGTTGCCTCCTTCGTGGTGAAGTTGGTCGCTTGCCAGGCCGTCTGTTCGGCATGACAAATCAACCAACAGATGGGGTATTTCATAAGATCAAGGGCAACAGACTTTGCGCACGCCTGTAGCCTAAAAGAGACCAAAACAGAGGTTTTGGAGAGTGCGGGCGAGCTTTGCCCGCGCACGAAAAAATCCCTTTGAGTCGTTAAAAACCGGAATCAAAGGGCTTCTTGAAAGTAGCGGCAGAGGGATTCGAACCCCCGACACGCGGATTATGATTCCGCTGCTCTAACCAACTGAGCTATGCCGCCGCAAGAATGAAAAGTAGACGAACTTCACTGAGGTTTGTTCGGCACTTTAGGCAATCGAGTGCAACAAAATACTGACTTCCATCGGGTTTGGAAAGGCAAGGTTTTCGGTTTTTGCGGCAAATTATGCGATTATCGAATTCTGCTGAGAAAATGTGGCTCGGAACTGCTCCAAAGTCACTCCTTTGATTGCGATGATTTCTCGAAGTCCAATTGGGCCGACGACGATGTCTACGGACTCTGACGAAGAGCTCGGCCAAGTCACCAATCGTTTTCAGCCGCTGCGGTGGCCAACTGTTCTTCGCAAGTTCACATATTTTGGACTTTGCGAGCGTCACCCAAACAGCCCGCAATATCCGATCGCAAAGAGGCTGTGAATGCGTTGTCGTTCGCAAGAAATGCGAATTCGATCTTTTGGGAATACCTCAAGTCATTAGAATTTCCGTTTGATCAAGACTGCCCCTTCAATCAAAACGGAAACGCAAACGCATGGATTCGCTTGTTGCCTTGTTGAAAACGCAATTTGATTCCAAGACTCGCAAACGAGGCGAAGACTATTGCTACGAATTGGATGCTGTTGCCGATGTCTCGGTCAACGACCGGTTCATCCAAGGAGTTGTCTATGGTTCGCAGTCGTACGGTGTTGAACTGGAATTCACAGCTACGAATGCAGGCTTGCGAATTACTGGCATGCACTGCGATTGTCCTCATTTCGCGGATGGCAATCGATGCAAACATCTGTGGGCGCTGATCTGCGAAGTGGACTACTTGTCAAATGAAGAAAGAGGCTCGGGGTTGAATTTGATGTTCGCGCCGCCTGCTGCTGCGTTAACTAAAAGCAAAAGTTCTAAAAATCGCTTTCAAGCAACGATTGCCAAATTGGATCGGGGCACGTCCCTTGCGTTGCAGCCTCCGCATCAAACGGCGTTGTTCAGTCCTAAAAACAAAAGCCGACTTTCATACGTCATTGATATCTCCGAATCCGCAGAGAATCTGAAGCTGGGAATCGTCGCGCAGAAGGAACTCGTCAATGGCGGCTGGAGTAAACCGAGGCCCTTCGCGTTTACCAAAGCGGAGATCTCAGATGCACCGACGGAAAGCCAACCGTTGCTGCGAACACTCGTCGGATATCAAGATGCCGAAGAGGAGGCTTACCGCTACCACAGCTA
>CAZORS010000105.1:1497-10306 GCA_964582025.1 uncultured Pirellulaceae bacterium | reverse complement strand
GCCGAATCAGAAATTGTGATCAAGAAAAGTGAACGCGGCGACTTCATCGAGTTGATTGACCGCTTGCCCGACGCCGATCAAATACCACTGCCCGAATCGTGGGGCATCAGTCGCCAGCAAGTCGAACCGTTGGTTGGTGTTGAGTTTCAACAAGAGGCAAATTCAAGGTTTGTTTTCGCTCGCGTCTTCTTTGAGTACGGAGATGAAACGTTTTCTTGGGGAGCGACGAAGCAGACAATTTATGATGCCAAAGGTAAAACAATCTTGATGCGTTCATTGACGGCTGAACGCCAGCGATTGCAACAGCTGCTGGGTTTGGACGCGCCGTTAGAGCAAACGGCAATTGATAAGGACGCGAGCTTTCGCCTTAGTGCCAAACATTTCGTGACGGTGTCCAGTTCGCTGGCGGCACTTGGTTGGAAAGTGTTATGGAAAGGCAAGCCACTACGTGTGGCGACCGGCGTGTCGGCTCAAGTTTCATCCGATCAGGACTGGTTTGACCTAGACGCAAAAGTCAATTTTGATGGGACTTCGATCCCGCTGCCGCAAGTTTTAGCCGCTTTGAAAACGAAAGAGCAGTACGTCACACTTCACGACGGGACGCTGGGACACATCCCGCAGGGAATGTTGGACCGCTATGCCAAGATCGCTCAATTCGGCCACGTTCAAGATGACTCGATTCGATTCAATCCCAGCCAAGCGATGATTTTGGATGCCATGCTCGAGTCGCAGTCCGGCATCGAAATGGATAAACGGTTTACTGAATATCGTAAAAAGTTGAACTCATTCCACGGCGTGAAGCCCCAGCGTCCGTCTGCCGGATTTAAGGGGAAGCTGCGTGGTTACCAATCTGATGGCTTGGGGTGGCTCGGTTTTTTGCAGGACTTCAAACTCGGCGGTTGCCTCGCCGACGATATGGGGCTTGGTAAAACCGTCCAAGTCTTGGCACTATTGGAAAAACGCCGGACAAGACGCATTGCGGCAGCGAAAACCAAATCGAGCAAACCGGTCGCGAAAACGAAGAAGGTCGCCAATATCGAACAGCCTAAGAACGAACTTCCAAATAGCGAACTTACTGAAGCACTTGGTGTTTCGGTTGAAGTCGATCCCTGGTGCCAATCGGTCAACGAGTTCAAACGTAAGCCGACAATCGTTGTGGTCCCCAAAAGCTTGATCTTCAACTGGATTGAGGAAGCCGAGAAGTTTGCCCCCAAACTTCGGATTTTGAACTTCACCGGAACGGGTCGGAAAACGGCGGCAACGGAGGCCGGCGAGTTCGATGTGTTACTGACGACGTACGCTACGATGCGGATTGACATTCAGAAGCTGTGTCAAATTAACTTTGACTACGCAATCTTGGACGAATCGCAAGCCATCAAGAACTCGAACGCACTGGTCGCCAAAGCCAGTCGGTTGCTCCGTAGTGACTACAAGTTGGCGATGACTGGCACACCGATCGAAAATCATTTGGGTGAGCTCTGGTCGTTGTTTGAATTTCTGAACCCGGGGATGCTCGGTAGCTCTCGAGGCTTCAAAGCGATGACTCGCATCAAGCCAGATGACGAGAATGACAAGCGGGCGGTGAAGGCGCTGGCGGCGGGCCTCAAACCATTTTTCCTGCGTCGCACCAAACAGCAAGTGTTGAAGGAGCTTCCTGAGAAGACTGAGCAATTGCTGACTTGCGAAATGACGAAGCAGCAACAAAAGCAATACGATGAACTGAAGGAATACTATCGCGTCAAGTTAACCAAAAAGGTCGAAACTGAGGGATTGGGTAAATCCAAAATCTACGTGTTGGAAGCTTTGTTGCGTCTGCGGCAAGTCGCCTGTGATCCGCGTTTGGTGGATCCGAAAGCCAAGCCGGGTTCGAAGTTGGGATTGCTGGAACAGCAGTTGAAAGAGGTGATCGGTGGCGGCAGCAAGGCATTAGTGTTTTCGCAATTCACTTCGTTGTTAGCGTTGGTGAAAGAGCAATTGGATGCTGCCGGTATCAATTATGAATACTTAGACGGTCAGACGACTAAGCGTGCCGACAAGGTGAAGAACTTTCAGGACAACGACGATGTGAAAGTGTTTTTGATCAGTTTGAAAGCGGGTGGTTCGGGACTGAATTTGACAGCAGCACAGTACGTGTATCTGTTGGATCCGTGGTGGAATCCTGCCGTTGAAGCGCAGGCGATCGACCGCGCCCACCGTATGGGCCAGAAGAATCCGGTGTTCGCCTATCGGATGACTTGCAAAAACACGGTTGAAGACAAGATCCTCAAAATGCAGGCCTCGAAGAAATTATTGGCTGAATCGGTGATCAACGCGGACGATTCGCTGCTGCGGAATCTTTCAGCTGAAGATTTGGCAATGCTGCTAGGGTAGTAACACCTCACCGGCTCAATTTATCGAAGACCAATTGTCGAGCCGTCCTGAAGGTTGGTCTATGACAGCAATTTCGGCGTTGGTCACGCTGGGGGTGCCTTTGCTCCGATCCGTTTGTATAGTTACGGCGTCAACGAAATTCCACCAGGAGAATAAAATGTTCAAAGGACTTGGAAACCTCGGCAACATCGCCGGCATGCTGAAGCAGGCTCAAGAGATGGGCCCCAAAATGCAGGAATCTCAAGAGAAGCTGAAACAGCTTTCGGTTACTGGAACTGCTGGTGGTGGTATGGTCACCGTGCACGCCGATGGACTGGGCACCGTTACGAAAGTTGAAGTCGATCCCGTGATCACTGAGAAGGCTGACTTCGAAATGTTGTTGGACTTACTTCCTGCCGCAATCAATCAGGCGTCGCAAAAAGCCAAAGAGCTGCACGCTGAGCAGATGGCAGAGATCACCAGTGACTTGCCGATCCCAGGCAACCTTGAAGACACGCTGAAGAATTTTCTTTCTCCTGGTCAATAGCTTTGCGGACGGCAATGGCGTGATCGATTCCGTCGACATGCACGCGTCATCCAAATGGGCTGTCATCGGAATTCACGCAATTACTTTCGTTGAAAGCCAGTATGGAAGTTCAAGTCCACGACGATCCCAAAACATCAGGACAGGCTGCTGCCGAATTTTGAGCATCCGTTTTGCGAGCCGCTATCCAAAAAAAGGGATACGCAAATCTGATTGTTGCCACGGGTAGTTCGCCATCCGAAATGGTTGTTCTGTATTGGTATTTTTGCTGGCGCGATTAGTTCGTTCTTGGTTAACTCGATTCTGGGTGGAACGTTCATGGCTGACGGTCTCGGGCAAGATGCGTCCATAGATTCAGCATGGACAAAACGTTTTACGATTGCATCACTGTTGATCGGTATGTGCGTGGCGTTATTAACAACGGCGGAAGGTCGCGTTCCGCTAATTTTTTTCGCCCAAGCGTTAACGGTCCTTGGCGGGCCAATCCTTGTCGGATCGTTGCTGTACCTTGCGATGCGAAAGCTGGACAACGGTAGCCGAGCTGCATCTGGTTGGATGATTGTGGTCACCGCGCTCGGTTGTCGTGTTGGCGTTAGCGGCTCGGACGTTGCTCAGGATCTATTTGACGTTGAGTTCGTGAGACCGGCGCATTGCAGCATCTTCCCTTTGGGAGCCTGATGTTCCGCCGGGAATCGTTTTGGCCCGCGAACTAATTGTCTTAATTAAACAAAATCTTCACATCAGCGAAACAAAGCTGCCACGATAGAGGTTCTCCATTTATCAGATTTGCATCTTCGACAATGAGAAACCATCCATGGTCAAGAAAACGTTTCGATTCGCCGCTATTTCGTCCGCAATGTTGCTCGCCGCCGGCCTGTTTGTCCTGCCAGCAGAGTTGCACGCCCAGAACATGCCCTCTGGCGGCATGATGCGGTTTCCGGACGTCAGCGAGAAGCACATTGTGTTCTCGTACGCCAACGATTTGTGGATTGTGGATCGTGAAGGTGGAACGGCGATGCCACTGGCGAGCCCCGACGGCGCGGAGCGGTTTCCGCGATTTAGTCCTGATGGAAAGTCGATTGCTTTCACCGGCAACTATGAAGGCAACACAGATGTCTATGTAATCCCATCGACAGGTGGAGTTGCCAAACGGTGGACTTGGCATCCGTCGAGCGAATACGTCTGTGACTGGACGCCGGACGGAGACAGCGTTCTGTTTTTCTCCAATGGACAAGCAGGACTTGGGCGACAGCCACAGCTGTTCACGGTTTCTGACGACAAGCCGCTTCCAAAAAAGTTGCCGGTTCCTTACGGAACGAATGGTTCAATCTCTAAAGACAGCAACTGGCTGGCTTACACGCCTCATTCTCGCGACCAGCGAACGTGGAAGCGCTATCGTGGCGGAATGGCTTCGGACATCTGGCTCTACGATTTGGAAAATGATAAAGCCGAAAAGATCACTGACTTCGAAGGCACCGACAGCCTTCCAATGTGGCACGATAAAGCGGTTTACTATCTTTCTGACGGAGGCAAAGAGGCGAGACTGAACATCTGGAAGTACGACACCGACACCAAAAAGCGATCTCAAGTCACGGACTTCGGAGAATTCGATTGTAAGTGGCCTGCTGTTGGTCCGGGCAAAGACGGAGAAGGTGAAATTGTATTCTCGTTGGGGTCGGAGCTCAGGTTGCTAAACCTGAAAACAGAAAAATCAAAAGTTATTGAGGTCACGATTCCCGGTGATCGTCCAAAACTGCGGAAGCAAAGAGTGGACGCATCGGACTTCATCGAAGCTGGAGATATTTCTCCGACTGGGAAGCGTGTCACGGTTCAAGCACGCGGTGATATCTGGTCGTTGCCCGCCGAAAAAGGCACTCCGCGAAATTTGACTCGAACAAATGGCGTTGCCGAACGGGATCCGTCGTGGAGCCCGGATGGGCGTTGGATCGCGTATTTCTCTGATGCGACTGGCGAATACGAGCTTTATGTGACGCAGTCCGATGGTCGTGGTGAAACGAAACAGTTGACGAAAGATGGTGAGTGCTTTCGCAACACTCCAAACTGGTCGCCAGATTCGAAACACATCGTATTCAACGACAAAACAGGCGCCGTCTATTTGCACACGATCGGTGGCGACACGACGTTGGTAGCGAGAGATCCACATGCGAATGCTCCTGATGTAAATTGGGCACATGATTCGAATTGGCTGACTTATGCGTTGAGAAGCGACGACAAGGCGGGCGTTCAAACGGTCTGGATTTACAACGTGACCGAGAAAACCAAACACAAGGTTTCCAGTGGATTTTTCCATTCCGGTGGCGGCGTGTTCGATCGGGAAGGAGACTTTTTTTACTACGTCAGTTCTCGAGCGTTCAATCAGCCTGAATATGAAGACATTGGTGAATCGTTTGTCTACGGCGACACGGAAGTCATCATCGCGGTTCCAATGCGATCCGATGTTGAACATCCGATGCTCCCCGAAAGTGATGAAGAAGAGTGGGAGGATGAAGATTCGAAAAAAGACGACGATGCAGAAGAAGATGATGACGAATCCGAAGACGCAGAGGATAGTGACGACGAAGGCGAGGAAGAATCCGACGAGGATCCTGTTAGCGGTGTATGGTCTGTCACGCTTAAATCTGACGCGTTGCCTGCGGAAGCTCGCAGTGCCATCGTCAGGATTGAACTAGCGGACGACGGAACCATCACAGGAAGTGCTGACACTCCCGGTGGCGAAGCGTCGATCACAGAAGGAAGCTTTGATTCCGACAGTGGTGAACTAAAGCTAACCGTTGACGCTGGCGATGATGGTGAAGTGACGCTGGAGGCCGTTGTCAAAGACGGAAAGCTTGAAGGCACCGTTGTCATCGAAGGAATGGAGATTCCAATTTCTGGCGAACGAAGTGACGATGAGGAGGCTGCTGGAAAAGGCGGTAAGAAAAAGAAGAAGCTTGAGCCGCTAGAAATCGAATTCGAAGGAATCGCTCGACGCTCGTTCCAACTCCCGATCGCGCAAGGCAGTTTCGGTACGCTTGCGGTCAATGACAAGAACCAGCTGATTTATGCCCGTCGCGGCGATGGCGCATCGATTATGACTTACGACATGAACGATGATGATCCAGAAGAAAAAACCGTCGTCGCCGGCACGGGTACGTTTGCGATTTCCGCCGACGGGAAAAAGCTGTTGGTCTTTAAGGAAGAAAAAGGCTACGTCGTTGGCGCGTCTGCGGGCCAGAAGCTTGACGATGAAGTGCCGACGTCTGGCATGCATGTCATGATCGATCCGCGCGAAGAGTGGAAGCAAGTTTTCACGGACGCGTGGCGAATCGAGAGAGATTACTTCTATGATCCGAACATGCATGGAGTCGATTGGAAAGCCATTCGGAAACAATACGAGCCCATGTTGGAGGATTGTGCGTCTCGCGATGATGTTGGCTTTGTGATTGGTGAAATGATTTCTGAAATTAACGTCGGCCATGCGTACTATCGCGGCGTCGATGACGAAAATGCTCCCGACGGCAGCAACGTTGGGTTGCTCGGTTGCACTTTCGAGGCTAACGATGGTCGCTACCGCGTCGGCACTATTTTCGAAGGAGCCGAATGGGATACTGATGCTCGCAGTCCGCTGCGTCGAGTCGGTATCAAGGAAGGCGATTTCATTCTCGAGGTCAATGGAATGGAGCTGACTGACGAATCAAATCCTTACGCAGCCTTCGAAGGCTTGGCTGGAGCGATCACGACGCTGACCGTTAGCGACGACTCGAAACTTGATGACGAGGACAAGCGTGTCGTGATCAAGCCGCTTGAATCGGACAATCAACTTCGGTTTCGTCATTGGATTGAAACGAATCGCGCTTTCGTGGACAAAGAATCAAAAGGAAAAGTTGGCTACATCTATGTCGTCAACACCGGCATCCCCGGTCAAAACGATCTCTTTCGTCAATTCTACGGACAGCAGGGTAAGGAAGCGTTGATCATCGACGATCGATGGAACGGAGGAGGTCAAATTCCGACTCGATTCATCGAACTGTTGAACCGGCCAGTAACAAACTACTGGGCGAAGCGTGATGGACGCGATATGACTTGGCCGCCAGATGCTCACCACGGACCGAAGTGCATGCTGATCAACGGAATGGCAGGAAGCGGCGGCGACATGTTCCCGGCACTCTTCAAGCAAGCTGGACTTGGCAAGTTGATTGGAATGCGAACATGGGGTGGGTTGGTTGGGATTTCTGGTAACCCTTCGATGATCGACGGATCGGGAATCACGGCTCCGACGTTTGCCTACTATGAGAAGGATGGTACGTGGGGAATCGAAGGCCACGGCGTTGATGCTGATATGGAAGTCATCGATGATCCCGCTAAAATGAAAGACGGTGGTGACCCACAATTGGACGCTGCAATCAAACAAATGTTGGACGAGATTAAGTCCAATGGCTATGAAAAACCAGACCGGCCCGAGTATCCTGATCGCAGCAAAGGCGTCGGCATCGCGGACGATGATAAGTAAGTAGACCAAGAGCACAGCGAATGAGAGATGTCATGAGTTTTCGAAGCGTGTTGTTTCCTGTTGTCTTGTGCAGCTTGTTTTTGCTTGCGGCGGATCTGAAGGCGCAACAGCAAAATTCGGTTCCCGTGCTCGAGCTTCGCATTGCGGAGACTGAACCGGGCGACGGTTTGACGAAGTTGGAAGTCGCTAACGGTGAGCCAATTTACCTCCGTCCGAACGTGATCATTCGTGAGAACGATATTGAGTCGGTTGAAGCCAAAGAACAGCCGCGACGTTCTGGTAAAGCCATCATTAAGTTGACAAAGTCGGGTGGAAAGAAACTCGGTGTCGCCAGTGAAGCAAATTTGAATAAGCCGATGGCAATTCTGTACAACGGATCGCTTGTGTCGGCGCCGCTGATACGGTCGAAGCTCGATCGAGATGTGGTTATCAACGGAGACTTCTCCGCCGCACAGATCGACGAAATGTTGGAAGCCCTTCAGCCGCGAGCTCGCGTGGCGAGCTTCGACGCGGAAGAGTTGGAAAAGTTTTCATCGCGAATGGATAGGGCGCTGGAAAAAAGGATCTTTAGCGGCACGGTGTTGATTGCGGTAGACGGAAAAATCGTGTTCGAGAAGTCCGTTGGTTACGCGAACATCGATGACAAATCGCCATTCACAGAACGATCGTCATTTCGACTCGCATCGGTCAGTAAACAGTTCACCGCCATGGGGATCATGTTGCTTAAAGAACAAGGCAAACTAGATTTCGACGACGACATCACAAAACATTTGCCGACGCTTCCGTACGAAGGCGTCACGATTCGGCACTTGCTCCATCACACTGGTGGGCTTCCAGACTACATGGACTTGTTTGAGAAGCATTGGGACGTCGACACTTCTGAAGATTCCAAAAAAACGGCATTCAATAAAGACATGGTAAATCTCTTCGCCGAGCATAAACCGAAGCGGGATTTTGAGCCCGGGAAACAATACGATTACAGCAACACGGGTTATGTTCTGCTCGGACACATCATTGAGACAGCCTCGGAACAGACGGTTCAGGAATTCTTCAAGACGCGAATTTTCGATCCATTGGAAATGAAAGACTCGTTCGCCTTTTCGGTTGATGAGACTGAATTCAACCCGAAGAGCCGCGTGTTTGGTTTTGCATGGCAAGGTGATGAAAACGTCTCCAACGACTGGAACTACCTCAACGGAATGGTTGGTGACGGTGGCATTTATGCGTCGGCACGAGACATGTTGAAGTGGGATCAGGCTCTTTACGGTGAGAAGCTTGTTTCACAAACGACGCTCGACGAAGCCTTCACTTCTGGAAAGCTCGACAGCGGCTGGAAAACTGGTTACGGATTTGGTTGGATGATTGATCGATCAAAGAACAATGGGCTCACCGTTTCCCATGGCGGA
>CAZORS010000105.1:0-1397 GCA_964582025.1 uncultured Pirellulaceae bacterium | reverse complement strand
GTCAGCAACCACTTTCACGGACAGGATTGCATCGAGGTATTCCGTGGACCAATCTTCCAGAGTGGCCGGTTCCGCGGAGGGCCAAGCTTTGCAAATCGATTCGTCGCCGCGAATCGAGCAGCCTGCTTCTGAAAGGCGATCCAAAATTGGTTTCAGGTGAGAATCGACGACACCCTGATGAATAAGCAGCGTTTCCGCCGCGCCACAGATTCCGGTTCGCCGCATCTTTGCATTGTGCACGACTTCGACGGCCATCGAAACGTCGGCGGATGCATCCACAAACACGTGGCAGATTCCTTCTAAGTGCGCAAAAACAGGAACGCGACAATCGGATTGAACTCGCGCAACTAAACTCTTGCCACCCCGCGGAACGATGACATCGATGTTTCCGTCAAGACCGCGAAGCATCTCGCCAACGGCGGCTCGATCGGTGACCGAGACAAGCTGAATTGAGTCCTCGGGTAGGTTCGCTGCGGCCAGACCCTGTTTGAGGCATTGGAGAATGGCAGTTGAACTATGAATCGAATCGCTCCCTCCGCGAAGGATCACCGCGTTGCCGGCCATCAAGCAAAGTGCTCCTGCGTCGGCGGTTACATTTGGGCGGCTTTCGTAAATCACGCCAATCACACCCAGCGGCGTTCGCACACGCTGAATGTCTAGGCCGTTGGGGCGTTCCCATTGAGCGATAACGGATCCAACGGGATCGTCTAGCTTGGCTATTTCTCGCAGCGCGTTCGCGATTCCGGCAACTCGAGCTTCATTCAACTTCAACCGGTCGATCATCGCAGAACTCAATTTTCGTTCGTGGGCGGCAGCGACATCTAGGTCGTTTTGTTGGGTGATGTGTTTGGCGTTTTCATCAATAGCAGTCGCCGCCAACAGGATCGCGGTTCTCTTCTGTTCAGATGTCGCGACAGCGAGTAACGTTGAAGCTGCCCGGGCTTTCTTGCCCAACTCCAGCATGATGGTTGTAATATCGGATTGGGAAGCTTCGTTCATTGGTTGCGGTGGCGTGGAAAATCCTGGAAACTCTTTGGTTCAAGTGATCATAACCATTTCATCTTAGCGCGACGAGGACAACACATGAAGTCATTCACTCTTCACAACGGGGACCAAATTCCTGCCATCGGGCTCGGCACGTGGAAAATGGAAGACGGAGCCGCGAAAGATGCGGTTTCGACGGCTCTGGAAGTCGGCTACCGACACATCGACTGTGCTGCGATCTACATGAATGAAGCAGATGTTGGCGAAGCCTTCACAAGTGCTTTCGCAAGTGATCTTTCCCGAGACGACGTGTTCATCACCTCGAAGCTTTGGAATGACAGTCACAAACCCGAGCATGTTCGCCCTGCATTGGAACGATCGCTGAAAGAACTTCAGCTAGATCATTTGGACCT
>CAZORS010000104.1:0-18883 GCA_964582025.1 uncultured Pirellulaceae bacterium | reverse complement strand
CATTAGTGTAACTGTTGTTCGACTTCTGGCGGGCAGTCGAATCCTCGACGCCGCAGAAATTCCAAATACTGACTTGGTGAATTCAGGTTCTTCATCGAATCCAAATCCGGGTCGGCTTTGCGAATTTCTTCCAAGCTGATGCGTTTTGTGTTCAACTCCGTCGCTAAATCGGAAACCCTAAGCTGCCGACGTTCGACCATGGCAGCGACTTTGGAAACCACCGAACAGCGATAGATGGCGGTCATTCCGTAGATTCGTTGCGATGAAGTCGGCATGGCGGCTTCGAAATTCGGCGAGTCGATGTCTTTGATAGAGTTTTGCAATATCCTCAGAACTTCAGGACAGATTAGCGGAACGTCGCAGCTGGTGACGAACGCCCATTGAGCTGACTTGGCGGCCGCTTCAAGCCCGACTCGGATACCTTCCATCGGCCCCGAGTCGTCTCTTTCGTCGACGACGACATCGAATCGATCGAGGTCAATGGAGTCCTTGATTTTTAAGACATCGGAAGCCGTCCGTTCACTCGCCGCAGCGATGATCGGGCCATCGACGACGGTTGCCAGCTTTTCAACGACACATTCAAGAAATGTTCGACCTTCTAGCGGTAAACGAAACTTGTCAAAACCCATGCGACTGCTTTGCCCACCGCAGAGAACGATGGCTGCAAGTTGATATGGTTTGTCGGGTTTGGGCACGGTAGGGCTGGTTGGAAAAGCGAATGTTGTATGCAGTCGCTAGATCATATCCTGAAGCTGAACAGGATAGCAGCCTGCACCTCGCTAACGCTTCGGGTTATGATTTCACGGCAAACGAAAGATGTCAGATTGTACTCTTATGCCAGTAATTTTCGAACTTGTGTCCACGCCGGAATTGCCGATTGACGTTCGTTATTTGAATCCGGACCGAATTGCGGATCTTTCACTCGGCGAAATTCGTGATCTCGAAATCGGATTTGGAAACCGAACTGCATTAGTTTCCCAATGGTTTCGCGTCTCCGGCGAGGTTTCGGAAGACGCAGTTGTGATCAAAGGAGAACTCGAAAACGTTCACTCAATCGGTCACGGCTTGGAGCGTGGCATGATCGAAGTCCACGGTTCGGCAGGCCGACACATTGGTGCCTCAATGTCGGGCGGCCAGATTATCATTCATGGAGATGTAGGAGATTATGTCGGGTACGAGATGACTGGTGGTACGATCGTTGTTCACGGGAATGCAGCGGATTACGCCGGTGGCTGTTTTCCGGGAGCCAAATACGGAATGAATCGCGGCACGATTTTGATTGCTGGGTCGGCAGGCAAAGGTTTGGGCCATCGAATGCGTCGTGGCACAATCGTTGTTGGCGGCGATGTGGGTGAACTTGCGGGCTGGCAAATGCGAGCCGGAACGATCATGGTCTGCGGGAAATGCGATACGCCCGGGGTAGATATGAAACGCGGGACGATCGTGGTCGGAGATCTTAAAGCCGAGCCCCAAACGTTTGCTCGAGGTCAGCGTAGTGCGTCCCCTGTGGTCGCGATGTTGCAAAGATGGCTAAAGGAATCCGCATTGCGATACGAAATCGAGTTTCCAAAGTGTGAGAGTCAAACGGTTCGGACTTGGCATGGAGACCAATTGGCTGGTGGGCGCGGTGAACTGTTTGCTTTTTCTGAATCGCGTTAACGAAAAAGGAGACTGCAATGCTGCAGTCTCTTGGGATTTACCATGGTGTTCTGTTGAACCCGAAATGATGGGTGCCATGTCTCACCTTGCGTGAGTATGCTTACGCAGGCGTAAGACATGGCACCCGGAAGGTTTCAATGCACCTTAAAGCGCGGCGTCGATCATTGCTTTAATTTTCGCCTCGTCTGCACCAACGATTCGGTCGACTTCTTTGCCGTCTTTCATGACCACCAGAGTCGGCATGAATTCGACTTTGAATGTTTCTGCAACATCGCCTGATTTATCGACATCGACAGCCACGAATTTGACTTTGTCTTTGTATGATTCTGCCATCTTTTGAAGCCCCGGCTTCAGTGTTTTGCACGGGCCTCACCACACGGCAGTAAAATCAACCAGCGTGATTGAGTTGTTTGAGATTGCAGATTCCAATCCGGCAGCGTCAACTTCGGCCACGTCGTAGGCAACAGCCGAATCTTTGACTGCGGTCTCGCCACAGCCAACGGCCAATATCGCCAACATGGCGAATGAAAATAAAAGGGTTCTCATTGGGTTCTCCAGAAATGGTCTTGGTGCCATCGTTCGTGGCCTCAGGTGCAACAATAGCAGTTGAGTTCACCGCGCTAAAGCTGAATTTTCGCTGCTGTGGGACTCAACACAATAAACCGCTCGAATCTGGCAACGGTTCGCAGCAATTCGCCCGAACATGTGACTTTGCCCAAAACCCAATATTGCCTATAAAGTGCAGCTTTGCTGAACCTCTCCGGGCAGACAGGCTCTTTCAGGCCGTGACTGCCATTTTAACAGCAATGCCGTTCAATGAAGGAAAGTGGCACGGTGGTCTCCACCGTGGATATGCAACAAACGGTGGAGACCACCCTTCCACGTTTCAAGTTCCTATTGAACGACTTTGCATTTTAACACGACGAACCAAACATGACCGACCAGGAAATTCCAACACGTTTTGATTTTGATATCGCCGAATCTCGTATCTATGAGATGTGGGAAAAAGGTGGCTGGTTTCATGCCGACGAAAATGATGATCGGCCTCCGTATACGGTTGTCATTCCGCCGCCAAATGTCACCGGAGCATTGCACCTTGGACACGCGCTCAACAATACGCTGCAAGACGTTTTGATTCGCATGAAGCGGATGCAAGGCTTCAACGCGTTGTGGATGCCAGGCACCGACCATGCCGGAATCGCGACACAGGCTCGCGTTGAAAAACGAATCAAGGAAATCGAAGGCGTCACGCGTCACGATCTCGGCCGAGAGGAATTGGTCGCTCGAATCTGGGACTGGAAAGACCAGTACGAAAAACGGATCCTTGGCCAGCTAAAACAGATGGGCTGTAGCTGCGATTGGGAGCGAACTCGTTTCACGCTGGATGATATTTGTGCGACCGCTGTGCGGCACACGTTCTATGACCTGTTCCAAAAGTCAAAAATCTATCGTGGCAAGCGACTGGTTAACTGGGACACGTTCTTGCAAACGACGGTCAGCGACGACGAAGTTTTCAACAAAACAAAGCAGGGCCATTTCTGGCACTTCATGTATCCGGTCATCGATCCGAAAGCCGGCGAACCTGCGCACATCATCGTTGCGACGACTCGCCCTGAAACGATGTTGGGTGATACCGCGGTTGCCGTTCACCCGGATCCAGAGGCCGCACTTAGTAAGGTTGCCTCTGAGTTACGTGACAAACTGAAAAAGTGCAGTGCGTCGGAGAAGGAATCAGTTGAAGAACAAATTAAGGCGCTTCAGGAACGTCGCGAATCGATGCTAACGTCGTTAGAACTTTTGCGAGATATGGCAAACGATGGTCGGAAGCTCACGTTGCCTTTAATGAATCGCGAAATCCCACTGGTTTGCGATGAATGGGCCAAGCCCGAGCTGGGAACCGGTTGCGTAAAGATCACGCCGGCACACGATCCGAACGACTATGAAGTCGGCATTCGTTGTGACCTTCCGATGATCAACATCATGAACGCGGACGGGACTCTCAACGCAGAAGCCGGATCGTACGTTGGTCTGACGATGAAAGAAGGCCGCAAGAAAGTTGTCGAAGATCTCGAGGCACTTGGGCTGTTGGAGAAAGTTGAGGATCGCGAAATCGAATTGCCAACGTCGGATCGAAGCAAGACTCCGATCGAGCCGTTCCTGACCGATCAGTGGTTCGTTCGCATGGAAGAGCTGGCTCAATCGGCGATGGACGGTGTTATCGATGGCCGCGTTACGATTACGCCCGAACGTTACGGAAAAGGATACCTTTCGTGGCTCGGCGAGAAGCGAGATTGGCCGATTTCACGTCAGCTTTGGTGGGGACATCAAATTCCCGTTTGGTCGCTTGGTTGCGAAAGCAAATCAGAAAGCGACGCCATCATCGAAAAGATCGCTGCACTCAATTCGTGGGACGCGGACAATGTTGCGATTCAGATTGAACCTTGCGAAGAGTCCGATGAAGCAAAACGAAAGAAGCTCGAACTTCCGTTTGCGACGGTTCACGTTTGTGTTCAAGGCGAAAATTCTCCTGTTGAAGCAGAACTTGAATCGATTGGCTTCGTCCGTGAAGAAGACGTTTTGGATACGTGGTTCAGTTCCGCGCTGTGGCCGCATTCGACGTTAGGCTGGCCGGAGAAAACTGATTCGCTGGCGAAGTTCTATCCAACCAGTACGTTGATTACGTCACGAGACATCATCACGTTGTGGGTGGCTCGAATGGTTTTGATGGGCTTGAACAACATGGGTGAAGTCCCGTTCAAGGACGTTTTCATTCATCCAAAGATCATGGATGCCTATGGGGAAACGATGTCCAAGTCGAAGGGTAACGGAATCGACCCGTTGGACATCATTCAGAAGTACGGTGCTGACGCATTGCGATTCGCAATGGCTGGTTTGGCGACTGATACGCAGGATGTCAAACTGCCTGTTCAATTTGAGTGCCCACACTGCGGACATACTTTTGATCAGACGAAAAAGAATCGGGAACTTCCGGTCGTCAATTGCACCGACAAAAAATGTGGCAAACCGTTTTCCACGCAGTGGGCTGAATCGGAGGAAGATAAGGCTCATCCTCGCGGTGCGTCGACGAGTGAACGGTTCGAAAAAGGACGCAACTTTGTCAATAAGTTATGGAATGCTTCGCGGTTCGCGATGATGAACCTCGAAGGCTACGAAGCGGCTGCGATCAATGTCGATGACATGACGATTGAGGATCGTTGGCTGATGAGTCAGCTGTTCAACGTCACGAAACAGGTCAACGAGGCAATGGAAAACTTCCGATACGCGGAGGCGGCAAATGTGCTTTACGATTTCGCGTGGAATGACTTCTGCAGTTTCTTTGTTGAAATCGTTAAGGATCGTCTATCAGATGATCAGCGCCGTCCGCACGCTCAGCGGATGTTGGTTCTGGGCCTTGATACCTTGATGCGTTTGTTGCATCCATTCATGCCTTATTTGACGGAAGAGATTTGGCAGATCCTGAACAGAATTGCACCGCATCGCGGGCTCGATGCGACCGAAGCGGATGAATGTCTCGTTCGAGCGACGTGGCCAGAAATTGACAGTTCGTTTGATTCTGAAACGATCGACGCGCAGTTCGCTCACTTTCAGGAATCGTTGGGTGCACTGCGAGAGATTCGGCATAAGCAGCAGTTGGACAAAAAGCCGATCAAGTTTGCCATCAAGTGTAGCGATTCGATCAGTGAATCGCTCAAGCCGATGGCATCGTACTTTCAGAGTATGGCCAAGGCGGAATTGACTGGCATTGGTTCGGCAATCGAAGCCCCAGCGGTCAACGCGACACTGATCCGCGGAGAACTCGAGCTGTTCGTCGACCTCGACGGCTTGATCGATAAGGGAGCTGAGAAAGCACGTTTGGAAAAAGAGAAAGCCAACAAAGAAAAAATGATCGGCGGCAAAAAGGGGAAATTGTCATCGGACAAATTCGTTAACGGTGCCCCGCCAGAGATTGTTCAACGCGAACGTGATGGTTTGGTCAAGCTTGAAGAAGAGTTAGCCGTGATCGAAGCGGCATTGAAGACGCTGGGGTAGTCCGTCGCCAAACATACTTATGCGACTATCTTTTACACCGAAGGTAAGCATTACAGCTCAAGCAAACTAAACGCGTCGCAGCTGTCGTGTCCCGTGTTTCCCATCGGTTTCTTCAACGGCTTGAAGCCAAATCGCTCGTAAAGTGCTTTTGCAGATTCCATCCGTTCAAGGGTTTCGATGTAGCACTTTTTGAAGCCGCGTTTTCGAGCTTCATTCAACACTAATTCCAGCAGCTTGCTACCAAGTCCGCATCCACGAGCTTGCGGCATGAAGTACATCTTGCGAAGCTCGCACACGTCCTGATCGCCTTCACTCAGTGGTGCAAGGCCCGCGCCGCCGACGACTTTCTCGTTCTTGACGATCACGAAATAACAGGAATGTTTCCCGCGATAGTTTGAGTACATTGAATCGACTTCGGGATCGTTGATCGAATAGCCATCGCCAACTGCACCGAATTCTGTCATGACTTCACGAATGACTCGCGCCATCTGCGGTTCATCCGATTTCTTGATGCGACGGATTTGGAATTGAGCCTGAAGGCGACTTTTACGTAACGCGTCACCGTAAAGCTTCAAACCCTCGATCACCGTGGCTTCCTGTTCCGTTGAGAGGAATTCCATCGCAGATTCCACTTGGTCGTCGGCAAGGTTGATGGTCTTGGCAAGTGCAGCTTTTCCTTTCGCGGTCAAACGAAACAGCTTTTGCCTGGTATCTTCGGGGCAAGTTTTTGAGCTGATCAGTCCCAGTGAGACCAGCTTCTTGACAGTGCGACTCGTGTTCGACTTATCGATCAGAAGAATCTTTGAAAGCTCCGTTAGCCCCAGAGTACGGTGTTCTGCCAGCTCGAAAAGGACGTGGCATTGCGTAAATGTAAAACCCGTCCCCAGATACACGCCCTTCACGATGTCGAGCTCGCGAACCAATTGTCGCGATTGCTTTCGGATTTCGTTGATTGTTTTTTTAAGCTCCGAACGCTTCATTCAGCTTGCCCCCGGTTCAGGTTTTGCAACTCGTTTTACAACGCGTCCCCAGTCGAACACAAAAATACGAATACGGAACCCACCAGATTGCGATTAGGAGGAACACGCCCGTTTCGCGTTTGGGTGAGTCTGTCATCATCCGGGAACACAATAAGATGATGACAACAAAGGCAATGGAAATCAACAGGATCAAGACTGCCGCGCGCAGGGGGCTCATTGAGTTCATGTAATTTCTCCGGATAGGGCGTTTTCGTGATTCAATTTTAGCCAGAGAATATTTAGTTGTCAATGACAACTAAATGTGGAATTTGATCCAAGATCCGAGCGGGGCGTTCGAAATAGCTGTAACACTCGAAGGACTCAATCATCTTTTTCAAGAGTGCGAAACGGGTGCAATGGATGAGTACTTGACCATCGAGGAAACGTGGAATCCAGTCGCGTTGAAACGGATTGGCGATTGGATAGACGCTCACGTAACACTGATTAAGTAATGCTCTCGTCAACTTGATTTGGAACCAAAAAAAGCCCGGCGAAAAAATCGCCGGGCTTTGGTTTTCAGTCAAGATCCGAGTTACTTGTCGCTTGTAACCGGCTCTTCCTTCGTCTCAGATTTCTCTGCTTCGGCTTCGGCTTTCTTCTCGCGTTCAAAGTCACCCGCGGTGACGATGATCATTTTCTCAGGCGTGACCAACTTCTTGATCGCAGCTTCGACTTGTTCCTTGGTTAAAGCCTCAAATCGATCGTCGCCTTCACCGTAAAACGCCATCGTTCTGCCCAATTCAAGATTCTCACGCAGGCGACTGGCCATGGCATTGTCGTTCGCTCGGCTATTCTTGCGCACTCGAAGATAGCCTTTGAGAGCCTTCCTCATCTCTTTGGCTTCAACGCCGCTTTCGATAATTCGCTGAAGTTCCTCACCAACTGTCGCGACAACTTTCTCCGTGTTGTCCGGATTGGAAATTGCCATCGTGATAAATGCACCGTTCTTATCCTGAGAATCGGCCATGAACATTGAACGAACCATGTAGCTCAAACCCTCCTTCTTGCGGACTC
The DNA here is from genome assembly GCA_964582025.1 of uncultured Pirellulaceae bacterium. Taxonomy (GTDB): domain Bacteria; phylum Planctomycetota; class Planctomycetia; order Pirellulales; family Pirellulaceae; genus Mariniblastus. The sequence continues at coordinate 11,141 of CAZORS010000104.1, read as the reverse complement.
GGTCAGCGAGTCGCGAAGATAACGGGCCACCGCCAAGGATGTAATTTCCGATCAACATCGCTTCGTAGTTTTCGTCCTGATCATCGATCGCTAGCGGCAGAGCACCAATGTACATGGCATTCTTTTTGTCTGGTGTGTTGATCGTGATCCGCTGAGCATCAACTTCTGGAGCTGGACTTTCGATTCGAGCGTATGGCTCATCCGTTTTCCAGTCTGCAAAAATTGCAGTCAGCTTTTCTTTAACGACGTCAGAATCGAATTGGCCGACGACACCGACTTCAACATTTTGGCCACCCACGAATCGATCGTAGAACGATTTGATGCCTTCGATTTTCACAGACTTCGTCGCCTCAATCGATTCGGCAATCGTTTTGTTGTAGCGAACGTCATCCTTTGGATAGGGGGACATGGCTCGTTGCAGTGCGTTTCCACCCAAAGCCATCGGATCCGAAAGCGAACTTTCTAGAGCCGTTAGACCTTCGTTTCGCAAGATCTCCATTTCCTCAGCGTCAAATGCAGGCTCTTGGAGAACTTGCTTTAGCAAATCCAAAGCCTCACCGACACGAGCTTCCTTCGTTTCAATGGAGAACGTGAGCTCGCCAGTGTCCCCACCAATCTGCATCGACGTCTCGATTTCGTCCAGTTTGTCTTGATACTCTTGAAACGAAAGTTGTTTCGTCCCGCGGCCCATGATTCGTGGAAGGATTCGACTATGAGTAACATGTCCTTTGAGCGATTCGGCAGTTCCAAAGTGCATTGCTCCAGACAGGAACACACGTCCGCCGCGAACTTTCTTGGGCAGCATCGCGACTTGAACGCCGTCAGTAATGTTGACGATTTCAGTTCGTGAGTCGATGTTCTCAGGAGTCGGATCAAACGCTTCGCCCTTCGCCATCGCTTTGCGACCTTTATAGCCTTCAAGCTTCTTTGCGATATCAACGCGTTCTGGAATCTCAGTTCGATCTGGATCTTTGGTCGGAATGAAAAGACCAACCGTTCGGTTGTCCGTTTTTAAGTATCGCTTGGCAGCCGCTTTCACATCAGCAAGCGTTACTTTCTCAAGACGATCGCGATGCAAGAAGTACATTCGCCAGTCACCATAAGATCGCCATTCGCTGAGATCGATCGCGAATCGTTCTGAGTTCGCAAACGTTCTTTCACGGCTTTTCATGATGTCACGAAGCGCACGCTTGACGTCTTCCTCGGTGAGCTCGTCCGCAACACCTTGGATCGTGTCCAACATGACGGTCTTGGCTTTTTCAAGATCCTTGTCTTTCGAAACTTCCGCCAGTACGTAAAAGATTCCGGGATCGTGTGTCTTGAAGGCCATTGTTCCGGCACTCGATGCGAGCTCAGTCTTAACCAGCTTTTTGTAAAGCGGACCTGAAGGCTCGTCGCCAAGAATGTTGACTAGAACTTCGACTGCTGCATAGTCATCACTGCCAGCCGCTGGAACATGGTAAGCAACACCTGCAACCTGTACGTCGCCATTACGTTTCAGAACGACCAGACGCTCGCCGTCTTGAACGGGTTCCTCAGTGTATGTCTTTGGAAGCTTTCGATCTGGAACTTTCAAGGCACCGAAATATTTCTGAACCAGCTCCAATGCCTTGTCTTCTTCAAACTTGCCGGCAATCACCAACATCAAGTTGTCAGGCTGGTAAAATTTGCGATAAAACTCCCGCAAGTTTCCGATTGGAACTCGCTCGATGTCACTGCGGTTTCCGATCGTAGACTTTCCGTAATTGTGCCACTCATACGCGTTCGCAGCGATACGCTGCATGAGAATTCGTTGCGGGCTGTTTTCGCCACGCTCGAACTCGTTGCGAACGATCGTCATCTCGGCAGCAAGATGTTCGGCCAAGATCGTGCTGTTGATCAATCGATCTGATTCCATATCCAGTGCGAACTCAAGATTTTCATCGGAAGCAGGAAGCGTCTCGTAGTAGTTTGTCCGGTCGAGCCAAGTCGTACCGTTCATGTTGAGGACGCCTTTTTCCTTTAGCCACTTTGGCGTGTCAGGATATTTTTCTGTGCCGCGAAACAACATGTGCTCTAAAAGGTGAGCCATGCCTGTTTCGCCGTAGCCTTCATGGCGTGAACCAACCATCAACGTCATGTTGACTGTGAACTGAGGTTTCGAGTCATCGGGGAACAGCAACAACTGGACGCCGTTGTCCAATCGATACTCTGTGATCCCTTCGATCTCAGTGACCTTTTCGGGCAGTTGGGCCGTGGCGGTCTGCAGCGCTGTCACCGACAGCACAACCAGCGTCGCCAAACCAAAATGAATGATGCGTTTCACAAATTTTCCTGATACGGGGTGATGATTTGAGATAGAAATAGACCTGCACAATGGTTCGATGCATTGCCTTTAATAATACCCGTGGGTTTCATTTCCTACCATGGGCGAGAATTTGATTGGAGTTGTGCTAGAATTTCAGGATGAAACAAATGGCACGAATTACCACGTGTCCGCAAAACGTATGAATTTCGAAAGGCCGATCTGTGAAACGAAGAACTTTTCTCCAACATACTGCCGCCAGTTCAGCACTCGTTTCTTTGGCTCCTTTTGCCTACGCGGCGGGGAGTCGTGCGACGCCAAAGGTCGGGTTGATCGGCTCTGGTTGGTACGGAAAATGTGACACGCTACAGCTGCTGAACGTTGCCGATGTCGAAGTCGTTTCGGTCTGCGATGTTGATTCAAAGATGGCCAGCGTCGCGGCGGAGCTTTTAGGCTCACGTCAGAAGTCAAAAAACGTTCCGAAAGTCTACGGTGACTATCGCGAGCAATTGAAACAGCACGATCACGACATCGTCATCATTGGGACTCCTGATCATTGGCACTCGCTTCCGATGATTGCCGCGGTTGAGGCAGGAGCAGATGTCTACTGTCAAAAGCCGACCGGTTGCGATGTGCTTGAGAGCAAAGCGATGCTCGATGCGGCACGAAAGCACGATCGTGTTGTGCAGATCGGAACGCAGCGTCGCAGCACACCGCACTTGATCGAAGCTAAACAAAAAGTCATCGATGCAGGATTGCTGGGCGATGTGGCTCACGTTGAAGTCTGCTGTTATTACCACATGCGAAATCGTAAAACGATTGAGCAAGCCCCTGACAAACCGGCCCCAGATCATTTGGACTGGGAGGCCTACACAGGCCCAGCGCCGATGCGAGGATATAACGACATCGTTCATCCGCGAGGTTGGCGAGCGTTCATGGAGTACGGAAACGGCATCGTTGGTGACATGTGCGTTCACATGTTGGATCTTACGCGTTGGATGTTGGACCTCGGGTGGCCCTCGCGAATCAGCAGTGCCGGCGGAATTCTGGTCGATACTGAAGCTCGTGCCAACATCACCGACACGCAAACGGCGACCTTCCATTACGAAGATTTGAATGTCGTCTGGACTCACCGCAGTTGGGGCCATTCGCCCGATAACGAATTCCCATGGTCTGCAATCATCTACGGTGACAAGGGAACGCTAAAGTTAAGCGTCAATAAGTACGTTTTCGAACCTCGCGGCGGTGGTGAAAAGCTGACTGGATCGGCCGTCATCGAAGTCGATAAATTTCCAACCGACACTCTTGATAAAGAGAAGTGGTCTCTTGAATTGCACGTTGCGTCAGCGATTCGCGGTCACATGCAGGACTTCATTAAGTCAATTGAAGATCGTAGCAAGCCCGTGGCGGATATCGAGCAAGGTCATATTTCCAGTGCGTCATGCATTTTGGCGAATGTCGCCATGGAAGTCGGCAAGACATTGGAATGGGACGCCGCAGCACACAAGGTACTCAACAGCGACGCAGCGAATGCAAAGCTAAAACGCGATTGGCGTGCAGGTTACGTGCATCCCGCGGGGTAGTTTGCGTTGCAAACATATGTTTAAATTTTCTCGGGCAAAAAAAAGTGCAGGGGCCTTTGCGATGGAAAACGAATTTAGAATTCCGGCTCAACCAGAGCCTTTTGTGCATCACCAGAAAAATCGTGGTTTGATAACGCCTTGGTTGACTTTTTCCGTCACGGCTTTGATTTCCATCAATTTCTGCGCCTTCTATTTGATGATCCTGTCTGGCGTGGAGTTTCCCATTTGGTTTAAGCCATTCATGTGGTTGGTGGCGGTTTCTGCATTTCTTACTTTGCTTGTTCTAACACCACTTCACGCCGTCGCGACGTTGGCCGACATTTTGACGAAACGCTACGGCCGTGCGTATTTGGCGTTCGTCTCAATGGCTCTCGGAGCGGGCACGATGTTTTTGATGGTTTACGAATTAAATTCAAATGATACCTCGAGCCAATATCCAACTTACTCAGAACTGAGTTCGCCGCTGGAGTTGGAGATTGTCAGGTCATCTGAATGAGGGTGAGTTGGCGTCGAATTCGAAAATGGTTTTCGATTGCGGCTGCTGCTGGCGTTGTTGCGATGTTGACAGCTGCATGGATAGTTGGTGGTGCCTTGGTTGCCCCAGCTCACAGAGTGGTGGGGCCTGCTCCTGTCGACTTTCCGGCGTCGACGGTTGAGATAAATTCAGCGTCAGGTGCTGAGCTAATTGCGTGGCATCTGGCTGTTCCTGATTCGATCGCCACGGCAATTCTCTTGCATCCAATTCGCGGAGATCGTCACTCGATGATTTCACGGGCTCGGTTGCTCAATTCGTACGGCTACTCAACGTTGTTGGTCGACCTGCAGGCGCACGGCGAATCAACTGGAGAAAACATCACTGTTGGGCACCTCGAAAAACATGACGTGAGTGCTGCGATTGAATTTGTACGCAGCGAAGACTCAGACCAGAAGATTGCGATTGTTGGCCGATCACTTGGCGGAGCATCTGCTTTGCTCGCCCATGCTGATGTTGATGTGATTGTTTTGGAGTCGGTCTATCCGACGGTAACTGAGGCAGTTCACAATCGAATTCAGATGCGGCTTGGTTTCCTGCATCACATTGTCGCGCCTTTGTTGCTGGTCCAATTGAATCCCCGATTGGGAGTTTCGCCAAATCAACTTTGCCCCATTGATGAACTGCAAAATATTGATTGCCCGGTGATTATCGCATCGGGCGATTGCGACCAACACACCACGATCACCGAAACGCGACGCATGTATGACGTTGCCAACGAACCCAAAAGACTCGTAATCTTCGAAGGCGCCGGGCATGTTGATCTGCTTGCTCACGATCCGAGTAAATACGAAAGTCAAATCGTCAGCTATATGAACAATGTCATCGGAAAACGTCGACTTGAAGCAGAGCCTCAATCGAACACTCACCGTTAATTTTCACTCGGCATCGGTAGCGCTGGTGCAGGAGCCTCCAATCACTTTCTTCAGACGTTCGATCGCTCGGATGTACCGAACGCTGGCGGCTTTCTCCGAGATCTCAAGCCGTGACGCTGATTCCTTGTTGGTCAATTCTTCAAAATGTCGAAGCATCAGAATTTGTCGATCGGTAGCTTTCATTTTGTCAAGCGCCGTCTCCAATGCTGAAACGGATTCTCTTCGAATCGCGACTTGGCTGGGCGACGATGATCTGCCAACGCAGGACTCTACCAACGGTCGAGGTTTTCGAGAGTCGTCGCGATCATCGCGGGTGATTTCTTTCGACGCGTCTCTTTTTTGAGCAGAGAAGTGTCTGCGGTGCACGTTGATTAACGTTTGTTTCAAGATGACCCGGATCCAAACCAGCAGCGACCAAGATCGGCGTTGGGCAACGAACTGTGGCAATCGATTGATTGCATCAACGAAGGCTTCTTGCAAGACGTCGTCCGGGTCGATGCGACCGCAGAGCCGATGATCGAGACGATTGTAAATTACGAACCAAAGCGATTCGCGATGTTTGCTGAATTCCTCGACAAGTTCTTTTTGCAATGATTCAAATTGCATTTCTGTATTTGCATTCATTAAATCTCTCCTGGCCGTTGCATTTCCTTTTTACGTAATTGCAAATCAGTTTCGACCGTCCACAGAAAGTTTCGGACAATCTAAAAAGTTTGTGGAAAATCCTGCGTTGTCACGTTTTGGAGTATGAACAAGCGTGATCAATCGGCGTTCACTTCCAGCAGGTTGATCGAAACAAAATTTAGAATTGGAGTGACCATGAAGTTCAGTACAGCGGCGATGATTGGTGTGATCATGATCACATTGATGCCATTGGGAGAAGACTGTTTCGGTCAGAATAGAGATCGAAGACAGGAAAAAACAAAAGACTATCACGGTGCGAAAAATGAATTTCATCCCCCGCGAAGAAGAGGACTCGAAAATCGAATTCCGATTGTGATTCAACGATTTCGAACAATCAACGGATCGTTCAATAATCTCAAAAATGCTACTTGGGGAATGGCCGGCGGAAACCTCAGGCGGCGGGTCCCTTCGGATTACGCTGATGGGATTTCGGAACCATCGGGCGAGAACCGACCGAGTGCTCGGCTGATCAGTAATCTCGTTTGTGACCAGTCAGAAGACATCTTTAACGATCGAGGTCTGACTTCGATGGTTTGGCAGTGGGGACAGTTCCTCGATCACGACTTGTCATTGACCGAGTCGCATGAACCGCCAGAGTTTTTTCCGATCGAGGTACCAGCGGGCGATATCTTTTTCGATCCGTTTTCCACAGGCACGGAAATGATCTTCCTGTTTCGTGCGGAATATCGCGAATCCGGCGCGAATACGAAGCGAGAGCACATTAATGCACTCACTTCATGGATTGATGGATCCAACGTTTACGGTTCTGACGCCGTCACCAGCAGAAGTTTGCGAACGTTGTCGGGCGGATTAATGAAAACCAGTGATGGAAATATGTTGCCAGTCGACGATGAAGGGTTCTTCTTGGCGGGAGACATTCGCGTCAACGAGCAATCAGGTTTGATCTGCATGCACACAATCTTTATGCGTGAGCACAATCGGATTGCGAAAAGGTACGCGCAGTTGTACCCCCACTTGTCAGACGAACAGATTTTCGTCAGGGCTCGTAAGCGTGTGATCGGCATCATGCAGGCGATCACGTACAACGAATTCTTGCCGGCATTGTTAGGCAAAAATGCATTGCGGACCTACAAGGGATACAAGCCAAACGTTTTTCCAAACGTGACGAACGTGTTTGCGACAGCCGCATACCGTTTTGGGCACACGATGCTGCCGCCCGAGCTGTTGCGATTGGACGAAAACTATAGCGAAGTTAGCGAAGGGAACATTGCATTGCGAGACGCCTTCTTTAACCCCGAAGAAGTCAGAACGCTGGGAGTCGATCCTTACATTCGAGGTTTGATAACTCAACAGGCACAAGAAATCGATCCGCATATCCAAGACGAAATCAGGAACTTCTTGTTTGGTGTTCCGGGGGCTGGTGGGTTCGACCTTGCGTCGCTGAACATCCAACGCGGTCGAGATCATGGCTTGCCAGACTACAACGCGGTTCGAATGCGGTTCGGTTTGCCTCCGGTTTCAACTTTCGCGGACATCACATCCGATTCACAACGTCAGTTGGCTTTAGAAGAAGCCTACGGCGATGTGGACGACATTGATCCCTGGATCGGGATGTTGAGTGAGGATCACTATCCTGGTGCGAGTGTTGGAGTAACGTTGCGAACAATCATGTCGCATCAGTTCTCGGACCTTCGCGACGCGGATCGGTTTTGGTACCAGCACGAGATGCACCCGGGAGCCGTTCCGGTGATCGACGCAACTCGATTGTCGAACGTGATCAATCGCAACACGGGTATCAGATTGAGTTCCGTGAATGTTTTCCAAATCGAGAATTGAAAGGATCTCCGATGACCGGACAACCTACTCCTCGTTCGGTCGCCGCCGTCCACGTATGGGCGGCGGCTCTTTTTTGCTTTCCACAGGGTTGCGTTGGGCTCCGGGAGACAGCATTGGTGTACGCCAATGTGACGTTAATCTTGCATCGTCGACGCGGCTTGAGCATTAGGCGTTTTCGCAGTACGCTTTTCGGTTCAATCACCATTTGAACTATGTGAAAGTTAAAGATGTTTGAGTCCGCCAAGCTTGATCCGCCCGATGCAATTTTTGGAATCGTTGAGAAGTTTCGCCAAGATCCCAGTGAGAAAAAAATTAATCTTACTGTTGGAGTCTACAAAGACGAAAACGGAAACACGCCGCTGATGAAAGCTGTCGCGGATGCGGAAAAAATATTGCTTGAGGCGAAGGCCAGCAAAGCTTATCTGCCGATCGATGGCATGCCCGGCTACAACCAGCACGTCGGAAATATGTTGCTTGGTCCAGTTGCGGATTCGGTAAAGTGGCAGTCGACTCAGACACCCGGTGGAACCGGCGCACTTCGTGTCGCGGGTGAGCTGTTGAAGACAGCACTGGGAATCGACACGATCTGGATGAGCGATCCGACTTGGGCGAATCATCCGAAAATCTTCGGCAATGCCGGAATGAACGTTTCCCAGCATGCGTATCTAAATTCCGAAGGCGTTGCGCTGGATTTCGATGCCATGATGAAATCGATTGCCAATGAAACAGAGTCTGGCCAAGCGATCCTGTTGCACGGTGCATGTCACAATCCAACGGGAGTCGACCCGACGAGCCAGCAATGGTCGGAGTTGTTGAAGTTGGTGGCGGAGAAAGGTTTGCTGCCGATTTTTGATTTTGCCTACCAAGGTTTCGGTGATGGAATCGATGAAGATGCGGCTGCAATCCGTGCCTATTTGGCTGACGGAAAGCAGGAAGCCATCATTTGCAATTCGTTCTCAAAAAACTTTGGTCTTTATGGCGAACGCGTTGGCGGACTAACAGTGGTTTCGACAACTGACGATGCATCGGCTGCGATGCAGAGCAAAGTTAAAACGATCATTCGTCGAATGTATTCCAACCCGCCAACACACGGGGCGGCAATCGTGAACACGGTTCTCTCGGACGCGACGCTGAAGCAAGCTTGGGAGTCTGAACTTGCCGAGATGCGGACTCGGATTAAGCAGCTTCGCACTGCGTTCGTTGAAACGATGCAGGAAGTCGCTCCGCAACGTGACTTCAGTTTCATCAACGACCAACGCGGCATGTTTAGCTACTCAGGGCTTAAGGGGCAGTACGCTGACCTGCTGATGAAAAAGCACTCGGTCTATATTCTCGGCAGCGGACGGATCAACGTTGCGGGGATCAATGATTCGAATCGGCAAGCTTTGTGCGATGCGATTGCGGGCGTGCTTTAGCGGGTTCGTCGATCAGTTCGGCTAACGCTTGAATTTTCGTAAACTCAATCTCCGAAGTTCGATCGTCTTTGCAGACAGCGCCGCGAACAGCAATTAGATCAGGGCAGAGCGATTTTACTTTTGAAATGTCAGTCGCTTTCAACGATCCGGCCAGAACGACTTTCAGTTGCTGTTCTTTGGCCGATCGAATGAACTTCGTTAACTGTTCGATCGAAAGAAGATCAAGCAATCCGCCTTGCCCTTTTTCGTGCGTGTCGATCAGGAAAACCGAGCAGCCAATGTCTTTCGCGGATTCAATAATGGACTCGATCGGCGGTGATTTTGCAGTGTGAGTATCAGCGTACGCGACGGCGACTCGCTGGGCCGACATTGGGACGATCTCGAAGCTTTGACGCCAGCGCTGCATCCAATCGGATTGACCGCCCAATCCGGCGAGTCCAACTTTCGCGAATTGAAACCGTGACAGCAATTCAGTTCGGCCACTCGGATTCTGTGCTCGCCAAACGGGGCCATCGATTACTTCCCCCAGAGCGATACTTTTGATCGAATCGATCGGTAACGCCGCGCAGATCTGCGTGGCGATCTCGAAAGATACATTTCCCAAAGATCCAACGTTTGGTTCCTTCAGATCGACAATGGAAACGCATTTGGCCGAATGAACGATTGTTGCTTCGCTGACATTGCGTACGCTCACGAGCAGCTCGGGTTTTTCGGCAGTTGGGGAGGTCGGTGTCATAGTTTGCGGTATCCAATGGGGATTTGTTTCGTTAAGATTTAAAAGCCCTCCACCATTTTTTACACGGCACGGATGTCTGAACTTCCCGATTTCGAATTCATCACCGACAAGGACGCCCTTGCTTCGTTCTGTCTTCGTCTGAAGACGGCAAAGTACATCGGATTTGACACCGAGTTTGTGTCAGAGAATCGTTATCAGCCAGAACTGTGTTTGTTGCAAGTCGCCACGGACTCCGAATATGTGATTGTCGACACGATGGCAGTCCGCAATGTTGATGTCTTTTGGGAAACGCTCTGCAAGGGCGATCATGTCACGATCGTACATGCGGCTCGGGAAGAGTTTCTGTTTTGCTATCGAGCCATCGGAAAACGTCCAAGTAACTTTTTCGATGTGCAGCTTGCTGCTGGTTTGATTGGGCTGGACTATCCGGCATCGTATGGAAACCTCGTTTCGAAAGTTGTCGGCTCCTCGGTCGACAAAGGGGAAACGCGAACCGACTGGGCCCGCCGACCACTAACGGATCGGCAAATGTCATATGCACTCCAGGATGTGGTACATCTATTTCCGCTCTATGAAACGATCAAAGGGCGGCTCGAGAAGATGGGGCGCGACGAATGGATCGTCGGCGAAATGGATTCGTGGCAAACGTCGCTCGAAAAAACCGTCAACGAACCTCAGTGGCATCGAGTTTCCGGTATCGCGAGCATGAATCGCAAGTCACTGGCTATCGTTCGCGAGCTTTGGGTGTGGCGAGATGAAGAGGCGCAAAAAAGGAATCGGGCTTCGCGGCGAGTGTTGGCAGATGATTTGATTGCTGAACTTGCGAAACGAAGTTCATCCGATATTGAACGGCTCAAGGGGATTCGCGGATTCGAGAATCGAGTTGCCAAAAGTTCGATTGTTCCAATCTCTGAAGCAATCGAACGAGCGTTGCAGATGTCAAAGGATGACTATCCGAATCGACTCCCTCGAAACAAGACGACGAATCTTGGATTGCTTGGTCAGTTCATCAATATCGCGTTGAAGGTCATTTGTCGGGAGCAAAACATTGCTTCCTCAATCGTAGGGACGACGGACGAAGTCCGGAACCTAGCGGCTTGGCGAATGGGGGTTCTCGAATTGAAAACCGATCCAAAATTGGCGACAGGTTGGCGTGCTGAGCTGGTCGGGCAATTGGTCGAAAAGATTCTAGACGGTTCGATCGCAATTTCCGTTGGCGATCCGCTTTCCGATCA
>CAZORS010000103.1:0-18890 GCA_964582025.1 uncultured Pirellulaceae bacterium | reverse complement strand
CAACGAATCGGCCAATGATCCAGCGAAACATGGACGAACCCATCATGTCCATGACTTCGGTGATTCGTTTTCGCTTGCGAACTGGAAACAGTTTGGCAAATCCGTCGCGGTATAGAGTTGGATCAATCGCCAAAAACAAACCGACGAAAAAGATGATCCCGATGTTGGCCAACAATCCGAACGTCGTCGCGACTGCTTTCTGAAGCGTTTTCACAGCGCGGCCGGTAGCGGTTTGGATTGCTTTCCCTGTCGTCTGATTAATTTGAAATGAGTCTGAAGAATCTGAACCCGAGCCGCCGTTTTCAGCATCTCCCTTTTCAGTTTGATTTTGCTGTGCACTTTTTCTTTCTGGTGTCGATTCGTCGCTTTGCGAAAACAGTTCGTCCGAGAAAGGTATTTTCTTAACGGTCGCAAAAACAGCCGGGCGTTCCTTGAGCCAGTTTTCAACCTTCGCCACCGATAAATCAAGTTTCTCAGACGCTTTATCCAGTTGCCCATCGATACTCATACTCACGCCATACAAAGTTGCGAGGGTGACGCCGAACAGAAGGACGGTAACCAGAGCCAAGTTTTGCGATCGGCTAAGCGGCGAAATCTTGCCAGCCAGTTGACTGCAATGCGTGAGAAAAACACCGAACAACAAACCCAAGAAAATCAGCATCAGCACGTCTGCCGCCAACACAACCGTCGCAGAAAACGCGACGAACAGTGTCAGCGAAACCAGCCACGCGGTGATTTTCGAAAGCGATACGTTGGAAAGCGATACGTTGGATGGTTCCATTTTTGAATGGCTCGTGAAAGTAAGTGGCTGATAGCTGCGAAAAAGAAAGAATGCGGCAACTATTGAAATCGTTTCGTTTTCGGACTGTCGATCTGGTCAATCGGACTCAGTAGAAGTTTCGACGTCGCGTTCTTTCGCATCGTCTTTGCCTTCTTCAATTATCTTGTCAGCATCGACGTGATCGTTTCCCTTTGGTTCTGGCGACGAGCCTTCAAACGGTTTTTCAAGTGCGATGGTTGCGAGCACGGCAAAGTGGTCTGCGCCACCGACTCTCTTACGAGATAGATCGCTGACCGTGAAACCATCCGAAAGGAATACGTGATCGATTGGGCACCTGAGCGGCGGATATTGAGCGATGTAGGTTCCCATGAAGCTTCGCCCAATGCGAGGATCCTTCACGCCGCTGATTCGTTTGAACAGACGCGTTGTGTGCGACCACGCAACATCGTTGAAGTCGCCAGCGACAATCCACGATTCGCCGCTTCGCTCTGCAATTTCTTTCGCGGCAAGAATCAGTTCCGCATCCCGGACTCGGCTGTCGCGACGCTGCTCGCCGGTGACGTCCTTCAGTCCGGGTGGTGTGGGATGAACGCCCACGAAGTTGACGGTTTGTCCAGTTTCAAGTTTTAGCTTTGCCCAAATCGAGGCTCGTCGATCGGAAATTATGTGACGCGTTTCGGCATCTTCGACCGGAAGGTTGGACCACAACGCGATACCAAGCCCGTCGCCGCGAACGACTTCGTGATGATGCGTGAAACGTTCGCGCAGTTCAGACAATCGCGTCGCCCACGCTTCGTCGTATTCAATCAGCAGCAACACGTCCGGTTGCTCTTGCTGCAATTCAGCGGGAACCGTTTCTCGTTGAGGGTTGTCTTTATCGAGATTCGAAACCATCAGCTTGAATGATGCGTTGAGGTCCTCCGTAACGGCAACCTCTTTCGGCCAAACTGGGCTGAACTGAATGATGTGTGAGACCTGCCATCCGAGCGACGCCACTAGCAAAATGATCCAGACGATGGATTCGTTTCGAATTTGCTGATCAACGGACCGCTGCCAGCTTACGAATCCCGCAGCGATCGCGAGCGTCAGCAGAAAAGCGATCTGCAAACGGGGGAAATCCCACCAGCGAACAAACCACTTGCCTGTAGAAAACAACGGCAATATCGTGATCAGCAACAGAAACGCGCCGAACAATCGAAAGAAAATCATCATGAGTTTGAAAATGTTCTGTTGGGACTGACTAGCGATCCGTTGATATCTGGCACACAGTTAAAGCGACCTCCCGCGTCAAGCATCCGCTCAATAAGGCAACCTTTATGCCGCTCGGCTGCCCATCAGTTTCGTTGCGGTCAACAGGATTTTACACGCTGCGAAATCGCCGAAATCTGACTTCTCCGAAACCAGCCTGGCTTCCGAGCGTTCAGTTTCGCAATGATTCGACTCCGAAGCTTCTGCGAACTCCTCCGAATCACCAGCACTAGACCTTAAGCTCGTTGGCACGAGACATGCGTTGATGAACTGACCATACAGTTCGACTCAATTTTTCGAATGGCCAACATGATCGTAAATCCGCTCAAACACGCAAGACAACACCAGCAAATTATCTCGCTGCTTTACAAATACAGTCGCAGCGATCTGGTTAGAAACTCAGGATTGCTCGAATCGGTCTCCGGCGACCAAAGGAATGTTGGCAACGAAACTGAACCCCATTCGACAGACGACTCTTCGGCTTACGCGGGACCTGAGGATTTGGCAAACGACCTCGAAGCGATGGGGCCGGCTTACATGAAGCTGGGGCAATTGCTTTCAACCCGTGCTGACTTCGTTCCCGCGGACTACCGCCTTGCGTTGACGCGGCTACAGGATGACACCGAACCGATTCCGGCCAAAGACATTTTTCGCATCATCGAAGAAGAACTTGGCAAGCAACCAGAATATCTTTTTCGATCGTTTGATATCGAGCCCATGGCGACGGCGTCACTGGGGCAAGTCCACCGGGCGACGATGAACAACGGTCGCGAGGTGGTCGTCAAAGTCCAGCGGCCGGGCGTCGTCAAGCAGCTTGAGTCTGACATTGAAGCCATGGAAGAAGTTGCATCGCTTTGCGAAACGTTTCAGTTCGGCAAAGACTATCAGCTAAGTCACATGGTCGAGTCGCTTAAGCAGTCGTTGGCTCAGGAAGTCGACTATTTGCGTGAAGCCGCGAATGCGGACATGGTTGCGCACAACCTGACACGTTTCGAAAACATCACCATCCCGTTGCCGGTCAAGGAACTCACGACGCAGCGAGTTATCACGATGGAGTACGTCGATTCGACTAAAATCACCGACGTCGATACGAACAGGCTATCGACGCTCAAGCGGAAAGATCTCGCCAGAGAGTTCTTCGAAGCCTTCCTGCATCAGGTTCTGGTTCACGGAGCCTTTCATGCCGATCCGCATCCCGGAAACGTTGGGATTACGAAACAAAACCGCATCGTTCTGATGGACTACGGTTTGGTCGTGAAGGTTTCCAAGCGTTTGCAAAGCCAGCTGATCAAACTCTTGCTGGCGATCTGCGATGGCGACGGTTCCAAGGCAGCATCCATTGCCGAGTCTTGCGGCACAACAGTTGAGAATTTCGAAACGGCGAAGTTTCGTGCATCGATTGAACGAATCGTTGCCGAGAACGTGAATCGAAATGTTCAGCAACTCGACGCCGGGACCGCGCTGATGGAGATCCAGCAATCTGCTGGAAAGCATGGACTGGTTCTTCCTCAGGAAGTCATTCTTCTTGGACGGGCGTTGATGCATTTGGAGAAAGTCGTTTCCGTGTTGGATTCTGAGTTTGATCCCAACGAAGCGATTCGTGAACACGCCATGCAGATCATGCGAGAGCATTCTGGGAAAGAGCTCACGTTCGCATCAGTTTATCAGACCTTTCTGGAATCCACTGAGTTCGCTCAAAAACTTCCGGAGCGTGCGAACAAATTGGCGGAACTGGTAACCAACAACGAATTCGAATTCAAAGTCAACGCTTTCGATGAATCGAAACTGTTGGCTGGACTTCATAAAGTCGCCAACCGAATATCTGCGGGTTTGGTGATCGCTGCGATGATCGTCGGTGCTTCGCTGATGATGCGATTGGAGACGTCATGGACGATTGCAGGCTACCCGGCGATTGCGTTCGTGTTCTTCATGCTGGCTGCGATCGCTGGTTCGATGCTCGTTTGGCGAGCTGTCATCTCCGATCACTTCGACGGCTGATCCAGTCCCGCATTCTTTGCCGCCACGCTAAATCCTAAACCTCTTTTTTAACGACTTACTTATGAAAACACAGCTTTTCCACTGTGCGCTTTGTCTTGCTTGCCTCATCTCGCTTGTCTCATTCGCAACTCCTGCGATTGCGACTCCACTTTTACAGGAACAGGAGTCGTCAGCGGAAGTTGAAGATCAAGCCGTCGAAGACACTGCGGCAACGCAGACACCCGCCAAGGTCGATGTTGAGCCCATCGCTCGCGACGATGAAATCGCTGATCGACTGAACGAAATCCTCGCAGCGACCAAGTGGTTTGTCGACGCCAAAGCAGATGTGGAAGACGGCGTCGTATTTCTCACCGGCGAAGCAAAAGATGACGAGTACAAAAAGTGGGCCGGTCAACTGGCGGGTAAAACTCAAGACGTTGCGGCTGTCGTCAATCGGATGGACGTAACGCAAAAGTCAGTTTGGGATTTCAGCTCGGCTTTCAAGAACCTGCGTGATTTTCGCGACAATGCGATTCAGTCATTACCTCTGTTCGTGTTCAGCGTCCTGATTCTGATTGTGACGTGGGCCCTTGCCAAGCTGGCCACCTATGTGGCGGCAAAGCTATTCCGAAAACGTATTCCCAACAACTTGCTGCGGTGGGTTGCGACTCGAACAGTTTCGCTACCGATCATGATCCTCGGAATCTATCTCGTGCTCCGCGTTGCCGGATTGACGCAGCTGGCCCTTACCGTGTTGGGCGGTACGGGTTTGATTGGTTTGGTGATCGGTATTGCGTTTCAGGACATTGCAGAGAACTTTCTTGCGAGTGTGCTGATCAGCATTCAAAAACCGTTTCGAATTGGCGACTTCATCAAAGTTGACCAACATGAAGGAATTGTTCAACGAGTCACCACGCGTGGAACGATGTTGCTGACGCCCGATGGAAATCTGGTACAGATCCCGAACTCAAACGTCTACAAATCGATCATTGAGAACTTCACCGCCAATCCATTACGACGGGTCAGTTTTGACTTGGGCGTTGGCTACGACGATTCGGCATCGGATGCCCAGCGAATGATTCTTGAAAAAGTTAAGGAGCATTCGGCGACGCTCAATGACCCCGCACCACGTGTTTTGCTTGATAGTTTGGGTGCTTCGACGGTGAACATGAAGACTTTGTTTTGGATTGATGGATCGAAGAATGATCTGCTTTCCGTTCGATCGTCTTGTATGCGAATTGCCAAGCAGGCACTGTTGCAACAGGGAATTTCGATGCCTGATGAAGCACGTGAAGTCATCTTTCCAAACGGCGTGCCCGTGCAAATGCATGGCGATGCGGAGGACCCAAATCAATCGCACAAAGATGCAAATCGTGAACCGGTGCTCTCTGCGAAGCACCGGCTACAGGCGCAGGAGGAGGACCAATCCGAAGCCGAAGGTCACATGGAAAGCGAGACCGATGACTTGCAGCGTCAGGCAGCAGATTCGTGGCTGCCGGGCGACGGCGAGGAGATTCTGGTCGAGTAAAATTCACTTGAATCGACAGTGAAGTGTCGGCGAAACTTACTCTTCTGATTTCGGCTCTTCGTCGGTCACGATCTGTGAAATTGAAATCCCATGCGTGCGAATCTTGTTACGAAGACTTCCGCGCGTGATGCCCAACATCGCTGCGGCGCGAGATTGATTGCCTCCGGTTTCTTTCAGCACACGTTTCACGACGCGAGCCTCCAACATCGAAACGGATTCCGCAAAAATTTGGCTTGAGCCAGCACCGATTCGCTTCGTGACAAAACTCTCGATGATGTCCGTTGTCTTCGCAGGTTCCGACTTCCTCGAATCCTCTCCAGAAGACTCATCGTCCAAGTCGATCGAAAGGTTCTCCGGCAGAATCACCGGGCCGGTTGCCATCAACAGCGATCTTCGAATCACGCTTTGCAATTCTCGAACGTTGCCGGGCCAATGATATTCACGAAGGACCTCCATGGCTTCAACGGAGATGCCTTCTGCTCGCGTGCCAAGTTTTGGCGAGAGCATTCGAATGAAGTGATCGACCAGCAGATCAAGGTCTTCGCCGCGATCTCGTAGCGGCGGCAGGAAGATTTCGAAAGCGTTGATACGATGGTAGACGTCCAGGCGAAATTCGTTCTCCTCGATCATCTGTTCAAGATCGCGATTCGTTGCGGAGATGATCCTCGCGTCTGTGGTGATCGTTTTCGTTCCGCCAACGCGTTCAAACTTTTGTTCCTGTAACAATCGCAGCGTTTTACTCTGCAGCAGCGGCGACATGTCACCGATTTCGTCCAAGAAGATCGTGCCATCGTCGCACTGTTCGAACTTTCCCACGTGCCGACGATCGGCCCCCGTGAAGGCGCCTTTTTCGTGGCCGAACAATTCGCTTTCGAGCAAGTTCTCGGATAACGCCGCGCAGTTCACGGCAAGGTAACACTTTTCGTTTCGGCTGCTGTGCTGATAGATCGCACGTGCGATCAGTTCTTTACCTGTTCCGCTTTCACCACGAATCAGAACCGGAACGTGCTGTGACGCGACGCGGCCAATCTGTTTGTAAACTTCGACCATTTCCGGGCTTCTGCCGACCAGAAGTTCACCGTCGCCCGTAGAAAGGCCATCGGACTCTTCAAAGACGACTTTCGATCGCATCAATCGTCGTGCTTCGATCGCATTCTCAGTAAGATCACGAACCTGATCAACGTGCAGCGGCTTGGTGCAGAAGTCGTACGCTCCAAGGCTCATCGCTTCGATCGCCGTATCGCTGTCGTGCATCGAAGTAATGAAAATGACGGGCAATCGAGCATCGATGGCTCGAATTTTACGCGCCAGCTCAATGCCGTTCATCTCCGGAAGCATGATATCCAGCAGGCAAACGTCGACTTTGCCGTCAACGATCAACGACAGCCCCTCTTCAGCGGTACCGCAAGTCGTCAGTTGGTGCTCGGAGTCGGAAAACGCTTTTTCGATGTGCAAGAGCACGGTTTGATCGTCGTCGATCGCTAAAACATGCGGCATAAGTTTTCGGGCGCGTGGTGCCGTTTCGTAAAGTCAGCTTTTTGAATAGTGGTACGCATTGAGTATACCATTTTCGCACCAAACGCACCTGCACGGGCCCCGTTTTCCATCTCGTTTTCGCGATACAGATCTGGCTCCGTTACATGGCTTCCGAAAGTCCACGATGGTTTCTGAGAGTTCGCTGATTGGTCGCCCCACGTTCTTGAACTCGTGAAACCCCAAAACTTTCGGTTTTTTTTGACACATGAATAAATCCTCGTCGCTCGGCATGGCAGTTGCAATTTGATTGGTTCAACAAAAACGCTCATGAGAGCCTTCAACGAATCATTCTTAACAGGGAGACGACATGCTTAACTTGGCCATCACTCTATTTATTCTTGCCATCATCGCGGCTGTTCTTGGATTCGGCGGACTTGCCGGAACACTTTCCGGTTTCGCACAGATCGCGTTCGTCGTCTTTCTGATCCTGTTCGCATTGAGCCTCGTTTCGCACCTTGTTCGTGGTCGCGGACTGAAGGTCTAACGCAGACGACATCGAACAACGTGATGAAAACCACAACGATTAAGATCGGCCGGCCATCTCCGGCCGTTTTTCGTTTGCGATTGGAACGACAGCGTTAGTACGCTGATTTAGCAATCGGATGCACAGGGAGAGCCAGAAATGTCAAACAGCACGCTGCCACCGATACAGTCGGCTCAAGGAGTTGCCTATACCACCAAGAAAGCAACGTTAATCCATGAAAAAACGATTCAACGATTGAATTGGTTAGCGACCAAAATGGATTCTGCTTTTCAAATTCCAGGGACCTCCAGAACAATTGGATTTGACAGCTTGATCGGACTGATACCCGGCATTGGTGACGCGATCACGGGATTGATCTCCGCCGAATTTGTTCGCCAGGCCTACAAGCTTGGAGCCCGTAAACGGACCATGTTCAAAATGACTTTGAACGTTCTGCTAGACCTGCTGTTCGGATCGATTCCGCTGCTTGGTGACATTTTCGACTTTGCTTTCAAAGCCAACTCAAAGAACCTCCAATTGCTCAAGCAGGAGTTTCAATCGGAAATCGAAGGCAGCCGGTTGGCATCAGCAAAACGCTGATTGAATAGACGAGCCCAATTCAATCATCCAATCGAATTACAACTATTACCGAAGAGGAAACCATGACCAAGAAGAAACCAGGCGAGCCGATTATTCCAAACCCAGCGGTTCCGCCGCCGATCAAATATCCGAACGATCCGCAGCCAAATCCGATTCCTGACAGTCCAACACCGACGACGGTTCCCGCGCCGCCAGCTCCTGAAGAGCCTCCGATCTCTGATCCCGAGCCACCAAATCCGAAATGGTAGTGCTACCAGATCGTCGCGAAGCGATACCTCTCCCCATCAACAGGAATCTAGATAATGTCCATCAGCAATCAAGACGAAGCCGTTGTCGATCCGAAACGAATTGAACCGAATCGTGAAGAAGCGATCGCTCAAATCTCAGACTTCATCGTACAAAATGAGACATGGATGTTATCAACGTCCAGCGATGAAGGGGTCATTCGCAGTCGCCCGATGCTAAACGTCAACAAGACGTTTGACGGCGAACTCTATCTACTGGTCAACAACGGCGATCAGCTTCTTCAGGAGGTCAAAGAGAATCGGCAAGCAAGCATCGCTATCTCTGAGCCTGGAAAGTCTCACTACGTGTCGATAACTGGAACGGCAGAGCAAATCGACGACGCAAAGAAAGCGGAGTTGCTCTGGAATGATGATTGCAAAAAGTGGTTCGGTGCTGAATCGCCTGTCGAAGTCATCACGGTCGTTCGATTCGACGTTGCATCAGCTGAATACTGGGACGCATCGAAGAATTTGATCAATCAATTCACCGAATTCTTTAGTGCGTCGAAGACAGAGTCCCTTTCTGACGTCACGCACAAGGTCATCGATTGGTCAAATGGCCATTGATTGGTCAAAGCTGCAATGAGTGGGTGCCATGCTTTACGGTTGCGTAAGAATGCCATCCAGCGAGTAAACAAACTCTGTTTTGATTGGCCAGCCGGATTTTTGGATCCGATCGAATTTGATCTGTAACGAACTATCGAAACGGCAGACTATTGATCTCCGCGACAAGGCTGTGCAAATTCGGTTTAACAGCCTGCCATTGCTCGGCAGCATTCTCACGGTCGTCGGCCTTCACGGCTTTCATGACATCGTCAAGTCTCAAGTTATGGTCTGGAGACACGAAAGTGGCCAGCAAGCCTTTCAGTTTATGAATGCTCGCAGCTGCGTTTTCAAATTTATGCTCCGACAATTCCGACTCGGACTGGTGAATCAATTTGGGCGCATCTTCGGATGCAATCGCGGCGACCTTGAGGAACATCCCTTCATCGCCCGCGAGACGATCGATCGCCCCTGAAAACCTTTCACGTTGTTGTTCTGTCATCATTTTCTGCACCTTTGTCTCACAAAAAAAAACGGCTCCGCCTGACGCGAAGCCGCTTTGGATATTGTCACACTCTGTTTCGAATTAACGGAACAGTCCAAGTCGACCAAAAAGTCCTCGACGGACTGGAGCTGTATCGCAACAGCACGCGTTGTTCGCGGTGTACATTGGCACGGATGAGTAACCGTAGCTTCCGGCGGTGTTACTTACAACTGGCTGCGGTGTCGAGATGTAACCATTTACCGACTGGTTCATCGTCACTGGAGTACTATAAGTTGCTTGACCCGACGTGAACGTTGCTCCCACGTACGGCGACGAGACAGCTGGGTAGGCCGAAGACGCGTAAGTGCCTTGGTCAAAACGATCGAAGACGCCGCCGCCATCGAATACGCCACCGCCGTCGATGACTCCAGATCCCGGATAGCGGTCAAAGATGCCGCCGCCGTCAAAGATTCCATTGCCATCGAAGGTACCGGGGCCTTGAGCTTGTGCGGAACTTGATACGGCAAGGACTGCGAATACAAAAGTTGCAATGCCGGAGACGGCGAGTTTGCTTGTGGATTTCATGTTGAACTTCCTTTTCTAAATCTGTGTTGCGTTGGGTCGACGCAAGTTAAATCCCAATCGACACCACGACGGTGTCATTTGATCATTGGTTGCAAGGTGTGTGCCAGACAGCTTTGATGGCGGCCAGTTACGGCATAAGAGTCAGCTGCAATTTTTGCCAGCACTTGCTGTGTTTCGATCGCGACCTACAGTTTGACTTTCGCGTTGACGTCCAAGCCTTCTGTATCGATTTCCGATCCCTGAAAGTACGCTTTTCCGGCTTCGTAGAAATATCGAAGCCCCGTCAACCCGCTGGTGTCCCAATACTCTCCACTGGTCGGTTCCACCGATAGCAGTGTGACGTTGGGTGAGTTCTTCCCTTCCGGAAACCAAACTTTGTAGGGCTCACTCCAAAGGCGATCGATGTGGTCTTGATCCCTCACCACCGACGCCGTGCCGCTCAGCGAAAGAAACTTGCCACCACCTTGCATGGTGACGCACACGGTCGGGTCGGCTTGGATTTCGTCGATCTTTTCCGAGCTAAGCCGCGTGAAAAACCAGACTTGCTGATCGCTGCTTACTTCTGCGATTTGCATCGGACGAGCTCTTGGGATTCCATCGCCTCCCAACGTCGTGAACATGGCAGTGCTGAATGATTCGAGTATCTCCTGAAAGTGCTTTTGCTTTTCGTTCATGGCTTTTAATTTCCTTTTTTGCTTTCAACGGATGAGTTAGTGTTGAAAGGTAGTTAGTGCATCACGCATGCCAGTGGACGAGCTGATGCGTTGTTATTTTTTTGCGAGTGTTGCTGTGTTTGTTCGCTGCTGGTGCATTGCAGTCCGCTTTGACTTCCGCGGAACCAGGCGATTGGTCGTTGAAGAAACGAGACGGATTAGGATATGGAATCACATTGCTGGCGCAGAGCGACAACGGAACACGAAAAAGGCACGCCAGAGATTGACGCGCCATTTTCAGTTCCACAACTTCAGACTTCAGTAGCGGATTAACTATCTTTGAAGCTGTCACGTAAGTCACGGACGCGGTCGTGTCCGGATTTCACTTTGGCGTACTGCTGAGTCAACACGTCGTTCATTGCGCTGCCGGCTGACTCTTTCAAGACACCCTCGTAGGCCGCCTTGATGTAGTCTTCACCTTTTTCGGCTTCGCAAAGAACGGGGTAAGCGGCTCCACCGTTGATCATGCTACGAACGTTGATCCAAACTCTGTGAACGGCCGCCATGATTGATCCTGAATCGACCGGCTCTTCACCGTTGAACTCGACGTGCGTTTTCAGTTCAGCAGCGAGCTCCTGTCGCTCAGCAGCGAGGTCACGGAACAGCGACGCGATCGCATCGGTCTTGATGTCTCTTGCAGCTTCCTGAAATCCTTCCGCGGAATCGATGTTGTATCGAATCAGTTTCTGGACGCCCGAAATGGTTGCTTCATTCAAATTTGTTTTCGTTTCCAAACTCATTTGTGAACTCCTAATAAGAGGGTTGATGTAACGAAATAGCTATGAAGCAGAGTGCATGCCAAACGTTTCGAAAACGGAAGGGTGATTTACCTCATGATGAAACAATGGTTCCTGCCGAATCACGTTTTTCGCAATAGATGAACTCCCAGAGTTCCAATTGACTTCTCGGAAACCACCCTTTCGTGGAGCTCCAAAACGAGCCGAAGTGCTAGCGTATTTTTATTTCGGAACACCAGATGCTGAAAACCTTCGAGAAAAGTCAACCAAACGCCGTTGGCCCCCGGAAAAGACAGTGTGAAACTTGAGTCAATCCGAAAAAATGGCCCAATCGATGCATCTTCGCGAATTCGGCTTTTCATCTTTTGAAGAGCAGCAAACAGAAAATGGAACGATAAGGAGATCGCGATGTTGGTACTGTCACGAAAAGTCGGCGAAGAGATTGTCATCCCAGAATTGGGCATTCGGATTGAAGTCTTAAGAACAAATCGAAATCAAGTGCGAATCGGAATTGATGCACCCGACTCGATTAAAATTCTCCGCGGTGAACTTTCGTTCGAAGACGTGAGCCCTCGCGTTGAGGAATACCCGTTGTCGATCATGCAGCAACCTCGCATGGCGTCGTAGCCTGACGACTATCGGTTTACTTAATGTAGGAATCAGTCAGAAGAAATGCGGTCTGTTTGACCTCCGTTAGCGTATTGACCTTCGTCGACGCCATCGGTGGCCTCGTTGGTGACTTCAGCTGCCTCTTCGAGAGTCTCAGTGCTGCAGCCGGTCGTGGTAAATGCCGCCGTTGCGACCGTCGCAAGGCAGAGAATAAATTTGACGTGCCGTAGTTTTGTAGACATTGTTTCCTTTCGAAATCTCGATGGTAATGGTTTACTTATGCTGTATGTTCACGGCTGGGACAGCCGTGCTGCTTTGAAAGCGTTACGCGTTTCCGTTTCGCACCGCGTGCAACACAGGCGGATGCTGATGCGTTTCGATCGCTCCCAAGTCTTTCATTCTGTTTGCGAATTCCATCCGAACTTGCTCGCTCCCGCCGATCACGACGAATGACTTTCCGTCGGCCAGCATTTGCCGATAGTCCACTTCATTGGGCAGCTCAATTGCCCGCTTGGTCTCATCAACGCCGGCGACTCCGCCAATGAAGGCTCCGGCCAGAGCACCTGCAATCGGTGCTGCAATGTTGAGGCCCGGAACCGCGAACAGAAGCAAGCCTGATCCAGCGCCGATGGCTCCACCCTTGATCATGCCACTGTTGACGTCGCTTTGATCGACATGATCGACTTCTTCGTACCGCAAGCTTGGAAGCGTGCTGGGAACGGCAGAGTCATCCAGCGAAACGCGTTGGATCGCCACATCGGGGCCGCGAAGCGACGCCGCGACTCGGCTTGCGTCTTCTGCTGATTCAAAAACACCAACAACGGCCTGTAGATTTCCGTCGTCTTCGATCATTTGATTTGGCTTCATCACCGTCATACCTTTCGCTGGACTTGTTTGTTTACTGGACCTACGTTGCAGGACCCATGCCGAACCCCCGAAACAATGTGTCCCAGGTGCAATCGCCTTTAGCAAACACAACTATTGGGTTCTGCAGAGCCACGCTGGGCTCCAAGCGGCCACTATCGCCAGCGATTCTTTACGGCATGTCAGTTGCTTATATCGAGTCAATGTCGCCGCGGTCGCGATAGCCGATATTAGAATTCACCCCTACGTTGAAATTCACCAAGCATGCAAACTCGGTTACTTAGTCTCTGGGATACCTTTCGTAGCAGTTTCTGGTTCGTCCCAGCTGTGATGATGGTTCTGGCCGTGGTCTCCGGGTTGTCGTTGATTTGGGTCGATGCATCCATAGAGCATTCTTTCTACGGATCCGAGTCTATTTTTCGAATGTCGCCGCCGGCCGCACGCTCGATTCTGTCGTCGATTGTTGGAGCCATGGTGACATCAACAGGCGTCGTTTTTTCTATCACGGTCGTCGCGCTCTCACTGGCTTCATCACAGTTCGGTTCTCGTTTGATTCGAACCTATCGCAACCGCCGCAGCACACACTTCACGCTAGGGATTTTCGTCTCGACCAGTTTGTTTTGCATTCTTGCATTGGCTTCGATTCGCGAGCTCGAAGGCTATAGCTTCGTGCCAACGACGGCCGTTGTGGTTGGGATTCTTTTGACAATCGTTTGCTTGGCGACGCTGATTTATTACATCCACGACATCTCGAAAGCGATTCAGGCACCGAACGTCATCCTCTCGTCGGCTGCCGATTTAGACGTCGCCATTGATCGAATGTTTCCTGAACGAATTGGTGAACCGGCTGAAGAAAACGACGCTGCAACCGACGAAAAAGCATCTGAAGAAGCCGTGAAACAGTACACATCGCAAAGCGCTGCAATGGAAGTATTCGGCGAATCGGAAGGGTACATCCAGGCGATTGAAAATGAGACGATCATTCATGTCGCGTGCGAATCGGAGACGGTTATCGTCGTCAAAACCCAGCCCGGCGACTTCGTGTCCAAGGGAACCAAACTTGCAGACGTGTTCGAAGTTCCCTCGGCCGAAAATGACGAGGAAAACGAAGACGATTTGGAAAGCCTCGCCTGTCGGATCCGCGGCGCTTTCATCGTCGGGGCGACGCGAACGCCGACGCAGGATGTCCGCTACGCATTCAATGAGCTAACGGAGATCGCGATCCGGGCGTTGTCGCCGGGCATCAATGATCCATTCACAGCGATGACTTGTATCGACCGAATCGAAACGGCCTTGCTTCGACTTAAAGACAGAGAGGATCCTCAGCCCTGCCGCGTTGATGAATCCGGTCGCGTTTGCGTGATCGCGCATCCGGTAACTTATGACTGCTGCCGAAAAGGGTCGCTGGGGATGATTGCCAGCTACGTTGACGGCAGCCCGCGAGTCAAAGAGCGGCTTGAGGCGGCGATGCACCGTACCGAACTCTCGTAACGCTTAACTTCGGCGACGATGATCGCACTGGTCGATCTGGTCACGCAGAACCCAGAGTGGCTTCCAAGGAACCAATTTTGACCGCTTAGAGCCGTATGAAAACGGCGATTCAGCCTCGCTCTGTGTCCTCGCGAGCTTGGTACGCAATCTGCAATCTTGTCCACAACGCAATCAAATAAAGCAGTGAGGAACCGATGAAGATTCAAAACGAACATCTCGAACACTTTGTATCGCAAAAGTTACTTCGCGATCCAGATTTCTCCTCGGCCAACATCGATGTGATCGCCAACGACGGGAAAGTTCAGTTGGTAGGCAAAGTCGGATCATTCCGGCGGAAGCTTCGAGCCGTTCAACTTGCGGCAACGTGCGATGGCGTTTCATCCGTCGAGAATCTTCTCGAAGTCGACTCAAAGTATCGCGAAAACGACCGAAAGATCGCTGAACTGGTCAGCGACAATCTGTTGCTTGATCCCGCCATTCGACAGCAAGTGATTCGAGTCGATGTTCGCGATGGCGCCGTGACGCTGAGCGGCTACGTGGCCGACGATGCGGAAAAACGAATTGCCGAAGACGTCGCGATGGGCGTTCGAGGTGTGCGACAAGTCGAAAACATGCTGATGGTTAACGCGACGAAAGTGATTGCCAATGACGAGCATTGCAACACGATTCGCGCGTCCCTGAGCAGAGTCATTGGGCTGCCGGACTCTGAATTGAAAGTTTGCGTGATCGATGAGACGGCCCAGATCTCAGGCAGAGTCAACGAGATCTGGCAAAAAGAAGTCGCCGAAGCGACTGTTCGAAAGTTCGGCATTCTGAATGTCTGCAACGACATCTGCGTTAAGTAAAGCGTCGTCAACCGTCCTCACCAGCGTTCATCGAAGGCCAACAGATTCATGACTACGATTCAAACGGATGAACCAGCCGACAAAGCCGGTCGCATCGACACCAACACCAGCAACATCTTTGAGACGCTCGATTCGATGTGGGACGGGCTTTTGAGTCTGCTTCCAAACATCGTTGTCGGGCTGGTTGTTTTTGCACTGTTCTGGATCGCGGCAGGTTTCGCGCGTCGCATCATCCACAAATATTCTGCCGATCGGCGTTCGGCAAACCTCGGCATTGTGCTGGGGCGACTGGCTCAGGGGCTGCTTTTGCTCGCAGGGCTGCTTGTCGCAACCGCAATCGTTGCTCCTTCAGTCAAACCTGCAGATCTGCTGGCAGGCTTGGGGATCGGCGGCGTAGCGATCGGTTTCGCTTTCAAAGACATCTTGCAGAACTTTCTTTCGGGCGTGCTTATCTTGCTACGCGAACCGTTTCGAATCGGCGACCAAATTGAATCGGGAGAATTCGAAGGCACTGTCGAAGCGATCGAAACACGCGCAACGCTCATCAATACTTACGACGGCAAACGAGTGGTCATTCCAAACAGCCAGATCTATACCAATCCCGTCGTCGTCAACACCGCTTTCGAGAGCCGACGGTCGCAGTACGATGTCGGCATCAGCTATGCCGATGATTTAAAGCTGGCCGCAGAGGTGATGCTCGACGCGGTCAATCAGTGCGAGGGGGTTGTGTCTGATCCAGCTCCGGATGTGTTGGTCGTTGAGTTGGCTGACAGTAGTGTCAATTTACGTTGTCGATGGTGGACCAAGCCGGAACAGGCGACGGTGATGAAAGTAAAAGATCAAGTTGTCTCAGCGGTGAAGATGGAACTCGATCGTAGTGGCATCGAAATTCCGTTCCCTGTTCGAACGGTGTTTCATCATGACAGAACGAAAAGGGAGCTGGAATCGTCGATTTGATGCGGTCGTCGACACTCATAAAACGTCCGAAACGTAAGCGAACAATTTTTCTGCGCAAATTCGTGCTAGGTGCACCGATTGTTGAACTCTATGCCCGATGCGCGGCAAACCACTCGCTCGCGCCTCGGGCTCGTGTTAGAACTCGCGATTCGCCACCATGAAGATATGATTCCCGGCATGCTCCAACTGCGCCTCAATATTGAGCGTACTAACCCGATTTCCGTTTTCCTGCTCTGAACGTCGTGGGTCGATAGCCATGAGCTTGACTCCATTATTGAAGCACTGAATCAGCCATTCCATGAACGGCACGGGCGACAGCTCGGCAACGACCATCTCATCGGTCCACTCGGCGTCTTCGATGTACGCATCCGCGTGCTTCCGGTCGGTGAATACGATTACGGCATCGCCTTCTTCGCTGCTGAAAATTGTAGTTTCCAGCATTTCAGTGTCTTTGTTGGCAAGCAAGTACGTTAAAGCCATGTTGAATCTCCTCGATATTTAAACGGCCTGCCAATCATGGCGGCCTGTTGAAGTGAATGTTGAACGACCAAAGGAGCAAACGGTGTGCCAAGGCCACGACCGCCGTAAGAGGTACCTCAATTTGGCCTGAGATTTGCACAAGGCGAATTGCTGGCAACAACAGAATTCTTCAGTTCAACAAAGTGCGAACCACATGGCAGATAAATACAGCAAAGGCACCGAAGTCAAATGGAAATGGGGCAGTGGATTCGGGCGTGGCAAAGTCACCGAACAATTCACTGAGAAGATCACGCGAAGGATTTCTGGAACGGAAGTCACTCGCAATGCATCGACCAACGAACCTGCTTACTTGATCGAACAGGACGACGGCGACGAAGTACTCAAGTCGCATTCAGAGATCGAACAGGACAACTGAATTCAGTTTCTCTTACCACAACGCTGATAACTATCATTCACAGAGATCCCAATGTTTGAGTTTTACAGCCCCGACATTCAATCAATCAGTCCATCGATCGCGATGCTGCCGCAGAAAGGTTCGTCTTCCGGCCCAACACACCGGCCACTGAACTCTTTTGCGATTCTCAAGAGCGGCATGTTCATTCTGTTTGACTCACCGTTCAGTTGGACGCTTGATGGAGTCCGCGAATTGGTCAGCCACGGCCGTTCGCCAGTTGCTTCATTCATCAGCCACAGCGACCTCGCAGAATCAGGAGATGCGTTTGTTGAACTTCAGGAGCAGTTTGAATTGACGTCGCTGCTTCACGCAACCGACCAAACCATTGCGAAAGCTCACGGTTGCGATTTCCCATTCGGTGACCCGATGACCTCGGACGTTCTGCAGAAAGTCAATGTCGAACTGATTCACATTCCGGGGCACACCAGCGGTTCAATCATGCTGTATGATGCCAACGACGGATTTTTACTTGCGGGGGACAGTGCCGTCGGTCCGGGCCCCGAGCAAAACTGCGATCCTCCCTTGCTTCAGCGGCCTCCGATGGGGCAGCAGGACAAGCTTCGATTTTGCGAGCAATGGCAACTGATCATCAAGGCCCGCGACATCCGTGGCGTGCTTCCGCTTCATGGAAGTGGCTTCAGCAAATCAAAACTAGGGAAACTTGCCTTCGATCGGGCGGTTGAAAACATCTGGACTGGCAATCCAATGAACCCGGCTCAACCATAGAGCTCTTTCATAGGTCGCTGGCGTTCACAAAATTCACTTTAACAAACAGGAAATCAACATGAGAGCCGCACTCGACTGCACGGGCAAATTCATACTTCGCGTTGCATTCGGCGCGATGATGATGGTCCACGGCTTGCAAAAATTCAACGGATACAACGAGCTCGTAGACAAGTTTCCCGATCCGCTGGGAATGGGCAGTCAAGCCAGTTTGATTTCGGCGATCGGATCAGAGATCGGTTGTTCTGTGCTGTTGATCGCCGGATTGTTCACGCGATTCGCATCGGTGCCACTGGCGTTCACAATGATCGTTGCCCTGTTTGTCGTGCATGCTGACGATCCGTGGCAAAAGAAAGAACTCGCCGCCGTGTACCTCGCAGCCTACGTTGCCATCTTCTTTCTCGGCGCCGGTCGTTTTTCGCTGGACAACCTCGTTTGGGGTCGGAAGAAACAGGCCGATCAGCAACTGCTTAACGAGGATTAGGATCCGTCGAGTTCGCTGGCCGGACGTAAAGTTGACATGGATGCAAAGCTCACTCGGACGTGAGCTTGCTTCCCTGTTACCGCCACGTCGCACAACGTTAATCAAGTTGTTTGTGACATCTCTTCGGATTGCTGTTCTTCGATTGCCGGTGAGCGTGATCGCCATTCAAGTACCAACGGCTGTGCTTTCGCCATCGCTTCGAGCAGCGTTCCGTAGTCTTCAACTGGATTGGCCTGAATGAACTGTTCAGCTTCGTCCGCGAGCTGTTTTTGCAAGTCGGGATCATCGCCGGCATATCGAGCAGCCGAAGTTCTAAGTCGTTCACAGTACGCAGACCACTGGTTGTCGATGAATGTGTTCATCGTTTTCCTTTCATGTTTAAGTTCTGTGTAATCGAATCTTGATTCATGTTCGTGTTTCAAAACTGACCAATCGTCAGTACGAGCCCGAAGCGCAAGCGAGTGGTTTTGCAATGTTTGGGAGCCACTCACTTGTTCGTCGGGC
>CAZORS010000102.1:0-19003 GCA_964582025.1 uncultured Pirellulaceae bacterium | reverse complement strand
TCCAATTGCGATGCGAAAACCACGCCCCGATAGATCGCAATTCGTTATCCAGCTAAGGCAAATGAATCTCGGCGCAATCTATTTGAGCACTTTTCTCTGGCTGACGGCCTTGTCTTTTTGCTGCGCTCTTGTGTTCACAGTCATTCTGCGTCGAATCTGGAAGCCGGCTTTCATTGCCTCGCTGCTCGTGACAATTGGTGGCGGATTGGCACTTTCGTACGTGTCGAATGCAACCTTTCATCAAGCTCTTTTTCTACGCCGCCACGAGTCCCAAAACAAATGGGTTCCGAATGATGGGCGAATCACATATTCCGCCGAATTCGCCTCCCTTTATGCAACATATTCAATGACGGAAACCGAATTTAGAAATTGGGCTGCAAACTACGAGGTGCCGCTCAAAACGTATGACAACACGCTACTCATGAATGACATAAACCACTTTGATCTGGATGGACCCGAGATTTCGCTTTCAACTGTGACTGGCGGAAATGGGAAACAGATTAGGGTGTACTACAAAAACGAAACAATGTTTTTTGCATACAACTCCATGTAGAACTTGAGCTTTCCGAAGGTCGAACGCTGGATAACAATTGAGCGTTTGACTTCGCGGGTGTCATCGGATTGAGGGTCCGTCTGGTTGGTGTTGTCCACTTTCTTTCGATCATCGGCGGCTTTGGTCCCGCCGGAGCTCAAACGCTTTGTTCAAGAAGCCCGAAATGGCCTTTGAACTGTCTTCTCGATTCCGTTTTGTGTTTTGATTTTTCACACCGCGCAGCATCAAGGCTCCTTGCGGCTCGAAGCTTCAAAGATTCCCGGTCAATCAGTTGGCTAGTTGGTTGGCAACGCGAATGTTGGGCTAACCGGAATCGAGATATTTGCACCCGTGTTCGGGCAAGGCTCTCCAGATCACGCGGCCTTCGCTGTCAGTGATCATCACCACACGCATCGTGCCGATCTTGCACTTGGGACATGGCCTCGGTGGCCGGGTGACCCTTTTTATTTTCGATTCCCGAGACACAAGCATGTGGTGGAAGTTTACCAAGAAGATTCAATCGCACCCTGAGATCGCCTCAGATGAAGAGGTGTTTCATGCGTGCTACGGACTCGGTGCGAAGCTGGTTGAATTTGCCAACCGGTCGATCTCAAGGACTTCCAAAGCATGGGACGTGCCGGAATCGTCAGACGGCCTTGCGGCATCGATCGACTGTAACGGCGTCGTCGCTCTTACAGATCGGCGGCTCTGCTTTTTCCCAAAGGTTCTTGCTATTGGAACACCCAAGGCAATCAAAGCTGATTGGCCAATCAATGTCATTGACGGGATAACGTATGCCGAAAACCAACTCCGAATCGAATTCAAAGACGGTTCCGTTGCCGAATTACACGTTCCATCGTCGCAGTCTCCCGGCAAACTGGTCGCCGCTTTTTTGAAAGTGGCAAGCAAACCTAGATGATAGGGCTGGAACTTGCTGAGACCGAACCCGATTTACGATTCGTCTTTTGGGCAATTGAGGGGCAAGCAAACGAGGGGACTTCAATGCACCTGCTCTCGTGCTGCTTGTTGCCATCTCATTTCCACTTGGTTCTGTGGCCAAAACTTGTTGGAGATCTGAGCAAGTGGATGCAGTTCCTGACGTGCGAATTGGCGTTGGGCTATCTTCCTGAAGGAGGCGGCAACCCGGCAGGACGCCCAACCGGAAGGTCAAGCGGTTCTTAGTGAGACCCGCTCGTTCGCTGAACGGTTGATCCGCACGCCTCAAAGTGAACTCCAGCAGCGGAACCTCTTTCTTGATCCGAAAAACCGCTACTTCGAGTCCTCGATCTGGCCTGAAATAGCCGTTTTGGCATCTTCGCGAAGTGGGGGGACTCTGGTAACCTTTTAGCTTCGAATTTGACCTCTTTTTGCACACAAGATCACGGCGTTTGACCGGTTTGGGATTTAGTTTTTGTGACCAAACAATATGCAGCCATTGGACCGATTTCCGTTTACCTTCCCCAGAATGTGGAATCCAATGCGGACCTGAGTAAGGACAATCCGCGTTGGGACATGGACCTGATCGCATCCAAGACGGGCATCCACAATCGACACATCGCAGCGGAAGACGAGACGTCATCTGATCTGGGCGTTGCTGCCTGTGAAAAGCTCTTCGCCGAACACGACATCGATCCGAAGTCGATCGACTTCCTTCTATTCTGCACCCAGACACCGGACTTCGCACTTCCGACAACGGCTTGTCTGATGCAATCGCGTTTGGGCCTGCGAACGAATTGTGGCGCCCTCGATTTCAATCTTGGCTGTAGCGCCTATCCGTATGGGTTGTCGATGGCCGATGGCTTCATTCAAACTGGCCTCGCGAAACGCGTCCTGTTTGTAACCGCCGAGACGTATTCCAAATTCATTGACAAGAACGACCGCAGCATCCGCACGATCTTCGGCGACGGTGCAGCGGCAACGTTGGTCGAATCACATCCGGAACAATCGCTTGCTGGTTACCAGTTCGGAACCGACGGAACGGGAGCCCACATGCTGTGCGTGACTCCTGCCAATCCGGGTGGCTTTCGCAAGACACCTCAGGAATTTCAGCCGCAGCGAAAACGCCGTTGGAAGAGTGACCTGTACATGGACGGGCCGAACCTGATCAATTTTACATTGTCTGAGATTCCGAAGCTGATCGATGAGATATTGCGAACGTCTGATTCGACAAAGGACGAACTCGACCAATATCTTGTCCACCAGGCGACGTTCAAGATGCTGGACATGCTTCGCCAGCAGTTAAAGATTGACGAATCACAGATTCCGATCGAGCTTGCTGACGTCGGCAACACGGTTTCCTCGACGCTGCCGATCCTGATCAGCCAGTTACGTGAACAGAAACGACTTTCGAAAGATCAAAAGAACATTCTGATCGGTTTCGGAGTTGGACTTTCATGGTCTGGCTGCGTTTGGAAAGACGTCATTCAGCCGAATTCGTAACCCTCGACATTCTCTTTTCTCACTCAAGATTCCATGCGCGTACTTTCCGGAATTCAGCCAACAGGCCGTCCTCACTGGGGCAACTGGTTTGGAGCCATCCAGCAATACATCGCTCTTCAGAACGAAGATGAATCGTATTATTTCGTCGCCAATTTGCACGCGCTGACGACGATCCGCGACGGTGAACAGCTCTATCAGAACTCGTTGAACACGACGATGGACATGCTTGCCTTGGGCCTGGATCCTGAGAAAGCGATTCTATTCCTGCAATCTGATGTGCCGGAAGTTTCGGAGCTCTGTTGGATCCTGATGTCAGGAACTCCGATGGGAGTCCTTGAGCGATGCGTTTCGTACAAGGACAAGATTGCCAAGGGTCTGCCAGTTGTTACCGGTCTTTTTACTTACCCGATTCTTCAAGCCGCTGACATTCTGGCCTACGATTCGAACATTGTTCCGGTCGGTGAGGATCAAAAGCAACACATCGAACTTTGTCGTGATGTTGCCCAAGCATTTAATCATCAATACGGAGAAGTCTTCGTTGTTCCCGAGCCACGGATTCTTGATCAGAGCGCGAAAGTGCCTGGCACAGACGGCGAGAAAATGTCGAAGAGTTACGGCAACTTCATCGAAGTGTTCGAGCCCGTAAAATCGATGAAGAAGAAAGTTATGCGAATCGACACCGACTCGCGACCGATGGAAGATCCAAAAGAACCCGAAGGCGATCATCTCTTTCAGCTATACTCTTTGTTCGCGCAGCCAGCTCAAATTGAAGAGATGGCAGCCATGTACCGTCGCGGTGGTTTTGGTTACGGCGACGTAAAGAAATCCTTGGCTCAAGCGGCGGAAGAATATTTTGCCGAAGCGAGAGAACGGCGTGCGGAACTTGAATCAGATCCCGATCGCATTCGCGACATTCTCAACGAAGGCGCCAAAAAAGCTCGTGACAAAGCTGGCGAAGTTTTACGACGTGCCCAAGACGCTTGCGGACTCAAACCTCCAAAATCATGAATAACGTCGTCGGAATTGGAACAGACATCATCGAGTGCTCGCGCATCGCGACCATGATCGAAAAGCACGATGCGCTGTTCCTTGAACGCGTTTACACCGCATGGGAAATTGAGTATTGCGGGGGCCGTAAATCCCACATTCAGCATTACGCCGGTCGTTGGGCTGCAAAAGAAGCAATCCTGAAATCGATGGGAACCGGTTGGGCCAAAGGAATTGCTTGGACCGACATCGAAATCACGAACGAGATGGGTGGCAAGCCTTCGGTCACGTTGCATAACGCTGCACGCGAA
Source organism: uncultured Pirellulaceae bacterium (assembly GCA_964582025.1). Classification (GTDB taxonomy): domain Bacteria; phylum Planctomycetota; class Planctomycetia; order Pirellulales; family Pirellulaceae; genus Mariniblastus. The sequence goes on along the minus strand of CAZORS010000102.1, from coordinate 14,734 downwards.
TGGTGCGACAAACTTGGCATCGATGAAGTGCTAATCAGCATCTCACATTGTAATTCTCACGCGACTGCGTTTGCGACGGCGATCGGGCCGATACCAGATGCTCATCCTAAAGTGTAATGTTTAAGGTTGTCCACGTTTGCCCGAGATAGACGACAGAATTCGAGGTCTGACTCATGTCGTCCCTTCGGGACTAAAAGGTTAGATTGAGATGGTTTTCCCCGGACTTGCGTTCGGGGCTAACACCTGCCGTCACTCCGTGATTGGAAAACAACGGGAATTCAAGGCTTACTCTTTGCGTTATGATTGTGTGACAACTTCAAGCTCTCAGGATGTTCCAATGATTCGATTCGCCATCATTTGCTGTGCGGTTCTAGTTCCGCTTCAAAATCTTCACGCACAGGGAACTGCGGAGTATGAAAAAGTTATCTCGCGAACGATTCCTACAAATGCCCAGATTCCCCTCTGGGAAAATGGAGCACCGGGATTCGAAGATCGCAAAGACGAAGCGGAAGAAGCAAAAGACTGGTGGGTGAAGAACATTCACAACCCATCCCTAACCGTTTTCCTAGCCCCGGAAGAAAAACGCACTGGCGCCGCCGTTGTCATCTGTCCCGGCGGAGGACATCGACTACTGGTCGCTGGGGCGGAAGGAAATCAGGCAGCCGAATACTTTAATGAACTTGGCGTTGATGCGTTCGTTTTAAAATACCGTTTGGGGCGCGAAGAGAATTCACCATATAAAATTGACGTCCACGCCAAACAGGATGGGCAACGAGCAATGCGTTGGGTTCGGCACTACTCCGAGAAACTTTCCATCGATCCGAATCGAATCGGCTTGGTTGGATTCAGCGCCGGTGGAGAAGTCGTTTCGATGGTTGCCTACGACAATCATCAAGGCGACAAATCAGCAGCAGACAAGATCGACCAAACCAGCTGCGAGCCAAACTTTCAGGTCATGATTTATGCTGGACCTCTTGGTATTCCAGAAACAATTCCAGAAGGCTCTGCACCGGCTTTTTTATTGGTCGCTAACGATGACGGCGCCGCAAAAGTGACGCTTGAACTGGCCATGAAACTTCGTGCCGCCAAAGTGCCAATGGAATTACACGTCTTCAATCAGGGTGGACACGGGTTTAACATGGGCGATCGCAGCAAACTGAAGTCCATCAACGGATGGAAACATCGCATGGGTGAATGGATCGCAGACAGTGGCTACCTCGCGAAGTAATGTCGCTGGGGTCTTCGAACCGATGGCGTGCGTGTTCGAAAGCGATGTGATTGCTTGAGTCTTGCCGGTGGAAACACTTTGGCATCTACTCGCTACCAGCTCGGAGAGCTGGGCGACAATGTTCTACGCTGCGTCCTTGTCCCTACAAACCGCTTTGTAGAATTCAAGGATCTGCGGATCGGCGCCGAGCAGTTCACGCTTTCTCAGCATTGGACGGCCGTAAACGAGGAACCAGAACAGTGACAAAAAAACAACACCGATCGCCACCACAATGACCTTCTGCTGGCCCAGCGGGATTTCATTGACTAAGTTTGTCGCTGGCACTTTCCCTGCGACAAACATCACTTTGGCCAACACGTAAAAAACAAATAGACCGCTGCCGACAGCAAGGTAGCTGGCGATTGACGCTTTTGCATTGCTTTTCGCGACCGCGCATGTCGGATCCACGATCACGGCGGCTTTGAAGGCAACCGCCGCGTCCTTCTCCTTCCCTTGCTGCTGAAGTGAAATGCCAAGGTTGTTTAAGTCAGGAGCACTGTTCGGATTCAAAGACAACGCCTGGCGAAATTGCTGTTCCGCCAACTTCGAATTGCCCATATTCAAATGACAAATCCCAAGTGAAGTCAGGGCGTCATCATTGTTGGGATCGAGTCTGAGTGCTTCTCTAAATTGCTGCACTGCCTCTGCGGTCCTACCGCATTCCGAAAAAGTTTTTCCGGAGGCGATATGCGAAAGACTGTCGTCCGGTGCAAGTTGCAGAAGCCTCTCTGCAGCAAGGGTTGATTCCGCGTAGTTCTTCCGCAATCGGGTGACCAGCACCAGAATCCGCAACAGCCACAAATTATCCGGATCGATCCTTAGCCCTTCTCTACAATTGAATTCGGATTGTGGAAGCTGGTTCAACCCCAGACACGCTCGCGCCAGCGAGCCGTACAAATCCGCGGCGTCGGGCATGAATGTGATCGCTTCAGCAGCCAACTTCTGTGCAGTACCATATCGACCAATTTCATTGGCGGCTTCCGCTCTCTCATACAGCTCATTTGCGCGTTGTATATCCATCGCTATGCCAGCAACATGCCTTTCTCCTTGGCCACAAACAGATCCATGAAGTCACACACTTTCATGCTGTTCAATTTGCCAGCATCTCCAAACGCGTCAAGGATCGAAATCATTTGATCCTTATCGAAAACGCCAACCATACTGTTGTTGAACTTTTGTTTTAATACGGGAATTCCCTCATCGCGGCGAACGCGGTGACCAATCGGATAGGAAACCTCAACGCAATCTGTTGACGTTCCATCGGTGAAGAAAACTTGAATACTATTGCCGATGGCACGCTTTTCCAAATCGTAGTACTCTTCAGTAAACGAGGTATTTTCGCTCACAACCATCTTGTCTCGCAACGCATCGATACGAGGATCTTTCGCAGTTTCGTCGGTGTAATGATGAGCGGTCAGCTCGCCAAAGATCAAACCGATCGCCGCCATGTACTGAAGGCAGTGATCCCGATCAGCGAAATTGTCCAACGGCCCCGTTTTATCGATGATTCGAACGCCCGGCTCTTGCGTTTGCATCTCAACGCGTTCAATTTCATCTAGTCGATCGACAACATCTGAATGCAACGTCAGGGCACATTCGACGGCCGTCTGAGCATGAAACTCAGCCGGGAAAGAAATCTTGAAAAGAATGTTCTCCATCACGTAGCTGGCTAGCGGCTTCGCCAACGTTACTGGTTTACCTTCAAAGAGCACGTCGTTGAATCCCCAATTTGGCGCCGAGAGTGCCGTTTCGTATCCCATTTCTCCAGTACCGGCAATCAATGCAAGGCGAACCGCGCGACTAGTCGCATCTCCAGCGGCCCAGCTCTTCCGCGATCCCGTATTGGGAGAATGTCGATACGTTCGCAATGCTCCGCCATCGATCCAAGCGTTCGAGACTGCGTTCGCCGTTTGTTGCTGAGTATTGCCTAGCATCCAACTTGCGACAGCAGTGCTTGCGATCCTAACCAACAATACGTGATCGAGGCCGACTCGATTGAACGAGTTATCCAACGCTAGGATCCCTTGAATTTCGTGTGCTTTGATCATCGCGGTAAGCACATCTAGAACTGAAGTTTCTTTTCCCTTGACTCGCGAATTCCAATCGGCAACCGCAAGGATCGCACCAAGGTTATCTGACGGATGTCCCCACTCGGCAGCCAGCCAAGTATCATTGAAATCCAGCCAACGAACCAGCGTTCCAATATCAAACGCAGCTTTGACCGGATCGAGGCTTAAGTCCGTTCCCGGCACGCGGCAGCCGCCATCCATATTGGCGCCAGGAACAACTGGCCCAAGCATCTTTAAACATTTCGGATGCTCCAGTGCCAGAAATCCGCAACCAAGACTATCCATCAGACAGTGTCGGGCGGTCTCAAACGCCAATTCGCTGTCGATGTTTGTGTTGTGAACGTAGTCAGCGATTTCGGTGATCAGCGAATCCATGGTTGCCTTTGTTGGTCGGGATGGGGAAACAAAAAAAGGGCGGATTCGAATTCGAAGCCGGCCCTGAGTATCAAGAATTGACTGCTTTGGAGCAGTGAGGCGTTTTTTCAAATTCAAAACGCCGACGCCTTCGGCTAGACGTTAAACAATTACAACGCGCCCAGTGCCGCATCGTAATCGGGCTCGTCCACGATTTCAGGAACGAGCTGAGTGTATTTCACTTTGCCATCGGCACCAATGATCACAACGGCACGACAAAGTAAGCCTTTAAGCGGACCATCAACGATCGAAGCACCGTAAGCATCACCGAATTCACCGCAACGAAACGCAGACAAGTTGCTGATGTTTTCAAGCGATTCCGCTTCACAAAAGCGACCTTGTGCAAACGGAAGGTCCTTCGAAACGTTAACAATCACTGTATCGCCAGCTTCGGTGGCTTTACCGTTGAATGTTTTCGCGCTCGTCGCACAAGTTCCGGTGTCCAAGCTTGGAACAATGTTCAATACGACTTGCTTACCAGCGTAGTCGGCCAGAGTCTTCTCGCTGAGGTCGCCCGCGACAAGTGTGAATGCCGGAGCATCGCTTCCAACAGCCGGCAAATCGCCAGAAGTATTGCAGTCGTTTCCTTTGAGAGTAATTTTCGCCATCTAAATTTGAATCCTAAATGTTGTTAAATTTTTGTTCATGAATACGAAGCTATTCGAGTCGTTCACTCACCTTCGATATTGACATCGATTCCGTTGCCGTCGAGCGGAACATCTTCTCCATTGACAGTCGCAGTAATCGATTCGACGTTCCAGTCTTCGGTGAACAATTGACCTTCAACTACAATTGTCGCCGTCCCCGCACCATCTGGTCCAGATAGGTCAACATCGTATTCAATCGTCACTCGCTCACCTTGTTGAGTTTGCCTGAATCCTTCTGGATTAAACTCACCAACGGTGACAGGATTACCCAACACTTCACCCAAAGCAGGAGAACTTTCGAGAGTAGCTCGACCCTCTAGAAAGGCGGGATTGTTCGTCATCTGCTTGAATGCGGAATAGCCGAAGTAGCCCATTCCTCCGAAGCACAACAACCCCAGCAGGCCAAAACAACCGAGACCACCCAGAATCCACTTCAAGGCGCCGCCTTTTTTCTTCGGAGGAACATGCCCCATCGGAGGAGTGTTTTGATTTGGATCGAAGCTCATTTCATGTCTTTCTTAATGGTAAGTTTGGACGAATGCGTTCCGTAATTGTAGCAAGCTCGCGCGATAGCAGGTAGCTGGCATCAACACCTTGGTCGCTTGAACAAAAATTCGGCAAAACCAACTACGCCAACCATGTTTGCGTCAAAACGGACGCGAATAGGGAATTAAGCCTTACTTGCTGTTAGGCCACGTTTCTATAATGCAGTTTACTTATTAAAGGGCCTCCAAGTTTCACCAATCGTATGGACGAGGCTTGATCTCGGTCGCCATTGAATTCGACACTGATTCATTGCTGGGCCACCCCAAACGGCTATCCAACGGAGCTCCCAGATGTCGCTCAAATTTTCATCCATTCCCGAAGCTGTTGATGCGATTGGTCGCGGCGAAGTCGTCATTGTGCTCGATGATGAGAATCGCGAAAACGAAGGCGACTACATCTGCGCTGCCGAACTGGCGACCGCCGAATCGATCAACTTGATCATGAGCGGACGAGGTGATTTCTGTATGCCGATCCTCCCAGAAACGGCACGGCGATTGAAGCTTTTGCCGTTGGTCGAAAACAATGACTCGAACAACCAAACCGCGTTCCTGACGCCGCTTGATCACGTCACGGCTCGCACCGGAATCACGGCAGAAGAGAGAGCTTTGTGCGTCAAGTCCATCGCCGATCCGACCAGCAAACCAGACGACTTTCAACGCCCCGGCCACGTCCATCTTTTGATGGCGAAACCCGGAGGAGTCCTTCGTCGCGCCGGACACACCGAAGCTGCTGTCGATCTTGCGAGGATGGCCGGCCTGCAACCAGCTGGAGTCCTCTGCGAAATTTTGGATGACGATGGCGAAAGAGCCACTCGAGATCAGATGCTTCAGATCGCAGCGGAGAAAAATCTAAAGATCATCACCATCGAAGATCTCATCGCCCACCGACGCGTCAGTGAAAAACTTGTCTCACAAGTCGCATCTGCGAAACTGCCAACGAAGTACGGTGAATTCAAAATCATCGCCTACCGAGTACAATTCGAATCACAGGAACCGGTCGCGATCGTGATGGGAGATCCTGCGAATCAATCACAAGCTCCATTGGTTCGCATGCACAGCAGTTGCTTTACTGGTGATTTGCTCACGTCGCTCAGATGCGATTGCGGAGACCAACTCGACATGGCACTCTCGATGATTGCTCGTGAAGGATACGGCGCCGTGGTTTACTTGCCGCAGGAAGGGCGCGGTATTGGACTGGCTGAGAAAATTAAAGCGTATGCTCTACAGGACGAAGGTATGGACACCGTCGAAGCCAACATCGCTCTCGGTCACCAAGCTGACATGCGAGACTACGGCGTGGGGATTCAGATCCTGAAAGATCTTGGCATGAGCGAAGTTCGACTCTTGACCAACAATCCGAAAAAGACAGAAGCCTTCAACCTTCGCGGTTTCGATTTGCGAGTCGTCGATCAAGTTCCAATCTTGCCGCCCGTGAACGAGCACAACGAAAAGTATCTCGCGACAAAGCGAGACAAAATGGGACACGATCTGCCGAGCGACTGAACTTATGAACGCTCCTATTTCGATTGATCGTTCGCTTTTCGAATCGTTGAACCAGAGTCTCGACGGAAACGTTGAATTTGACTCGCTGACTCGAAAGCTCTACTCGACTGACGCCTCGGTCTATCAGCGACTTCCCGCAGCTGTTGCCTTCCCGAAATCCGCCGGCGACATTCAAAAGCTGATCGAATTTGCGAACACGCACGACATAAGCTTGGTCCCACGCACTGCGGGAACATCACTGGCCGGACAGGTGGTCGGCAACGGCATCATTGTTGACGTTGGCAAACACTTTACAACGATCGGCGACATCGACTTGGAAAAACGAACCGTCGTCGTCCAGCCCGGCGTCGTTCGGGACGAACTGAATCTCAAATTGGCTCCACACGGATTGATGTTCGGGCCGGAGACATCGACTTCGAATCGCGCCATGATCGGAGGCATGCTCGGCAATAATTCTTGCGGATCCAATTCGATCGTCTACGGAACGACCCGCGACCAAACGATCGAAGTTACCGGATTCCTCAGCGATGGAAGTGAAGTCACGTTCGGGCCGCTTTCGAAAATGGAGTTCCACCAAAAGTGTGAACTGCATACTGTGGAAGGCGAAATCTACCGAACAATCGCAGCAACGCTTACCCCGCCCGAGAACCGACAGCTGATATCGGATCAATTCCCCAACCCATCCATCCATCGACGCAACACGGGATACGCGATCGATGCGTTGATGCATTGCAACTCGTTCGACACCCAATCAGACAAACCGCTCAACGTTTGCAAGTTGATTGCTGGCAGCGAGGGAACGCTTTTTTTTGCCACGTCGATTAAACTCCAATTACATCCGTTGCCGCCCAAAGAAAACGTGCTTCTTTGCGTTCATTTTAAGTCAGTCGACGAAGCACTGCGAGCCAACATCATTGCGATGCAACATCCCGTTCATGCATCCGAGCTAATCGATCAACTTGTGTTGGAAGGTGCGGCGCGAAATATCAGCCAACGCGAAAACTTGAAGTTCGTCGAAGGAGAACCGGGGGCGATTCTTGTCCTTTCGCTACGCGGTGAAACTCGAAACCAGATTGATCAACTTTTCAACACGATTCAAGAACAGTTAGCCAACGCTCAACTTGGCTACGCATTCCCAGTTCTTTCCGGGGACGACATCAAAAGAATCTGGGATCTGCGTAAAGCTGGACTCGGCGTCGTTGCCAATGTTCCCGGCGACGCGAAACCGGTTGCCGTCATCGAAGACACAGCCGTTTCCATCGAGGACTTACCGGCGTACATTCGTGACATCGATCAACTGCTGATTGAGAAACACGATTGCCAATGCGTTTACTATGCGCATGCGGGCAGTGGGGAAATTCACATGCGTCCAGTCATCGATTTGAAAAAGCCCGATGGCGTCAAACAATTTCGTAACATTGCGACCGATGTTGCAGCGTTAGTTCGAAAGTACAACGGCTCGCTGAGCGGCGAACACGGAGACGGGCTTGCGCGTAGCGAGTTCATCGAATCGATGGTCGGCCCAGAGTGTTACGACATGATGCGCCAAATCAAAACGGCCTTCGATCCTAAAGGGATTTTCAATCCGGGGAAAATTGTCGACCCGTGGCCGATGGATCGTTCATTGCGATTTGAAGATCGGCCCAACACGCGGGAACTGGAAACTGTTTTCGATTTCGAAAAAACGCTTGGTCTTCAACGAGCCGCCGAAATGTGCAGCGGTTCCGGGGACTGTCGTAAGACGGCGCAGATTGGCGGCACGATGTGTCCAAGCTTTATGGCAACGAGAAACGAACGCGATTCAACAAGAGCAAGAGCCAACATTGTGCGGCATGTGCTCGCTGAGTCAGAAGGCGATCGAAGAAAACTGGCCAACCCCGAGATCGCCGACGCGATGGACTTGTGCCTAGCATGTAAAGGGTGCAAAAGCGAATGCCCCTCCAATGTCGATGTCGGAAAAATGAAGGCTGAATTCCAACAAGCTTGGCACGACAGATTTGGTGTCCCTCGCCGAACAAAATTGATCGCCAGCATTGACCGGCTAAATCGAATCGGAGCGAAGTTTCGCTGGCTTTCTAATTTCGTCGTATCCAACTCGGCAACAGGATGGTTGCTGAAAAAGTCCGCGGGCTTCGCAACGAAGCGAAGCCTGCCAACATTTTCGGCTCAGAGTTTACGAAGTTGGTTTAATGAACATACGCCACACGCTAACGCCAACAGTAAGGGTCGAGTTCTTTTTTTCTGCGACGAGTTCACGAATTTCAATGAGTCACAGATTGGGATTGCCGCGATTGAAGTTCTGGAGCAATTGGGCTGGGCCGTCGAAATGCCAAACCATTTGGAAAGCGGTCGAGCATCACTTTCGAAAGGGTTACTGCGGAATGCTCGAGACATCGCGTCGAAAAACGTCAAGCTGCTGGCCCCAATCGTGAAAGACGACTTCCCATTGATCAGCGTTGAGCCGTCAGCGATTCTCTCGTTTCGCGACGAGTACATCGACCTTCTTCGCGGAGAAGAAAAAGAATCCGCGAAGCTGCTTGCGAAAAACTGCCTCACGTTTGAAGAGTTCATTCGACGCGAAGTCGACGCTGGAAATATCACATCGAAACAATTCACCTCAGAAAACAAAACGATCCGATTGCATGGTCACTGTCACGAGAAATCTCTGATCGGGCTCGTTCCAGCAATACGGACCCTAGGGCTACCCGAAAACTATCGCGTGCGACTGATACCGTCAGGGTGTTGCGGAATGGCTGGCTCATTTGGCTACGAATCGGAGCACTTCGATGTCTCGATGAAGATTGGCGAACTGGTTCTGTTCCCAACCGTGCGAAGCGAACCGGCTGATAGCCTGATCGCGGCGACGGGAACAAGCTGCCGGCACCAGATCAAAGATGGAACCAACAGACTGGCGCTACACCCAGCCGAGATTTTGCGTTCGGCTTTGTCACAATCAAAGGTCACCAAAAAAACGTAGCAAACTGACGCCGCCAGTTTGGAGCGTTTTCAAATCATGTTTACTCGACTGAGGGCCTCAGTCGGTTACGGATTCATGTTTGCTCGACTGAGGGTCCAAGTCGGCTACGGTTCGACTTTGCCGGTTCTGTCGGTCATTCCGATCAATCGTGTGCCGCCTGTTGTATTGAAAATCACGCTCAATCCGGTCGAAATCGTGTTGTCGATTTTTCGCGTCGATACTGTTAACCGATCGTTCGGATTTTCCTGACTTCGGCTTTCTCGACATGCGCACCCAATTCAAATCATCGCTTGTATTGCTGATGCTTGCATTGGCGTGCAACTTCGGATGCGTATCTAACCAGCAAAAAGTCGTGCTGCGAGAGCAATTGTCCGCACCAATTGAACTCACGACTCGAGCTGAGACGGTTCAGCGAAACTCCTGCGAAGAACTGATCTCGCCAGAGTACAGTGCCTCCCCAAGAACTTCAGATACTGAACTTCCTTCTCAATGGCTACGGCTTAGCATTGACGAAACGATAGCACTTTCGCTGCAGAACGTGCCGATCCTGCGCAGCCTCAACGCACAAGTTACTCGCAACCCGCAGGCGGTTCGGACTGCATTTGACCCCGCGATTCAAAGTTCCGACCCCAACTTTGGAACACAAGCCGCGTTGGCTCAGTTTGACTCCAACCTGACCGCGTCATTGAATCACGCCAACAACGACAATGTTTTCAACAACTCAATCCTTGGCGGTGGAGCAACGGAAGTCGTCCAAGATTTGTCGCAGGCATCGTTTGGCGTCAACCGAACGGTGTGGTCAGGAACGCAGTTCTCAGTCGACGGCAATATTACATACGACAACAACGACAACATCTCGAGCACGTTCCCGTCTTCGTACACTTCGTTTCTTCAGGCTCAAATGCGCCAGCCGCTTTTACAGGGGCGAGGGCTGGCTTTCAACCGAATCGCAGGGCCAAATGCGAGGGCGGGGTTCCTGGGAACATCTGGCTTTTTGATTAGTCGAATCAATGAAGGCATCTCAGTTGACGAATTCGAAAAAGGTGTCGTTTCCCATCTTGATGAAGTCATCAACGCCTATTGGGCTCTCTATTCATCGATCAAAAACTTCGAGACATCGAAAGTGGCTCGAGACGCCTCTTTAAAAACTTGGAACACGGTCAAGGCTCGATTCGACAACGATCTCGCCGGCGGCGAAGCGGATGCAGAAGCTCAGGCTCGCGAACAGTACTTTCAGTTCGAAGAACAAATGTATTCAGCGCTCAACGGAGACTCAGGCCAAGGCATCGCAGGTGTCTATCAGGCGGAGGCTAACTTGCGACGATTGATTGGCATGCCTCAGTCTGACGAAAGATTGCTGTGGCCAAGCGATGAACCAGCTGTGATTGAAACGGCATACGATTGGGAGTCTCTGTCGAACCATGCGATCTCGAACCGAGTCGAAGTTCGCCAACAGAGACGACGAGTGCGGCAAAGTGAGCTGGAGCTTTTGGCTGCGAAGAACTTCCTTCTTCCAAGACTCGATGCGATCGCAACATTTCGAAACAACGGTTTCGGAGACCGACTTAGCGGTGGCAGCACGCGTTTTGCGAGTGCCTTCCGAGACATGGCGTCGGGCGACCATAACGAATGGGAACTCGGAGTTCAGCTTGACATGCCGATTGGCTATCGTCAGGCAAACTCCGGAGTCCGAAACAGCGAACTGGAGCTGATGCGTGCACGTGCGATCCTCAAGGAATCTCAACATCAAATATTACATGAGCTTGGAACGTCATTGCGGCAAACGCATCAAGCCTCGAAATCTTCGAAGCTGAACCACAATCGCGTGGAAGCTGCCGACGACGCCTACCAGTCGCGTCTGGCAGCCTACGAAGCTGGCGCCGTGACGGTCGATCGACTATTGGAAGCCGTTCAACGCCGAGCCGATGCTCAAAGTCGATTCCAACAATCGCAAGCGAACTTTCAAGTTGCCAACGCCGCGATTAAACGCGACGCGGGAACTTTGCTGCAAGAGTTCGGAATCTTTCTCGATCGATCGCAGACTTGCGGCGCCAATCCTATCAATATTGCAGCTAGGCCAAGCGCCGCATCGTCATCCTCGAAAACTCTTGAGTAGCCGGAGTCGCAGACTTCGGAAAGCTTGATGCAACTCAACCGATTTTTTGCCAATCGGGCGACTACAATCGTGTCCACTAGTTGTCGCTAAAGACTTCGCCGCCGTTACGCGTCGCTTTGGCCTGCCAAACGTCGACAGAAATATCCGAAGATTCGAAATGCACCGAACCGTCGGCACGACAAGTATTCACGCCGCCTTCATGAAAGCTCCTCGACGTAACCGCAGCGTAAGTACGCGCGGTATCGCTGTTGCCTTCTTGCTGATTCGTCCAGTCCACATCGTAAATTTGACCACTGGAAGAGTCCTCGAACGGAACACTTGTGTTTGGAGAAAACGTTGCCGTGAACGATGTTTGGTGGCTGCGGCCATCAACCCATTCAGTGTGCCCCGTGGAGCTCTTGAAGTCTCCGCCCATACCCGCCATGTCGGCAGAATTGGTTGGCATCGCAACATCACCGGCGATTGCTGCATTGCGGAAGTAAGGCGTGTAAGCCTTTACCTCACCAAAGAACAGCGTGTTGCTAGTGCCATCACTAAACGAAGAAATCGGATTGCCTCGACTGGTCGTCAAGGCACCCTGACCGGTTTGCCTTGTCGCCGGATCATAGACAAACCAAACGCCAGCATTTGCAGCGTAATTTAAAGGATAGTGAATCGGTTCGCCGGTAGAACTGTCCGTCCGTACTCGGTCGTTGATTTCGCTTGGGCAAAGATACACCGGCACTCGAGCCGAACGCAAAGGCTGCACACCGCTGCCGGTATCAAGGGTCTGCGAAGCGTCGACGTACTCAAGGTCGAAGTTGATGTTTGCGAACAAATTCCCTTGTTCGATAAACGGGAGAATAATCGCTTGAGCTGACCATCCCCGATTTGTCGGAGCATTCGTCGCCAGACGGTAGCTCTCAGGAAATTTCATGTGTGCCGATTCATAGTTCAGCGTTGCCAACCCCATTTGACGAAGGTTGTTCGCACATGTGACTCGACGTGCTGCTTCGCGTACTTGTTGAACGGCCGGCAAAAGCATCCCGATCAATATGCCGATGATCGCAATGACGACCAACAACTCAACAAGTGTAAATGCGCCGCGACATGGAACAGCGGACGAACTGCGCACTTTTCGCGCGCAAAAATATTTTGTAGACATCTAATCGTTCCTCAAAGAATGGAATAACCACCAGCGATTCAATTCGAATCCGCAGTGGCTTTCCGAGCGTGGCTGGCTATGAGGAGGAGAAGGAATTGCAATTTTGCAATGCCTATCAAACCGGTGGCTTGCTGCGTCGTCGGAAAAAACGTACAGTAAACTTGAGGCGTCATGATAGTCGCAAAATACCTCGCAAACAACCATGACTTTAACGATTCACACATTTCATTCGATGAAGCATCGATGCCGAACGACCCGCAGAATAATCCTGAGCATGGCGAATCTGAGCAGCCAGACATCCCTGCGATTCCAGCCGGCAATATATCTGACCGTATGCCGAAGATTGTTCCCTTCGAACAACTGGCGCGGTGCGGCGACGAGATTTGGATCGAGTGCAATGGCCAGATTTATAGGCTCAGACGCACGCGACAGGGCAAGCTGATTCTGACAAAGTAGCCAACTGCCGCTGCTTTTCTCGCCCCAATTTTCGGTATTTCCGCGACAACTGCTTTCTGCAATCGGTATTCCGCGGCTTGGTTCCGAATGACGAAACTACGGACCAAACCCGGGGTTTAGAGTAGAATGCGTCTAAATGGCCACTGGGTAGGATCAATGAATAAGTCAATCAAAGTCTCGCTGTTTCTGGTCGCGATCGTCGCTCTTTCAAGCTTCACTGCTCAGAGCCAAGCTCAGGAAAAAAAGAAACCCGCGTTCAACGTCAAGAAGTTTCTTAAGCGACTCGACGTAAATCAAAACGGACGAGTCGAACCGAGCGAAATTCGTGACGAGCGGACTCGGGGCTTTTTGAAAAAGGCCGGAGTTGATACTTCCAAGCCAATCAGTATTGATAGCTTCTCTAAGAAAATTGAAAAGCAACGCGTCGCCAGAGCCAATCCGAATTCAGCGCAAAAGACTATGGGTTTCGCGGTCGACAGTGGCGATCGTGAAGACGGAGGAAACTCGATGGGCTTCGCGGTCAGCGACGAAGAACGCGCACCGGCAGAGCGATCTAGAACACGCCAGTTCAGTGACGGCGCGAAGAAAATGCTCGACTGGGTCATGAAAAATTATGACAAGAATAAAGACGGCATGATCGACAAAAATGAAATCAAGGCGGCACGCTGGTCTGATCCACCCGCCGAAGAAAGCGACACCAACAAGGATGGCTCACTGAGTCGGACTGAACTCCTTGTTCGCTACCAGAAGCGCGAGGACGATAAAGAAAAAAGAAAACAGGCCACAGATAAGCGGCGATCCCGAACTCGTTCTAAGCGTGGAACAACATCAAAAACGTCAAGGACATCCTCCTCGGAATCCAAGGCCAGCAACAGTAGAGGTAATAAGGACGTCAGACAAGGTTACGAGAACTACGTAAACGGCCTGTTCAAAAGCTACGACAAAGACAAAAACGGCATGCTGGATGCCAAAGAGATCGAAGGCATGCGGCGCAAACCGGACATGGCCGCAGACACCAACAAAGACAAAAAGATTTCCAAAGAGGAACTGGTGGAATCTTATTTGGAAAAAGCAGGGCAGGGCGGAAAGAGCAAAGGTCGGGGCAGTCGTCGAGGCGACTCAAAGAAAAGCAGCAGAAGTTCAAGCTCTCGAAATTCAAGCTCCAAAGACAGTTCTGCATCGTCCAACAACCCCAACGTTCGTCCTCAGTTAACCGCCAAAGACGTAAACCGAAACGGCCAAATTGAGATGTCTGAGTTTGCTAAAGAATGGACTGTCGACACGGTCAAAGAATTCTACGACAAAGACAAAAACAAAGACGGTGTCATCACGTCGAAAGAATGGAACGGTGAAAAATAACGCTTGTGGCCCGGATGTCGAAAGTGATTTGAAACGCAATCCGGGTGCCATGTCTCACGCTTGTCGTGAGCATGCTTGATCGAGCGAGTGGCACCGATTGCAGAACAGATGGTCTTGCTGCATGAAGGCGGCTTCCTTCAGCAGGATACATGCCTAAAGGCATTGACTACAAACAACATGCAGCACAACGCAAAAAGGCACTGATCAAACAGTGCCTTTTTACATTTCTATTTCAAG
>CAZORS010000101.1:0-19233 GCA_964582025.1 uncultured Pirellulaceae bacterium | reverse complement strand
TGACCGAAGCTGATCGAATTGGAAAACCAATCGCAGCCGCTCATCAGGGCGGCGGCGGAGGACAAGGCGGCGGCGGTGTATTCTGTGTTGCACCGCAGGCCGAGCCTAAGAAAAGTCTGTCGCAGCAAGCACCGACACAGATCGTGATGCCGCAGCAACTAATGACCGCAGAGCACCTTTTGATTGAAACCATCACGCGTGTTGTGAGCCCGGATGTTTGGATGGCAAATGGCGGAGGGAATTGTGATCTGTTCTGCATTGGCGGCGTGCTGGTCCTAGTTTCGCATGAAGCTGTTGCCGAAGAGGTTCAGGATTTTGTTACGGATCTCGAGTATCAAATTAAAAATCGAAAAGATTAGTAGCTCGGTCTCTCCGAGACCGTGACATTTTTTGGGGCTGTGAATTTTCAACATCACCCTCCCTTTGGGACGGAGCCTAAGCGACAGGGAGGGCGCGGGTGTTTATGCATCGCAATCGAAAACACAAAGCCATGCCTCGCGGGACATACCTAAAGGCATTAACTACGAACAACATGCAATATCAACCTGTTCGCGAATTTTTATGGATCGCAAGACCACAGTCACGGAAGGTAAGATACGAGTTGCCGGTGACGGAGCCGATGTTTGGGTTTTCCATTTGGACAGCTTCAGCTTCCGCGCCCTCCCCGTCGCTTAGGCTGTGGTACCTACACAATTAATTAATTGGCTCCCCTCTCCCGAAAATTCGAACCGCAACGCAATTTTTGCTGATCAAATGTTGTTCGAATTTTTGGGAGAGGGGTTGGGGGTGAGGGAAGTCCGGTCGGCTTCTGGGGTTCCTGAACTACGCCTGCTGAGAAGCTATACATTCATTCAACTCTTGGTGGAATTGACGCAAAACTTTTGCCCCTCACCCCGCGAATTCGGTCAACATTTGACCTCGAAGCCAAGCTTATAGGTCCGAATTCACGGGGAGAGGGGAGCAAAGTTTTCGTTGTTCAAACTTGTGTAGACACCAATGCCCGGAGGGAGGGTGATGACAAAACTTCACAGCCTCAAAGGGTGGGTGATCTAATTTTGAAATTCACAAATCCTTCCGAGACTTTGATTGCCTGCAAAAATATACTTGCCGAAGCGCGTGCCGCAATTGAGATTCATTTTCAGTTTGGCTACCGCCGGTGTGTTCAATACCGGTTGGTTTACTGGTAAACTGAGAATTGTCGGACAAGAGATTTTTCAAACTGAACGGAAAACATGTCAACAGTGGAAAAAGATGACTGGTTGGCTCGGCTGAGATCGACCGGTGATGAAAAAGAGGACGCGATTTCCGAATTGCGGACGATACTGATGCGTGGGTTGACGGCGATTTGTAGGAATCGATACGACAACCGGGTCCAACCCGACGACGTGGTTCAGGACGCTCTTCTGAAAATCCTAGACAAGTTGGATACGTTTGAAGGACGGAGCAAATTCACGACATGGGCGATGACCATTGCCGTGAGAGGTGCGATTGGCGAAATGCGTCGACGACACTTCAAAGATGTCTCGATCAACCAACTTGTTGGTGACGGGATGCAGTTTGAGCCAGCTGCAGTACAGGAGCTTGCTCCAGAGAACGACGAGACGAAGTCAGCCATGCTTTCGATGCTCAATGAGATGATCGAAACGAAGCTGACAGAGAAGCAACGACACGCGGTGCATTCGCTGTTACACGGCATGCCTGTTGAAATCTTTGCAGAAAAAACGGGCAGCAACCGAAACGCGGTTTACAAGCTTGTCCATGATGCACGAATCAAGCTTAGGCAGGGATTCGAACAGGCCGGTTACAAGGCCGAAGATGTTAACGCGGTCTTTGTCTAGGAGAAAACAAATGTCACTTACAGTAAATCAAATTCAAACATTGGTAAGCCTGATCGTCACCACCGAACCGGATCAGGTTTCGTGCGACGAGTGCTTCGGGCAAATCGGTGAGTTTGCAGAAAAGTCCCTTGAAGGAAAAGAACTTCCCGAAGGCATGCAGACCATTCAGCGTCACCTCGAGCAATGTCCTTGCTGCAAGGGCGAGTATACCGCTCTGCTCGAAGCGTTGAAGGAAATCGACGAAGGCGAATAGTCGTCCGGGCTCGGTCGTCCTGCAGCTTAAGAATCTTGCAACTTTCAACAAGCATGACGATTGACGACTCTACCTTCGCCTCAAGCGGACTGAAAAACAACTGCCTGGACCGTTGTTTGAACGGACAGTGATCGATCCGTTGTGGCGATCAGCGACTCGTTGGCAAATGGCTAAACCGATTCCGGTGCCCGGAAAGTCAGAGCGATGGTGCAGGCGTTTGAATAAGTCAAAAACTTGATCCCGATATTCCTCAGCGATTCCCATCCCATTGTCTTTCACATGTAAGACAACTTCTGAATCCGTTTCATCGGCCCAGATATCCACGACGGGAGCATTTTCACCTCGGTACTTGATCGCGTTCCCGATTAGGTTCTGAAGCAACTGCACCAATAGCGGCATAATGCCGCTGACCACCGGTAAGTCAGCGACGCGAATGTCAGCTTCAGAGCTTTCGATGACTACCGCAAGTTTCTCGATCGCCAACGTGACACAGTGATTCAGCTCAACCGAGGCATAATCCGAATTGTCGCTGGTGACACGAGAATAGTACAGAAGATCGTTGATCAGATCGTTCATTCGAGCCGCACCTGAAACGGACTTGTCGATGTATCCGCTCGCCGTTTCGTCCAACTGATCGGAGTACTTCATTTGCAACAGCTGCAAGAATCCCCCCACCGCACGAAGTGGCTCTTGGAGGTCGTGGGAAGCCACGTATGCGAACTGTGCCAAGTCTTTGTTGCTTCGTTGATACTGCTCATTGAGCTCTTCAAGTTCGTGAGACGTGGCCTCGATCTGTGCGAGGTATTCTCTGACCTTGGTCACGTCACGACCGGCACCGTAGACAATCTTTTCGCCGGGAATTGGCGGATCAATGTTCCACTCGATGTATCTCAGCGAACCATCTTGGTGCCGGATCGGAGAGACCCAGCCTCTGATCGATTCACCCTTAAGCAGTCGACCAACCTGTTTTTGAATCACCTCGTGTTCCTCTTCGGGATGAAGTTCGGGCACAGGTAATTCAAGAATTTGTTCCAAATCATAACCCAGAACGCGGGACCACGCGGGGCTCAACTGAACCCATTTCATTCGGTCAAGATCGACCGCCGCGTATAGCTCAGCGGCCGTTGCTAGGAATCGGTCACGCTCAAGCTCGACATCTTTCTGGGCGGAGATATCGTAGATCGAGCCAACCAGGTGGACCGGGTTTCCTTCACCGTCATAACTTGCACTGCCTCGGCTGCGGACCCAGATGTATTTCTCATTTTTGCAGCGGACTCTAAACTCAAACACGAACGGTTGGTGGCTCGCAAAGCTCCGTTCAATCTCTTGCCAAAGGCCTTCGCTATCGTCGACGTGGATTCGAGAGTTGAATGACTCCAGCTTGTTTGGAAATCCATCGTAGTCATCGCCTTCAAAGCCAAGGATCTTCCTGAAGCCTTGGGTGTAAACTGTTTCTTGGGAGTTAACCTTCCAGTCCCAAACGCCGTCGGATTTACCAAGCAAGTCCAGAGTTGCTTGAAGCGATTCGCTGGCATCTTTGAGCGCCAACTCGGATGCCTCGAGCGCCTGGCGGCTTTCCTTTTCGTCTTGAATGTCAAAGCTCATGCCCACGAATCCGACAAACCTTCCGTTTTCGTCGATTCGTGGCGCGGCGTTGACCGTATGCCAGCGGTCGACTCCATCATGTCGTCGTAAGCGATACGTCATAATGAATGGTTCTTGTTTCTCAAAGCAATTCAGGTAGGTCTTTTTTGCGGCTTCTCGATCATCAGGATGGACTGTCTGCGCCCAGCCAGTTCCCGTTTGTTCCTCGAGGGGGCGTCCGCTGTATTCGATCCACCGCTTGTTAACCCACGAACAGCTGGAATCAAGTTCCGTCATCCAACACAATGGAGCGGCAGAATCAGCAAGAGCTCGAAACCGTCGCTCGCTCTCTTCGGCCAACTGCTTGGATTTAATGAGTGCCGCTTCGGCCTCTTTCTCTGCAGAAATATCGCGAACGGTCGCAAAAACGATCTCCGAACCTTCGAAGCTCAAAAAGTGCTTGGTGACGATGCAGTCGAACGTTGTTCCATCTTTGCGACGATAAACGGAATCGAACTTAACGACTCGCTGCCTTTTTATTTCTTCCCAACGATGCTTCCAGTCTTCGACTGAATCATCTCGATTAACCTCGCTGATCTTCAGCTGACAAAGTTCTTCATTTGAGTAACCGAGGTAATTGACGGCTTGTTGATTGACTCGAGAAACCGATCCATCCTCAAGAATCCAAAACACCGCGTCGCTGGAGTTTTCAAACGCATACTGGCTGATCCGCAAGTTGTGCTGAGCGGCCTTTCGCTCGCTAACGTCTGTGATCAACGCCAGCATTCCCATCGGTTTCCCTTCAGCATCAAACACTGCGGTTCCGACCGATTCACCAATAAATCGAGTGCCATCTTCGCGTTTATATTCGACCTCATAAGGCGTCACGTTACTGGCGGCGTCTGCATTAAACCTAATTTTCCCCTGACGGTGAAATTGTTCGGGTTCTGCATAAACGAGAGACGTCGATTTCCCAATCGCTTCTTGTTCCGAATACCCAAATATATTTGTGAACGCTTGGTTGACCCGCATGATCTCTCGATCGGGAGAAGCGTAAACTAGGGCGATCGGCAAGGCATCCAGAACTTCTTCAAGTTCCAGCTTCTTGTTTTGGAGCTCGACTTGGTAGCGTCTTCTTTCAGACACATCCTGCATCGAACCCGACATACGGACTGCCTTCCCGTTGGCATCTCGGCTGACGGCTCCGCGTGCCCGCACCCAAAGATATTCGCCTGACTTCATTCGCAGCCGGTGTTCGACATCGTACTCCATGGAGTTATCCGAGTGCCTTTCGACTGCATCCCAAGTTGACTGCTTATCATCTGGGTGCAAATTCGATTCAAAGCTGGACAGCAGATTTGGAAACTCGTTTTCGTCGTATCCCAACATCGCTTTGTATCGAGGTGAATACCAAACCTCATTGGTAACCATATTCCAATCCCAAAGTCCATCGTTGGTGCCCTCAATGGCAAACGTCAAACGCTCCTCGCTGTCGCGAAACTGCTCTTGAGAAACTGTGGTCTGCTGAAGTTTGCCCAGCATGCCATTAAAACCTCCCGCCAACTCTTGAAATTCACTGGGGCCATTTTCAGCAACTCGCAGATTCAGATCGCCCGTCTTTTCAATGTTCCCAACCTGTTTCAACATCTCATTGAGTGGCTGGCCGGACAATCGAGCCGCCATCCGAATCGCTGCAAGCAAACCTAAAAACAAAACCAAAAATTGGACCAACTGAGAGACATACATTTCTCTGGCCGGCGCAAGCGCTATTTGTTCGGACTCTAAATAGCTGACATTATGATCCGGCAAACTGCTTAGCTTGGCCGTTCCAAGTAGCCAGTCGCTGGGAGGTTGGAACTTCTTTGATGCCGGCACGACAGAGGGCGAAGTTGAAAAAAGTACCGTCTCTTGGCAATGGAAAACAATTGTCTCTTTTTCCATCGCCGAAAATTGATCGGAAACCAGTTCAGCCAAATCAAACGTCGACACGATGACTGCCTCGGCTCGCTTTGCGTAAAAGACCGGAACCGCAATCGTGAGAGTTGTGCCATCGGTGCCGACATACTCACGACCGTTCATCACGTCCGTATACCACGCAACACTCTCGTAGCCTTGAGCATTCTTTTTAGACGACACAATGACTCGACCTTTGTAGTCGTTCATGGTGACGTGCTGGCTTTCTGGGCCGGGCAAACGCAGTGATTTGAAATACGAAACCAGAGTCGAGTTACGATGGTCGATGTCAACAATGCCGTTAACGACCAAGTCATTGGCAGCTACCGCCCGGCACGCACTAAGAGTGGCTGACAGGTTGGTTTCAATCTGCCGCGCCGCGTGTTCTGCCGAAGTGTCAACGCGGTCCTGAACCTCTCTGCGAAGGGTTTGAGAAACGCGGTAGTTGCTCACACCAACGATTGCCAACAGAATCAGACCGGCGATCGGAGCGACGCGAAAAAAGATGATCGACTGAAGCGAATGCGAATTGGCCGAGCTACTCATTTCGCGCCTCATCATCGCCAGAGCCATCCGTCGTGGAAATGATTGGCTCAATTGCTCCATTTTTGCCAAATTTGGCCAAAGTGAGATCGCGAAGCTCCAGCGCATCATGACGCTTGGGCGTAAATGGTGGTTCGTAGTTTCGGATGACGCCTTCGTATTTGCCAAGGTTCTCAAGAGCGTCTCGAATCGCAGGACGCTCAGTCGTATCGGCGGACTTCACCGCGGCAGCCAGCATCATCACGATCTCGTAAGCGTGCGCCGTTCCAACAGGAGAAAAAACGTCGCTGGGCGAATCACAGCCTTCGAATTTCTTGGCGTAGGCTGCGTGGAGACGATCAAGTCCATTGGTTGTTTCCGGTCGCAGGAAGGAACACGTTTGAATAAAGCTGAAATCGACTTCGTCCAGCAGGTTTTTTGTCATTTCGAAAAAATCGCCGCCGGTGATTCCCCAATGGGAGATCAACGGAACTCGCGAGGTAGCCTCAACGGAAGCCATCGATTCGAGGATCAATTTTCCTTCAAGTGGATTGCAGACCATGAGAACACAGTCAACATCTGACTCATTGAGTCGACCAAGTTGGGGAGTCATATCCTTCTCGCCAAGATTGAACCACTCGACGTGCGCTTTGCCTTTGCCTCGATCAATCAGGGCGTTTTGCATTGCCTTTTCATTCGAGCGTCCCCAAGCGGTCCGTTCTAGCAGCAAACCCATTTTGCTTAGCCCACGCTCCAACGCACGATCGACCAAGAAACCACCCGCGTACTCATCACGCACTGAAACTCGAAAAATGTAGTTGGGAGAAAATCCATTTTGAACGACAGGCGTCCCTGCGGCCCAAGGCCCAAGGTAAATCATTTTGTGATCATGGATTGATGGAAGCTCACGAATAGCAACAGGCGTATGCAATCCGCCAACGATCGCCAGCACATCTGACATGGCTGAAAATTCATCAATGTTATCGACGCCGCGATCCGGATTCCCTCGATGATCGCGGACGATCAGTTCCACCGGTCTGTCCAGCAATCCACCAGAAGCGTTGATCTCATCAATCGCCAAAACGACACCACGCTCAATCGCCAGCCCCGCTTGAGCTGACCCGGATGACATGTCCGCATCCAATCCAATGATCAATGAGTTGGCAATTCGTCGATTGTGATGGTAAGTAATTTCGTCAGTGCGACTGTCGGCAGTTGAACTATCCTGCGGCTCAACTTTTTCAACGGGATCCGCGGACGACGTGTTAGGTTGATCTGTCGTTCCCGAACTGCAGCCTATTGCGGACATGGCGAACAAGGCGACCGAAAGCGAACACGCAAGTACCAACCAAAACCCACGGGGAGGATTCGTGTTTCTAGCGAACTTCATGAACGATACTTTCACTTGACGGATTCAATTGGCTGATTGAGAAACAACGCTGCATATAAGTTGCGACAGTTTTATTGGTCGACAGCGGTACTGGTTTCAGAAGCCAACACATTTCAAGAGGAAATCGCTCAAACCATTTTTGACAGTTTTAGCGAAGCGTTGGCACGGCGCTACGGCAATACTTTAACCAATTTCAAACCCAAGAACTACGTCGCAACGATTTGAATTGCTTGCTTCGATGCCATCCCGCAAGTAGTGATAAAAGAGCTCCTGATCATCGGAATCCTCAAGAGCATCTAAATCCGTATAGTCGCCGCCGAAGAGGACACACATCAGAAAACCGGCCAGCTTGAATCAAAAATGCTTTGCAGAGGTATTGCTCCGGGTTCACGTTTACCGAGGATCCGCGAACCCAACACGAAGTCGTAGTTCTCTGTGATTTTTCTGGACCAGATTAGTAAGCAATTCAGGATGGTCGCCGTATTTGTTGGTTCATTTCAACCCCCGGTTGTTTGATGGTTACAATGCTGACGAGTGATCAAAGAGGGCCCACGAACAGTTGCAGATAAAGGCGTTTCGATGTGACTGATTTCGATGCGACTGACAATTGGTTGAGTGATTGATCGGAGGATGATTTGTTGCCAGCAAATTTGTCTTTGGCTTACCGGTTGAACAGTGTTCTACATGGGCACGTAGCAATTGATTGATTGCCTGTTTTGATAGATTGAGTCGATCGCGCGCCAACGAAATCCGATCGACTCAAAGTAAGAGTGCGTAAACCAGTCGTGTGGAAATTGTTTTCAGCGAAACGGCCAGTGAACATAGGAGTCTGAGAAATGTATTCATTCCCACAAAACTTGCGCTTCGGGCTTGTACTAACGCGGGTCGCTTCACAACAATTCACAGCTTCAGAGAGATGCAATTCGATTCTACATCGTTCCGTAAGCCAACATCGCGTCGGCGACTTTAATAAAGCCCGCAATGTTCGCGCCTTGAACGTAGTTCACCTGATCCATGCCAGACATCTTGCCATGCGTCACGCACTTCGAGTGAATCTCTCGCATGATGGTTTGCAGCTTCTCATCTACTTCCTCTCGAGACCAAGACAACCGCAACGCATTCTGGCTCTGCTCCAAGCCCGAGACCGCAACGCCACCCGCGTTCGCTGCTTTGGCTGGGCCAAACAGTACACCGTTCTTTTGAAACTCGTAGATGCCTTCGAGTTCCGTTGGCATGTTGGCGCCTTCGGAAACGGCCTGAACTCCGTTTGCGACCAGCGTCTTCGCTTCGTCTAAACTGATTTCATTTTGCGTCGCACAGGGCAACGCCACATCGCAAGCGACGCCCCAGGGCCGCTGGCCATCGTGATAGGTGGCTCCAGGGAATTGGTCCACATACTCTGAGATTCGGCCACGGCGAACTTCCTTTAATTCCTTTACCCACGCCAATTTCTCTTCGTTGATTCCGTCGGCGTCATGAATAAAGCCTCCTGAATCCGAAAGGGTGACGGCTGTGGCGCCCAGCTGAGTCGCTTTTTCGACCGCGTAAGTCGCCACATTGCCTGAACCTGAAACCGCAACTGTTTTTCCTTTGATGCTGTCGCCGCGGTGGTTCAGCATGTTTTCGCAGAAATAAACGCAGCCGTAACCAGTTGCTTCGGTGCGAATTAGACTTCCGCCAAACGGCAATCCCTTTCCGGTCAGCACGCCTGTGAATTCGTTTTGCAATCGTTTGTATTGTCCGAACAGATAGCTGACTTCTCTTGCTCCGACGCCAATGTCGCCGGCCGGAACGTCTGTGAATTGACCAATGTGCCGGCTAAGTTCCGTCATCATCGACTGGCAGAACCGCATGACTTCGTCGTCGCTTTTTCCTTTCGGATTAAAGTTCGCTCCGCCTTTGCCGCCGCCCATCGGCAGTCCCGTCAAACTGTTTTTGAAGATTTGCTCAAAGCCTAAAAACTTCAACACGCTCAACGTCACGGTCGGATGAAAGCGCAAGCCGCCTTTATAGGGTCCGATCGCATTGTTGAATTGCACGCGCCACGCTCGATTGACTCGCACGTTTTTCTGGTCGTCTTGCCAAACGACGCGAAAGATCACGATCCGATCCGGTTCAGTCATTCGCTCCAGAATTCGAGCCTTCATGTAGTTGGGGTTTTCGCGGACGAAGGGCATGACCGTTTCGACAAACTCTTGGACGGCTTGATGAAACTCTGGTTGCCCAGGATTTCGTTTTTGTAGGCCCTTTACAAAACATTTTGTTTCTTCGCATCTTTCAATCCACATCGGTCTTTTCCTATTTCAATTGGGTCGTGCTTAAGGCTGTCTCGATGGCTGGCTGTAAGTCAAATGTGGAATCGAGCTTCGTCATCTTGATTGATTAGTTTACCAAGTAGCTCCGACGACATGACGGCATACCGCCGTAGTTCAGCACAACATTCTGACGGTGCCGACGGTAAGATAGATAACGCTGTTCATCGGCTTGGCTCGAAAGCAATCTGTCCGATTGCTCGTGGATGTGAGATGATCGCGGCGTAAGATTCTTACGCTGTCCAAAGAGCCGCAAGTGCAATGCCACAGCGGTTGGTGTTGGTAGCAGCAACTTGGATCAGACTGATCTTGGAAAGCAGAATGAAAAAAACGGCCTATTTCGCGACGGTACCACCTCAAGAGATTCTTCCTATCGTTGATGGACGATATGAATCCTCCGTGAAGGGTCTGTTTGTCATTGGAGATGTCACGGGACTTCCGCTGGTCAAAGTCGCCGCCAACCAAGGCCGTGAAGTGATCGAGCGGATGGAAAAAGTTGGCCTGTTCAAAAACAGTTCCGAACTTGAAGGGCTTGATCTGGTTATCGTCGGCGGTGGGCCAGCCGGGATCTCTGCCGCGATTGAATCTGAAAAACGTGGCCTGAAGTATGTCGTGCTCGAACGTTCTGAACTGGCCAACACAGTGCGGACGTTTCCGATGGGCAAGAAGGTCTACGCGGAGCCGCAAACGATCACGAACATTAGCGAATTGGATGTCGATCGCGATCTGGATCGGGATGACTTTCTGGAGATCGTTGAACAAACCGTTGTCGATCGAAATCTGAAATACAAAGAAGGCGTCGAAGTCAGCAAGATCCAGAAGATTCAAGATCGCCAATTCGAAGTCCACACCAAAGACGGCACGACTTTTCCAGCTCGACAAGTTCTGATCGCGATCGGTCGTCAGGGACAACCGCGAAAGCTCAAGATCGAAGGTTGCGACGATTGTGCGAAAGTCACTTACCGTTTGCACACGCGAGAGGATTACAACGACGAAGACGTGATGGTGGTCGGTGGCGGTAACTCGGCGATCGAAGCAGCTTTGATGCTCAAAGATCACAACCGAGTCACGATTTCCTATCGCGGCGACGACTTCTTTCGCGCGAAAGAAGAAAACCGCCGGTTACTGGATGAAGCGATCGCTGACGGTTCCATTAAAGCGATTCTCAACAGCAACATCATTCGCAGCCGCGATGGAGAAGTCGATCTCGACATCGGCGGCACTGTTGAAACGATCAAGAACGACAAGGTCATCATCCTGATCGGCACTTTACCACCGATCGAGTTCCTGATGGACACCGGCATGGAGCTGGATGGAATCTGGAACAAGCAACGTGTCATTTGGTCGATTGTCGGAATCTTGATCGGCATCTTTTTGTACTTTGGTGCCAAAAGTTTCGTACTGCATCCCGGCGACGCTGACGGGCAGTTTCTCTGGCCACAGTGGCTGTCGATTTTTGATCCGAACTCAAAACCGATTTCGTTTTTGTTGATGACGTTGGCGCCGATCGTTGGCGTGTTGACTCTCGGTGCGCGGATCGTTCAGCACTTGATGACGGGCCCGGGAAAGAATCCGCCCTATCGCGTGCCGGCAACGAAACTGATTCTTTCGGCCTGTCTGGCGCTGTTCGTGCTGGGAATGATCTCGCCGGGCGCGGTGACGAGCGATCCGATGAAGGCCGGAGACGGCCCGTACTTTCTGGATCTAAGCCTCAAACAATTCAACAGTGACGTGGGAGTCGAATCGGCTTTCAACGCGTTATCGCCGGGCTTCAAAAACGAGGCCACGGGCAGCCAAGGCCGCGGAGCAAGATACTTTTCCAACCTCTCCGGCATTTACTATTTGCTCTACTTCGGGCTGATCGGCGTGTTTGGAATTTACTGGGCGATCAAATCCAACAGCAAGATCATCTGGAAGCGAAACCTGACGATCATCGCTTGCCAGTGGACTTTGTGGTGGGGCATTCCGACTTTCCTCGTCGCTCTTTTCGGACGAAGCGCGATCGCGCCGGTGCTGAAAAAGTCGCTCAATGCGTGGCCCTTGAACATGTCGGCTTTTAAAGTCAATCCAGTTGCCGGCCCGGGCGATCCGGAGTGGTGGCATATGGTCGGAATCGTGGGAGTCGTCTGGGCGGTTGTGCTGACCTTCATCATCATCCCACTGTTCACGATTCGTTACGGCAAAATCTATTGCTCGTACATTTGCTCCTGCGGTGCGCTTGCTGAAACGGTTGGCAACGGCTTCCGACATCGTGGCCCCAAAGGTGACTTGCCGCGGAAAATTGAAAAGTATGGCTACATTTTTATTCTGCTGGCGACGATTGCGACTATCGCGGACCTGTTTGGCTGGCAACCGGTTTTATGGGTCACAGGTAAGGGGCCATTTCGACTGGATTTGTTTGGCTGGTACGATATTTGGGTCGGAACATTTTTGGCCGGCGCGATGGCGATTGGGCTCTATCCGTTTCTGGGTCAACGAATTTGGTGCCGCATGTGGTGCCCGCTGGCGTTTTGGATGAACTTCTGGGGACGCTGGTCGAAGTTTAAAATCACGCCCGAAAAAGGCAAATGTATCGACTGCAATGTTTGCAATCAGTTTTGCCAAATGGGTATCGATATCAAGTCGCGTGCACTTCGCGGTGAGCCGGTGACGCTGGTCGACACGCCTTGTGTTGGCTGCCAGGAGTGTATCGTTCGTTGCCCAATGCAGATTTTGCATCTTGGCGACGGACCCCAACAACCGGCTTTGGTACAACTTGGCGGCACGCCATCAATGACTTCAGGGAGCAACGCATGAGCAAGGGTTCAAATTATTACGGCGGCTATTTTTGGGTCGCAATGGTTTCGTTTCTTGTTCCGCTGTTCGTGGGGTACAAAGCTTTTGAAAATCTTCAAGCAACCACGAAGCCGACTCCACAGTTTGACGCCAGTGGTGTTGATCACGCGGTTTGGGATTACTTGTTGAAGTCTTACGTGACTAACGGGCTGGTCGATTACGACGCGATGAAGAAAGACTATCTGTTTCGAGAATATCTTCGCGAGCTTGGACAGTGCGATCCGGAGGCTCTGAAAACTGACGACGAGAAATTGGCTTTGGCCTGCAACGCCTACAACGCGTTTGTGATTAACGGCGTGATCTCGCACAAAATTTATGACACGGTGGATGGGTTTGAGGTCGACGGCAGCGGCTTTTTTGACATCAAAGAACACATCTACGCTGGTAAGACGATCAGTTTGAATGATCTTGAACACGGCATGATTCGGCCGACGTTCAAAGAACCACGAATTCACGTGGCGTTGGTTTGTGCGGCTCGCAGTTGTCCCTCGATTCGCAGCGAAGCTTACATCGCATCGCGTGTTCGCGATCAGCTTCAGGATCAAAGCGTTCAGTTTGCCAACAATTCGAAGTACGTGATGTTCGACACGGCCGCCAACGAATTAAAGCTTAGCAAGATTCTCAGCTGGTACGGCGATGACTGGAACGAACGATATCCCGATGGCGGATATCTGGCTTGGATCGGCGAACTGACCAGCGATCAGGCAATTAAGGATGCAACCGCCAAGGCTGCAAACGGCGAGGTGAAAGTTGCCTTTTTCGATTACGACTGGGCTCTGAATTCCCAAGCCGACCCCGGAGCGCCGCATGCGAAAAAGAAAAAGGCTGGTGGATTTGGGTCTGGATCAAGTCCGGATGAATAGGGTCTGTGGCGACGGCTAACTGAAACTCATCAACTGATCCTTCAATTCAGACTTCAGCTTCCAAAGAATTTGGTGGACGCGTTGATGAGTCAGCCCGGTTTGTGAAGCAATCGATGTCAGCGAATTTTCGTCTTCCCCATTGAGGCCAAATCTCATTTCGAGGATCTTCCGCTCTCGCGCATCAAGACGATGGACGATTCTGGCTACCGCGGATGCGAGTTCCTTTTGCTTCAACGATTTGACGGGGCAGTCAATTTGACGGACCGAACTGTTGCAGGATGGAGAAACGTACTCCTCCGGACATTCGAATTGAGCAAGAGAAATCGTCGGGCGACAACACGAACTCATCATCGATTCGTCCAGCTTGTTTTTCTCGAGGAGTTCATGCTGTTCTTGCGCGTTGATTTCTCTACCCAAGTTTTGCGACATTTCACCAATCGACGCCAGATAGCGATTGGCGTCTACCGTTTTGCCGTGCGGAACTTTGATGAAAGATCGTTGAGCAAGCCCCAGAAAAATATGTCGCCTGATCCAGTGCGAAGCGTAAGCCGAAAACGTCCAACCCAGTTCCGGGTCGTACTTCTCTGCGGCAACCATGACACCAATGTTTCCATCCTGAACCAGCTCCATCAAAGACCTTCCTGTTCCTCTGAATTGATGTGCAATTTTGACTACCAGCATCAAGCAAGAATTTGCTAGGTCTCGTTTGGATTCTACGTAGCTCGCGTAAGCTTTGTCTATGTTTTGATCGTCGGAGGTTTCTCGATGCAATCCTTCAACGGTCCAGCGAATTAGGTGTCCTGTGCGAAATTTCGTCGAGTCAACTCGATCGCGTAGATCGTTTGGAACGGTTTTGAAGCCACGCTTTTGAAGCGTCTTTGCTCTGCGATAGATGGATGGTAGCGATGACTTGATGTCGGACAAAGTGTCCTTCTGGTTCATGCTCAGTTCGAACACGAAGTCCCAGCGGACTTTCTTTTGATCCAGCTGACTCAATAGATGCAGGCAGTTTTGCATGATCAGACGGTTGCCCAAAGCACTCTTGCGAAACCTTTGATGATTGCTTTGAAATTTTTGACCGCGCTGCAGCACTTCACATTTTGGAGGAATAACCCCAGAGATCATTTGAATGTATTCGTTCGCACCAACTTCGAATCCATTCGATCTAAAGTTGCTCATGGAGGCCCTTGTTTGGAATACTGAAAAGTTCAATAGCGATTTTCGTGATTGTGCCAAATTGAGATAGCACGAATGTGACTCTGTGAATTTCGAGACATAAATTTGATCGATTGGTGGACAGGCGCTACACTTCTTTCGGGAGCTGACATCGGAGTAACAAATTCAAAGAGGCCGATAGGCGATGGACAGCACAGAAGATTTACTAGGCGCTATTTTCGATGAAGAAACTTACAATCCGACTTCGTCAATGCATGTGGCGGGTTCTGCGTCGAGTCCCGCAAGTTCTGCGCAGCGAGAAGAACTTCCCGCGAACTTACGCTATCAACGATTCCAAATGCTGGTGCCAATCCTTGAGCATTTGATCCAGGGCGTGATCCGCGAACTCAGGCACCTTGATGACATTTCTGAGATCGCCAGCGAAGGCCTTTCCCAAGAATTTCTTTGGGCATTGATTCAGGGCTCTCAAGGATCGGGCTCAACGAGGGCGGCACGCATTACAAAGCGAGCCTCCGAGTTGATCAGATCTCGATTTTCCAATCGTTGTTTGATTGCGAACTTGGCAGAAGAACTAGGGATTCACCGTTCTCAATTGTCAAGGTGGTTTAAAGCAAGTTACGGAATCACGTTGTCAGACTTTGTCAGGATATGTCGGATCGACAAGTCCCTTGATCTGTTGACCGACGACGAAATGACCATTGCCAAGATCGCGCTTGACTGCGGGTTCAATGACCAAAGCCATTTTACGCGAAGTTTTCGTGAGGTTATGACAACCACTCCAGCCAAGTGGAGAAAGGCCATCGCGAACAACGAAAGTCTTTAGGACGAAATCGTGAATCGTTGTCGCACGCAGTTGCTTTTCATTGCGGTCGCCAGAGAGAACACGGTATATTGGTGCCCAACGAATTCTATTGACGTTCTGGTTGGGTAGGTAGTAGCAATGGCTCGCATGACACTGGCACCGGTTACGATACTGATGTTTTTCTCATTGTTTCCTCAAACAGAAACGGTGGTGCAGGGAGCAGCGAATAATTCTGTAACGAACGAATCCGGCAGTACGGAATCATCAGAGATTTCGCCTTTGATTTCTGCTGGTGAACTTGCTGAGCTAATCAAAGCTAAAACGGAAGGGTTGCGTGTTTTGGAGCCCGGACGCAAAACGGCTGAATTCGTCAGCGGACATATTGCGACTGCCGGATTCATTCATTGGGTCGACGACATGACGGACCCTGACGACGCCGCAACTTACAAGAATCCGGATGAAGCGCAGTTTGTGGAACTGATGTCTCGACTTGGGATCAACAGTTCGGATCGAATCGTGATTTACGATCGGCTCTCAAGTCGCCTTTCAACGCGGTTGTATTGGACATTGAAATACTTCGGGCACGAAAAAGTTCAGGTGCTCAATGGTGGAATTCAGGCTTGGGAAACCGGGTACCAGCTGTCCAAAGACAAAGTTGAGTACTCACGGTCGGAGTATGAGGTTGGCGACATCCAGAGTCAGATTCTTGCGGAAATGGCATTGGTTAAAGAGCACCTCAAAAAATCCAGTGCGTGCTTGATTGATGGTCGGCCTGAAAAACAGTTTTCGGGAGAGGTCGCCGGGAAGGTCTTTCACACCAACAAAGAACATTCACGAAAGGGCCACATCCCGGGCGCGGTGAATGTCTTTTGGAAAAACAATTTCAATGACGACGGACTGTTCAAGTCGGCAGAAGAACTTACGAAACTTTATCAGGAAGCCGGCGTATTGGATGATCGGTGTGTCATCACGTATTGCAACGAGGGACTTCACGCGGCGCCGCCGTGGTTTGTCCTGACTGAGATTCTCGGGTACGAAAACGTTCGACTTTATGACAGCTCGATGGCCGAATGGTCGAAAACGGACGAACCGATGACCACAGAGAAGAATTGATCTTCGGGAATTCCGCCATGGCAATCAATGTGCTCAGGCATCTCGATTTTCACCAAACCTGCTTACCGCGTTTCGGGATTCTGACCGAAGCGAAGCAAACAAATCAGTGCACTTGAACTGTTACTTGGTCTCTGATCCGTCTGCCTTGGCATCAGAGCCTGCCTCTTTGTCGCCGCTGCCATCAGCAGAAGCAGAACTGTCGGCCGGAGCTGCTTTTTCAGCTTCGCCACAGCCGGGAGTCGCAACGCAGGAAAGGGCAAACAAACATACGGCGCTTAGTCGAAGAAAATTCTTCACGGAAATACCTCTATCGTTTTAACAGAAATGGGTTCAAGCGAATCTTGATGACTCGTCAATCTAATTGAACCAAACTACACAATTTTTACGGCGCCTTCCACGTGCCTGCGACCGTCATTCTCGCATTTCCCAAATTTTGAATACCTGAAGAACACCAGGATTCCTAATGCGAGAATTGCCACAAGCCAAACAACAACGTGATCGTAGATCCCCACTCCTTCGTAGGATCGGCCGGCGATCGTCCATTGCCCGGCAAGCATTTGAAACCAAAACCGGGAGTAATAGGTCAACATAAGGCCAGAAACAATCAGCCACCCACGATTGGAAGAAAAGCACAACAACGGCATCGCCCAAACGAAATACCAAGGGTTTACGGTGGGTTGCAAAAACAGAAACACAATTAGAACCAACGCCATGCGCTGCAACAGCAAGCGACACTCTGATCCACAAATATTTTCTGAATCGATTCTGCCGTGGTAGATTCCGGCAAGCTGCCAACAGTAAAATCCAAGAAACAGACTCAAGGTCAATACTCTGGCAATGAAGAACGCAGCGTTGTTTCCGATGGATGTGTTGGTCCGAAACCAGTTCTCAAACCGCTTTCGAAATTCCGCTTCCGTGAAGACGTACCATGGTGTCGTTTGAATTTCGCGATCGGAGTTTTTCAGATTCAGATACGCAACAGAAAACACCGTGTCGTTCATTCTCCACTGAGAGAAAAAGCCGACCGCTCCGAATTTTGCGTCAACTACCTCGGGCGATGGTTGTTCTGCTGAGACGCTAATTGTTGTTGGCGAAGAGTTTTCAGATGCATCAGCAAGGACAATCGGCGCGAACATCGGAGTTAAAGTGAGAGCCGAGACGGCAGCGAAGGTTAGCGAAAACAGACTGGCCCGTTTCCAGTTTTGTCGCCAGAGAAAGACTGCCAACGCAGGAAACATGACGACGGGAAAAAGCTTCGCGCCGACCCCCAACGGATTCCAAGCGTAGACCAACAGCCATCCGATGCTCAGGTCGAGTTGCTTCAATAAAAAATAAACCAAGATCAAGGTGCCGAGGTCAAACAAAACCAAAGCCAACTTCATAGCGACGATGTGAGCTTCAACACTGGCCGAATGTGGTAACCACTTCATGACCGAGGCAAAAACGTATTGGCTGGTCGAAGGATAGATCGTCGTGTGAGTCTCGTAGTGGATCCTTGAAAGGATGGTGTGGTTGCTTTCGGATTCAAGTGACAACGTTTGTAGCTGGCCCAGCATGCCGTCTTCTGTCGGGTTTGCATTGAGAACTTGATCGGGCGAGTGAAGAAAGGGCGACATCCCTGCAGCAGATACTTTTCCGTCCCAGAGATAGCGGTAGTAATCGATCTCTAGGATTGGACAGGTGAACACCGCGATCAATCGAGTGCTTAGAGCGAAGCAGACGATCATCAACAACATTGCTCTGCATTGATGCTTTGGCACCTTCAACGCGTTGGTTAATCCAACAAAAGCAATGACTCCCGCGAGCAACAATAGTCCCGTCACCTCAAGCGTGCGGCGATGCAGTTCTGATCCGTATTCGAAAGGCGGGCTCAACAGATAGATCAGCAGGAAAACGCCGACCAATGCCATGCCGCAGGCACAGGTGTTTCGAAACGCCGCTTTGGTTTCCTTTGGGCGGCTGGGACTTTGAAATTCAGTCATGACGGCAATGATCACCGATCGGGGACAATTGGCCAACGGGGTGAACCGTATGGGATTTTAAGCTGAAAGCCCCAAGAAAACTGGGCTAGAAAGGGAAAAGTTCTTCGTAAGAAGCTGGCTGCACATCGCGTCTAGATAGCGTGACGTCAGAAAACGTGCAAAGCCAAACAGGAAAACAACATGATTGACTTCGTCTCCAAACCAATGTCCAACTCGACGATCATTGTTAGCGTTGAGGGCAATTTGTCGGAAACCGATCGGAAGTACTTTTTTGATTGTATTGGCGACTACATTGAGTCGGGCTACATGAACATCATCATCGAATGCAATCGACTTGGATTCGTCAGCAGTAGCGGCCTCGCGGCACTGCTTAGTGCTCGAAAGCGTGCTGCAAAAAAGGGTGGGCGAGTCTACCTGACTCACTTGAATTCCAACTTGGCGGAAGTTCTCGAAATCACAAAACTCGGTCGACTTCTTCTTGTCTATCCGACAACCGAAGACGCCATCGGTCACATCGAAAACAAGCTCGAGTGCATGGGCTGAGTTGTTCCAGTGCTTGGAACTAGTTAGTTTCAAAAATGCGAAGCAAGAAACGCAGGTCCGTGTAAGC
>CAZORS010000100.1:0-19249 GCA_964582025.1 uncultured Pirellulaceae bacterium | reverse complement strand
GATCCGGGTTTAGAGGCGTCGGTGGGATTCGAACCCACGATGGTGGATTTGCAATCCACTGCCTTAGCCACTTGGCCACGACGCCGTATTATGCATACGGTAGTGTTAATTTGGGCACCGTCAAGTGCTTGGGCGCTCTCGACAGGCCAGTGAGACTCTACGGCCGTAACTTTGCCGCACAACCGATGCTGAGGTAATCTTCGGAACGACAGCTTGTGGTTCTTGAAGGCTCTTTTCGATAGACGCGTTTTGCCAACAAATAGTTCACAAACTCGAGAACTAGTGCCCGGTGAGCCAAAATAAGCGAAGCGACAGAACAGAAGAAAGATATTTTGATGCGATTTCAACCTAGAAAATGCTCGTTGCCGAACTTGCGCAAATCAGTTGACGGACAGTGTTGCTCCGAGGCGATAAATGTCGTGAATTCTGCTATCGCTTCGCCGAACCCGAAGCTTGAGAGCTGGTTCAAGGTTTTGAGCACGAATTCGAATCAATTTTCATCCGCAACGGCCTAAAGCAATACCGTTCAATGAGGGTTATTGGTCAAAACATGCTAGGGCAGAGACGTACAATTGCGCGACACGCACCCAAAAACGGCGCCGTTAGGCACCGCTGTTGGTCGTTATCAGGTGGAAACGTGGAAGACTTCAGGACTTGAGTCTACGTTGCACCAATGATCATGACGCCAGTACCGTACTTGTCGGAGGTCAGCTGAATTTTGATTTCAGGAATACTTTCCCGAGCAACATATGCTTCCGACGCGGCTTCTGTCACAACGTTGTCAATCACGATCCGATGCTGTTGGCTTTGCGGAAATAGATTTACCGAGATGTTCAAAATCTCTTTCACATTATCGAGCAAATTCTCCGGCAACTCGCCTTCGGATACAGCTTCTGTGACATGGCTCGGAGGAAAACTAGTCAGTGCAGCGCCGAGAAACGCTGCTGCCGGAAGATCGCAACAAATGAAATGTTGAGTGGCCTGATCATTGTCAGTGAATTCGGCAAACACGACGACGTTCGATGCATCAAAATCGGTGCACTCAGTTGCCGCGAGTTCGATCCCGAGCAATTCGCCAAAGAATTCAGCTGTCTCTTCAAGGCCAGGTAGATGGGTTACTTGTGTCATAGTTAGGCTTCTGTATTAAATGAATCGGTATGAAATTAGGTGTTGCTGTTACGCAAACAGGGGCTCGAGGATGTTTTCCATGCTCTCGGCGGTAAATGGCTTCGTTAAGAGAAACGCTGCTCCCTTTTCTTGGGCAAGCGTTCTGGTTTCGGCACTGCTTTCGGAAGTAATAAATCCAAATCGCACGGTGTTTCCAGACTCGCGAACTTTCTCCAGCAACTCGATGCCCAGCATCTCGGGCATGTTCCAGTCTGAAAGAACGAGGTCGGGTGATTCCGAGGCGATTTTTTCCAAGGCTTCAACACCGTTTTCGGCTTCAACAACTGAGTCGATGTCGAGGCCTGTCTTTTTCAGCGTACGAGAGACAATCATTCTCATTGCCTTGCTGTCATCAACAATTAAAACTTTCATGGTATCTATTCTATTTCTTTGAGTTGGTAGGTCGGGAAGGAGTTTCGTAAATCGCTATTCTGCGACCGAAAGGATCAGAGAGCCGTCTCCACAATGTGCTGCAATTTGGAGATTTTGGGCTTCGTCGTCTTGAGCTGAGTATTTCCCAACACATGGAAGATGAAGATCGCATTCCCCTCCGACGACACCCTTAATGTTGCCCCCGATGATATTTACGACTTCTCCGATGGCGTCGGAGCAGTCCTCTTCCGTCAGTTCATCCGGCGTCATGTCAAACATGGCGCAAGTTATTCTGGATGCGAGTTCGCCGGTGACGATGGTTTCCACCACCGCGTTCCACGATCCTGCAATTGCAATCCTCGCGCGCCAAGCCGAAGCTTCGTCGAATTCAATCGATTGGCCGCTAGTTTCAAACGAGTTGACTTCAATACCCAACATGGAATCAAGTAGATCGCTACTGATTTCAGTGAGTTGAGTACTGTTGACGACGGACGAACTTTGAGCGTTATTGCTCAAACCTGTAACAGATTGTGTCATCGATCTGGTTCCTTTCAAAAGGTATAGTGATCCCAATAGTTGTTTCTGATGAGCCAAGAAAAAGGTATCCGTCACGCTTAAGCAATTTGCTTGCACGGTGTAAGATCTTTTCCTTGGTTGGCTGATCGAAGTAGATCAACACGTTGCGTATAAAGATGATGTCAAACTCGCCAATGCTTGGCAAAATTTCTGACAGGTTCATGCGACGGAATTCAATCAATGATCTCAATTCTTTTTTCGCAGTCCAAGAAGTTCCAGTACGATCAAAGTGCTGTATCAATTTTCTTGCTGGAAGTCCACGATTGACCTCCAATTGTGAAAACTCTCCCGCACGTCCCTTCGCCAGCATCTCCTCGGAGATATCGGTTGCGAGCACTCGAACTTTCCAATTCTTTAACTCTTGGAATTCGTCGAGCAACGTCATCGCTATGGAGTATGGTTCCTGCCCGCTAGAGCAAGCTGCACACCAAACATTCAGACTTCGCGTAGCCGATCTGGCTTTGATGAGGTCAGGAATGATTTGTTGTTTCAATGCGTTAAACGGATGGATGTCGCGGAAAAAACTGGTTTCATTTACCGTTATTGCTTCCGCAATCTTTGTTTGAAGTTGTCGATCTCTAGTTCGCTTTACCTCGCTAACCAACTGAGACGCATCACTCATCCCTTCTTTGCTGGCAATTGCCGACAGCCTGTTTTCCAGCAGGTACGCCTGTCGGTGGCTTACGACGTTGCCGGATTGTTCGGCAACGAGGTCACGAAGATAGTCGATATCGCTTGTTGAAAGTGGCATCTGTTTAGCTCCTGGCCGAGATTGGTGTGGGGGTCTTGAATGTGTTTGAATTTGTAAAAGAAGAGATCATCTTTCCAATTTCTTCTGGAGGCATTACATCGTCGGCACATCCTGCACGAATGACTTCGCTTGGCATTCCCCAAACCACGCTAGATTTTTCGTCTTGGACGACAATGGATCCGCCGGCTGCCTTAAGCTCTTTCGCGCCGTTGGTCCCGTCCTTTCCCATTCCAGTCAACACAACGGCCAGTGAACGGTCGCCACAGCAACTGGCGACTGATCGAAACAATGGATCGACGGCAGGTCGACAAGAGTTCTCTGGTTCACTTTGATTGAGCCGTGCAGTCAGCATGCCACCAGATCGTTTTACGATCATGTGGTAGTCACCGGGTGCGATCAGGATCTTTGACGGGCTCAAGGTGTCACCATCTTTCGCCTCATGAACTTCGTGCCCAGTTTGTGCTCGCAATCGTTCAGCCAGAATCGACGTGAAAACTGGTGGCATATGCTGAGCAATTACGATTGGAATCGAAAATGAGTTAGGGACGTTACGAAGAACCTTAACCAAGGCTTCTGGCCC
Organism: uncultured Pirellulaceae bacterium; assembly: GCA_964582025.1. Classification (GTDB taxonomy): domain Bacteria; phylum Planctomycetota; class Planctomycetia; order Pirellulales; family Pirellulaceae; genus Mariniblastus. The sequence goes on along the minus strand of CAZORS010000100.1, from coordinate 15,803 downwards.
GCCAGTTGATACTCCAATCGCAACGAGATCGATTTTCCGTTTCACGTCTCGTTTTACTGATGAAGGAATCTTCATCTTTTGGGTTTGCGTTGATTTCGACGCCCCAGCAACAGCAATGATCTTGCCCACCAAGCTATCTTCAACCGCCTTCAAGGCTTCCTGAACATGGCCTTTGACGGTTGGTTTTGCGGCGAAGTCATTCGCCCCAGCCGCCAAAGCATCAAGTGTTGCTTCAGCCCCATTGCTAGTCAGCGAGCTGAACATGACGATCGGTAACGTCTTATTGAATTTTCGAATTGCGCGCACCGTGTCAATGCCGTCAAGTACTGGCATTTCGACATCAATAACCAGCAGGTCCGGCTTGGCTTGATCAAGAAGATCTATTGCTTCGCGGCCATGATTAGCTTGTGCGACGACGCGTATTTCGGGATGGGATTCCACCGCTTTTTTGACTAGGCGACGCATCGTCGATGAGTCGTCGCAGAGCAGTATTTTGATTGGTGATTGGTTCATTTTTTTGTACCGCGCATAGTTTGTTCAAGGTGATTTGCGATGCTAGGACAGGCTCGCGCTGATCTCTTCCATTAGCGTTGTCTCCACGACGGAGAATTGCTCGCTCAAGTTTGAATTTATGGACTCACAAAGTGTCACTAATTTAGGATTGGATTCTGGAGAGTAGCCTTGAATGCTCTTTTCAGATTGGATGTAGTTCGCAACGTGATCCGCCGCTGCGACCAAAGTAACCAGCCTACTGTTTTCGCATGCTGGATTGTCTTCGTGGTGCCATCGAATCGCTTCGATCAAACACAGTGGCAAACCTGAATTCTTGGCAAACCACGCACCGAAACAACAGTGGTCGGTGCCGAGAACCGATCGTTCCTTTTCTAGCACTCCGTCTTCATTGCTGAAGTCAAGTGGATCTGCTTTCGGGAATGAATCTTCAGAAGCCACGAAAAGCAACAACCTTCCAAAGTCATGCAACAAACCAGCCGTAAATTCTTCACCGTCAAATCCGAGTTTAAAAGTTCGGTTCAACAGTGAGCACGTCGCCGCAGTTGCGACACTATGCTTCCAAAGTACTTCTCGAATCCACTGTTCTTCCAACGCCATCTTTTTCATCAAGCTTGCCGCACTGCTTGAGATAATCCAATTGCGACACTGTTGGAAACCCAATCTCACAATCACTTGCTCAAGCTTCGAAACTTGTTTGCCATTTGAAAACATTGAACTGTTTGCCAACGTCAACATTTCCGTTGCTAACGAAACGTCACGCCTGACCACTTCGCCGAACTGTACCGCTGTACATTCTGGATCATTGGTCAAAGCAATGGCTTCGCTTGCCACTGACGGTAGCATCGAAATTTCTCCCATTTTTTCCTGCAATGATTTCATAAGCTCCATTGGAGGCATTGGAGAATCCGTACTGGAATCTTCTGTAGCTTGCATCATGTCGTCCTTTCATAAGTTGACGTGGGTTTGAGGTCTCGTCGATCGGATACGTCGCTCGCTGTTGTGTTATGTGGCGATGACATTCCCAATCTGTACCGAGTCATTTTCAAACCTTCGCCGAAATATCAACGCCGATGAGTTGGAGTTTCTCAGCCATCACTGGTTGCGTGAAAGGCTTCATTAAGAACTCGTCTACTCCAGCAATAATTGCCTTGACCATTTTTTCCGGGTCTGTTTCGGATGTCACCATCACGATTTTCAAACTGTCAAAACGGCTTTGGGCTCGGACGGCAATCACGAATTCCAGTCCATTCATGTTGGGCATGTTCCAGTCGACTAGAACTAAACCATACTTTTCTGGATTCGCTTCGAGCTCATCTAGTCCTTCCTGACCATCGCACGCTTCAGATGCTTCGAAGCCAAATCCAGAGACGGCTTTGCGAACAATTCGCCGCATCGCCTTCGAATCGTCAATCACCAGGGTATTCATAGGAGGTTTCCTTCAGTTCTATAATCAGGGCTATTTGCAATTGAAATCATTTTCAGTATTCGCCTGTTAGTTGATTGCTTCATCCAGTTGATACTTGCCACGTGACGAGTCGCTTTCAGAATCACTAGCAGCGTTTGCTCTCCCGGTGGCCGCACCCGTTTGTCCAACAAGCTGCATCAATTCGCCGGCCATCGCTTCAATATCAGATGCGGTCGTGAGCGTTTCTTCAGATCCAGACGCTGTGCTTTTCGCCGCGTCAGCAACCATCGAAATGTTCTGTGCAATCTCACCACTGCCGATCGCGACTTCAGAGATATTGCGAGAAATTTCGGAGGTCATCGCGGTTTGTCTTTCAACCGCTCCAGCGATCGTGTCTTGGCTCTCGCTGATCTGCGCAATAATTCCGCTTACTGTTCCGATAGCGTCGACAGCCTCTTCGGTATCACTCTGGATCTTCTCAACTCGGCCAATAATGTCCTCTGTTGCTTTACTGGTTTCTTTAGCCAGTTCTTTAACCTCGTTTGCCACAACAGCAAATCCTTTACCAGCTTCTCCAGCTCGAGCGGCTTCAATCGTCGCGTTCAGGGCCAGCAGATTGGTTTGTTCGGCGATCGAGTTAATCACTTTGATCACGTTACTAATTTCGCCACTGCTTTGTCCCAACCGAGAAATCGTTTCGTTGGTTTTTCCAGTTGCCTCAACCGCATTTTGCGCGACCGATGCCGCCGTCGTTGCGTTACCAGCGATTTCTTTAATGCTCGATTCGAATTGCTCAACCGCTGTCGAGAGAGATTGTGCGTTTGCACTGACCTGCTCTGCAGCACCACTAGCCATCGTTGCTTGATCAGATGTGTTTTCCGCATTTTGCTTCAATTGCTGTCCAACATTCGTCAGGTCTTTCGTTGAAAGATCCTGAAGTCGCAGGGCAGCTTCACGCAGAGGTCGCACTGTTGCGCGGACGATATACCAACCCATTAGCGAAAGAAGCGAGATCGTGGAAACCATGACCCCAATCGACCAACCCGTCCGGCTGGCAACCAAACTGCCAACTTCTGCTTCGGCTTGTTGATTGTCGACAACCGCCATCGCAACTACTTTGTCGATCGCAGCACGATGAGTTTCGTACAATGCTCGCAGTTCACCACGGGCAAGCTCGTTTGCTTTTTCTGTGTCGCCTTCAACGCAGGCTGGAATGAACGAATTGTTGAGTACTGTATAGAACCGTTTCGCAGGTTCATAGCAGTCAACGACCTTGAGTTGCTTCATTTTACCTTCGGGCAAATCCTCAACCCAATAGCTATGTCGGTCATCAAACTCTGCTTCCAGCTGACCGCATCGTGAAATGTATCCTCGTAGTTCATCGGAACCAACACCTTCTTCAACCTCATTGGCCATGTGCAACGTCATCAAGTAGGTTTCGATGATGTAGTTTGGCGGAGGCAAAATGTCGGCAATCAAGTCTTTGCCTTGAACAATCCGGTTGTAATACGGACCTTGAACCTTGGCAGTTGCAAGAGTCGAGTACGACCAAATCGCGTAGCCAACAAACGTGACAAGGCACGCCGCTACAAGGCCATACAGCTTCATGTTCATTGAAATGTTTTTAAGTGACACGGGAGTTTCCTTTAGTTCTTTAGTTGGGGGTCAAATTTGATAGTTCCGATTTCACACAGAGTCCGTTTCGGGAATTTGAATTACGTTTTCAGTGTTGATGATTAGTAGCAGTTCGTTGTCAAGCTTGACCACGCCGTCAAGCAATTCGTCGATTTCGTCGCTCAATGTTTCCGGAGACGATTCGAAGTCAAAGTCGTCGACTTCTGCCACATCTCCGATACTGTCAACGAGCAGACTGATCGGTCCGTCACTTGATCGAACCACGACATTCATGTGATTTGATTCGCCGTCCGATGGCGGGAATCCAAAACGATTGCGTAAATCCAATGCCGTTACGATTTGTCCACGCAGGTTCATTAATCCGCCGATAAGGTTCGAAGACAGCGGAACGCATGTTGTTGGCTGGTGGCGGATCACTTCTTGGACGTTGCTGACTTCGATTCCAAACAACAGGTCATTGACTCTAAACGTGCAATAGGAACTTTTTCCTTCTGAAGCGTCCTTACTTTTGGCAGCTTCGTTTTTGATTTGATCAGACATATTGCGTCTCCTCTACGTTTTCGGCATTGAACAATTCGGGGTGATGTTGCCGGACAAGTTGTTCAAGGTCGATAACTTCAGTGATGCGATCTTGAATAATAAGGCGATTTTCATCGTGGATTCGAGACTCAGTCGTTGTCACGATGTCGACGATCTTCCCTACGACAATTCCGACGTTGCGTCCATTTTTCGTGTAAACGACAATGTTCGTTTGGCCGGAGGCATCGGAGCCATAACCCATATCAAGGGGAATGAGAGGCATGATGTCGCCTCGGTACTGCATTACTTTTCCTTGTTGCGATTCTTCGATGTCAGTCGATTCGCACTCTTCAAGTCGAGCCACGGTTGATAGACGGATCGCGGATCGTAAGTTTTCGTGCGATTCAACAATCAGCAACGACTGCGAAATTGTGTCTAGACTTTCATCATGCTGGTTCGAATTCGCGATAACAGGTTCGCGGCACTTGTTTAGGAATTCACCTTTTTGCGCCAATCCAACGGCGTCTAGAATCAATGCAACCTGCCCGTCGCCCATGATGGTTGCTCCCGCATAGGTTGGGATTGATTTAAGGTGCTGGCCCAGCGGCTTAACGACGATTTCTTGGGTGTCGATAACCGATTCGACGACCAGGCCAAAACTCTTGCCCTCGGCTTGCAAAACAACAATGCTTGCTGTCTCATCGAATTTGTCGCGCTCGCGAGCTGGACGCAACTCGAGCTGCTCGTCGAGGTACACCAGCGGCAATAGTTTTCCACGCAGGCGGTAGACGGGAACGTCGTGTATGAATTCAATCTCTTTGATGCGATCGCCAGAAAGCCTAACCAGCTCCAACAAGTTGACTTGTGGGATGGCGAATTGGTTGTCACCTGATGTAACAATCAATGCGGGGACAATCGCCAGCGTGAGAGGAATTTTAATTCGCAGCGTTGTGCCGAAACCGACTTCACTTTGAATGTCAAGCGACCCACCAATTCCTTCGATATTGGTTTTAACGACGTCCATTCCAACGCCTCGGCCAGAGACATTAGTTACCTTTTCAGCTGTTGAAAAACCGGGCAGCAAGATCAGGTTCACCAACTCTCGATCATCCAGTTTGCCAGCCTGCGAATCTGTAAGCAGGCCTTTCGATACGGCCTTGTCGCGAATTCGATTTGGATCGATTCCGCCACCGTCGTCACTGATTTCGATGTTGACTTGACCGCCTTCATGAAACGCTCGCAGCTTCAAAGTTCCAACAGGAGATTTTCCGTTTTCCTTTCGAGCCTCCGCAGACTCGATTCCGTGATCGACAGAATTTCTGACAATGTGAGTCAGTGGGGCCTTGATCGCTTCCAGAATGGTTTTATCCAATTCTGTGTCGGCACCCTCCATTACAACTTCGACAGATTTGCCACAAGAAGACGACAGGTCACGGACAACACGAGGAAGCTTATTCCACGCGATTCGAATGGGTTGCATTCGAGTCTTCATGACCCCTTCTTGAAGCTCCGACGTAATATGATTTAGCCGCTGAGACGCTGCCAGAAAACCGGGCTCATTCGATATCTCTCCGTACTGCAAAACCTGATTCCGAGACAGCACCAATTCGCCGACTAGGTTCATGAGTTTGTCCAGCAAGCTAACGTCAATTCGAATGGTAGAATCCGAGATCGACTTTCCAGACTTGCTTGAATTGCCTGCCTCGGCATTGGCTGGGGCAGCTTTCTCTTCTGACGCAACTTCGGGAACCGGAGCATCCGCAACGGCGGCTTCAGTTTCAGCATCCGTTGTTTCTGGCTCTTCCTGTGACTGTGTGTTTTCGGCCTCTACTGAGGCCTCTTCCTTTGAATCAGCATTCTCTGCTGATTCAACTTCTTCCGTTTTGTCAGAATCTTCTTCTGTGGAGCTCTCGGCGATTACCGAATCTGATTCATCGGTTGATGATTCAACTGACTGTGCCGCGTCCTCATTAAGAAGTCTTTCCAGTTCGACAAGCAAAGGGTCGTATGAGTCAGAACCTTCATTGCCCAGTTCTTCGATGTTGGTGACGATCGAACGAATCGCATCTACCATCCCGAGTAGCGAGCTGGCCATTTCGCCATTGAGCCGCAGTTTTCCATCACGCAACGGAACCAAAAGGTTCTCTCCAACGTGAGCCACTTTCTCGAGTTTTGGAAACGCAAGAAATCCAGACGCGCCTTTAATTGTGTGGACCGTCCGAAAGATGCTCGCGAGCCGGTCGGGATCTTGCGGATTTTCCTCGAGGATCACAAAGTCACTGTCGAGTTGATCGAGACTTTCATAGCATTCGACGAGAAACTCATCGATAATTTCCTTCATGTCATCCACGGTAGTTTCCTTAAACTGCCAGACGTTGTATTTGCTTCAGTGGCACCGAACCTTGAAGACAGCTTCGTCGTCAAGATTAGCCGCGGAAGTATCAGCCGCAGAAAAGGCAACGCCCACAATCTTTGTAAACTTTTACCAATAGGATCAGTTTGACCGCGCGAACAAAGCGCTATTTTGAAAAGCAACAGTCGTCACAAAACTGTCGTCGGGTATTCCCCAAATCATGGTTTTCCGGAGTCTCTGCGTTTGCATCGCAAGAAACTCGCTGGCTCAGAAGAAGCCGCGAACATTGGCGAGGAACAACCGTCGTGAAGGAAAAGCAAACACTTTCCCTCAGGCACCAAAAATTCACAAAGTGCCCACAAAGACAAAGCACTCGAGAATCGGTTTTCATTATTCAGATGACGGTGCAGAGTACTTCTGCCCCTGCCACGAATCTCGCCTTTTGAACTCAGCGTTCAACGCCCGAATGACAGCTGGCTTATCGAGACACCACTGAGGACCGATGAAAAAACTTCCTGGGGCATCACCACTAATCCGTTCTACAACCATCGTTGGCGGGATCAGTTCCAAAAAATCGACAAGCGTCGAAATGTATTCGTCCAACTCCATTAATTTGACTTCGCCGCTTCTAACTTGAGCAGCCAACGGCGTGTTCTCTACAGCATAAAGATTGTGAATCTTGACCGCATCCAAGCCTGAGTCTGCGACTTCTCTTGCGGTGGCCAGCATGTCTTCGTGACTCTCACCCGGAAGGCCGAGCATAATGTGCCCGCAGATTTCGAAACCTCGATCGACGCTGCGTTCCATTGCGTCAAGGAACGACTCGTGCGTGTCACCTCGGTTCATCCATTCGAGAGACTTATTGTGGATCGTCTGCAATCCATACTCAACCGTCAGCGGGACTTTTTTGCCAAGCTCTTCAAGCAGGTCCAACACATCGTTCGGCACGCAGTCTTGACGCGTTCCAATTGACAGTGCGATCACCTCTGGATGCGAGATCGCTTTTTCAAAAAGCGGGCGAAGTACCTCAACCGGCGCGTAAGTATTGGTTGCCGGCTGAAAATAAGCCATGAAGTGCTTACATTTGTAGCGTCGCTTGATCCGTGAAATGCCGTCATCTATCTGGCTCAGAATGTCTTGTTTTGGCAACCGGCGGCTGGGGCTGAAGCTGCGGTTATCACAGAAGGTACACCCGCCAATGGCGACAGTGCCGTCAACATTGGGACAAGTAAACCCTGCATCAACGCTGACTCTTTGAACCCGAAAACCAAAGACCTGTTTCAGATAAAAGCTGTAACTAAAGTAATGCAGTCCTTCCGCACGCCAGTCAAATTGACTGCGATCGTGTGGCCAGTTGGATGGAATGGCGGTCGAATTATTTGACGTTTCTTGAGTCACGGCCTAGACTGAGTTGGCTTAATGGATTGAAATCGCTGGGTGTTATCCCCTGACTTGGCGATTCTACGGCGAAGTCGTGCTCCTGATAGCCCTTCCTAATAACTTTCTTACACCAATGTGCAAATCATGTTTGGCGAACTCGTACCAATTGGCGGCGGCGATCCTATTCCCTTGATGAAAAAGCGACTTCGAGTTGGACGTCGCGAGGGATGTGACATTATTCTCAGTTTCGGCAATGTCTCTGGACATCACTGCTTGCTAGAAGTCGACGAAGGATACTGGTTCATTCGAGATTTGCGTAGCAGAAACGGCGTCAAGATCGACGGAAAACGGCTTGCTCAAGGCGTAAGAAAGCGTTTGGATCCCGATTGCAAAGTCACGATCGCCAAGCACGAATTCGAACTTGTTTACGATCCAATGAGCATGGGCGCCTACGGGACTCCGCCACAGGATGAGCAAGTCGACGATTTCTTCAAAGAGTCGCTGCTGGATCGAGCTGGTCTGAGCCGTCGCGATTCGACTGAAAAAAAGAAATAGAGCGGTTTGACGCAAGTTCGTTCAACGTCAATACCGTTCGACGAGCGTACCGGAACTCGTCAAGAGTTCCAGGCCGAAGGTGAAGTGTCGGAAGTCTTGACGACTTCCGCTAACTCATTCGACTTCGCTAAACAGTTTCCAGCTATTCGTCCTTCGCTTCAGTCCGCACTCGATACGTCAACATAGAAGATCAACGCCCACGATCCGTTTTTCTCTTTTGATTGGATCACAGCTGCTTTGCCAGACTCGCATTCAATAGCGGCTTCGACCTCAAAAGTTTGAATTGTTTGAGCAAGAATATCTTTGTCTTCGCGTTTTCCAATTGAAACTTCTGAATCTTCAACAGAAGACGTAGTGACAGCAAAATCAATCAAAACACTCTTGCCGTTCTGAGTCGCCATTGCGGTTAGCTTTGTTCCGACATCGTACTTCGAAATACTATTTATCGCCTGACCATTGCGAGAACGAGACATTCCGTCAATCACCGGAACCTGTATCCCTCTGACTATTTTGAATGAACGATCCAACAACGTTTCGATGTGATATTCTTCAATTTGCATCGAAGAATCTTCTCCGACTTTGGAAAACAGCAACTCCAAATCCTCTTTTGACAGACCCTTTAGTTTTTGAACGTCCATCCGGCCCGAACGCTTAACAACCCAAACATTGATGGCGACGCTGCGGGAATTTTTCGCTTTGGCTTTCGCCTTATGAGCCGCAACCTTTTTGCGTGCTTGCTTTGGGTTGTTCTTGGCCAAGTAATATTTTGCAAGCTCATTAACCGAAAGCAGCCCATCCTCATTTAAGTCAGCGGTATCGATGGGTGGCTTCCTACGCATTTTCGAAATTTCTTCGGCGTCGAGCGATTCACTTTCGTCAACATCGTATTTCTTGAATAAACCTATCGCGTATTTACGGAATCCAGCCTCAATCGCAGAGACACTATCTTCTTGGCCGTAGGCGTTTTGCGCCAAGACTGAAGAAATACAGAGACAAACGAGTAAACACAGACTCTTCGTTGGCAATGACATTTTTTGCTCCCGAGTGGTTGGCTGAAAAGCGTAAGCATGGAACCGCCGCAACCAGCTATATGTTCCGAACAATTTTCGTTACAAGTAAAATCAGCTACTCACGTTCCTGAGGCTCCGACTGTTCCTGCAAATCAAACCATTGCTCGGCCGATTCCGCGTCGCCAGCGATGTCCGTTGATTTCGCTCCTTTGCGTAGGAATCGACGTAAACGCTTGGTCACCATCGCACTACTGATTAGATCCTGCTCTTGCAAACCCATCGTTTTCAACAGCTCGATCAGATGATCTGGGATCAATCGATTCACCAATTCGTCTTCCATCGCCAAGTAGTAGCCGACTTCGACTTTCGCCGGTAGCGAGAGCGCAAATTCAATTAGCCGCTCGTCCTTCGGGCCGTAGGGATGTCGCTCTGCCACCATCATCGCTATTCGATACGGAGCAACGATTTCGACTTCCTGTTCGGTGGCCGAAAAAAATGGTTTGGCCAAATCGGCGAGCAACAAGTGCACCAGCTTTCCGGGGTCGTTGCCATGATTGACAAACCATTGCGGTCCTACTGGCTCAGTTTCGATAAAGTAGTCGATGCCATGCTGCTCGAGCATCGTTTGGCAGTCAGAAAACGTATCCAGAAAGTGTGCAACCAGCCAAACGGACTTACCCGCAGACTGTTGGATTCGAATCGACTCGGCAATCGAATTCCAAAGCGCTGCCCGCGAAAGCGCGAATGAATCCGGGTGCTGCACCAGACGTTTGGAAAACAGAGATTTAAAAAATGACTTCACCGAATGACCATAGCAGCACGGGACAACACAGTCGTTATACTAATCAGAGAATATTTGTCATAGCAACAGATTGCCTGTCCCATGAAACGATTCAAAAAAACAACGGCCAAAAATATTTTTTCAATTGGCATCTCCTTCGTTGCAAGCTTCGCGTTCGTCAACGATGGTCATGCTTCAGACGAGGCACCAGAACGCAACATTGTTTTTTTCATCACCGATGACGAAAGTCCGACACTCGGTTGCTATGGAGACCCTATTGCCGTCACACCAAATGTTGACGCGATCGCAATAGACGGAGTGACCTTTCGCAACGCGTTTGCCACCACCGCCAGCTGCAGTGCAAGTCGGTCAGTCGTGATGTCCGGTTTGCACAATCACAAAAATGGCCAATACGGACACCAACATCACTTCCACAAATTCAGCTCGTATCACAATGTCGTTTCGTTGGCACTTCCTCAAGTACTGGCCAACGAAGGCTATCGGACCGCTCACATTGGAAAGTATCACGTTGGGCCGGAAGCCGTATTCCATTTTGAAACAACTTTCCAGCAAGCGAGAAGTCGTAACCCGGTCCAAATGGCAGAACTTTGCCGGGATTTCTTATCCGATCGCAGCGACAAACGCCCGTTCTTTTTGTATTTCGGGACATCGGATCCACATCGTGGCGGCGGCATCGACAAGACATCGAAGTTGGATTTGAAACCGAACCTGTTTGGCAACCTAAAGGAAAAACAATCGCACAAAGGGGTTGAAGAAGTATTCTACGATCCAACTGAAGTTCCGATTCCGAAATTTCTGCCGGATTCGCCTGAGTCCCGCGAAGAGATTGCACAGTACTATCAATCTTGCTCACGGATCGATTATGGTCTCGGACGATTGATCTCCATCCTTAAAGAGGCGGGTGTTTATGACAAAACGCTAATCGTTTTCACTTCTGATCATGGTATGGCGTTCGCTGGCGGCAAGACAACCGTATACGAACCGGGATTGAAAGTGCCTTTCGTCGTTCGCAATCCTTACGATGAAAATCGCGGCTTCGAGTCCGACGCCATGATTAGCCACATCGACATCACACCTTCACTACTCGACTTCGCCGGTGGCTTGGACGCGAAAACGAATGGTCCCAAGAAATGGATTGATCCCGATAAATACTGGAAAGAACGCGGACTCTTCCAGAAAGACAATCGAGACGGCCAGAACAAATTTAAGGCCTATCACGGGAAGTCGTGGCTTCCTGTGTTGGCTGGCGAAACGAAGGAACACCACAAAACCATTTTCGCGTCGCATACGTTCCATGAGATCACGATGTACTACCCGATGCGAGTCGTCCGCGACCAGAAGTACAAACTAATTTGGAACATCGCCAGCGGACTCGACTATCCGTTTGCAACCGACCTGTGGGTGGCCTCAAGTTGGCAGGCGCAGCATATCCAAGGACCGGAAGCGATGTATGGCACCAAGTCCGTTGACCAATACATTCATCGCCCAAAGTTTGAGTTGTACGACATGAAAAGCGACGCCGATGAAACGATTAACCTCGCCGATGACCCTAAGTTCGCCAGTGTTCTGAAGGAGTATCAGCTAAAGATGAAGCAGATGCAGACCGAACTGGAGGATCCGTGGGTGATGAAGTGGAGCTACGAGTAGAACTTAGGTCGGCCACCTTGGTCGACCAGTTATAGTAGGCAAGGTGCCAATTCTCTTAATACCTGCGCAACTCTTCCCACGCCGATGCAACGGCCTGCATGTCAAATAGCATCCAAGCCGCGGTGGTGACCGCAAGGCCCAACGCCATGATTAGCAGCGGGAATGCAATCAGGTTCGGTCCTGATGCATAGTCTTTCAGTCGCTCGGAAAGCTGACCTTCGAGCACCCGCCAGCCATCGAAGCTTTGATGATTCCCACCGGAAGTCAGTTGAACGTTCTTCAGCCAGTTCGTTGGCTCCATGTGTAAATGAACGTTGCGACTCGGAATCAGCAAACTGTTCCCTGCCCAGCGACTCTTGGGATCAATCTCCATGGCGATGCCGGTCAAAATAGGACGCAACTGTTCCGCGGTCACATTGTAGATGACGATCCGCGGTCGCATCATCAAAACAAACATCGACACGAATAGTCCGTAGAACGCCAGCAACATTAGCCAAACCCAATTCCCGAAATGGCTGGCGGCACTTTCCGGAAAGAACAGAATCATTGGGCCCGCCGCGACGATGCCAGCGAGTCCGATTCCCAAGGCGGCTGCATCTCGGGCTCCGGTGGTGACGAAGGGTCGTCCACCGAAATTCAAATAACCGATCATCAACAGGTAAACTGCCAACGGCACAACCGCGATACAGAAATGGAGAGGATCCATGTTGAATTTTCGCCAATACAGGTTCAGAAACTTGCTAATCGAAAGCCGTAAGAGTTCGGAGCTCTACTTCTTTATGACGTAAACGTAAAACGCTCCGACTTTTTCGCCAGAGGCCGTTTCAAACGCGGCCGAAATCGTCGTTTCGCCTTTGAACAGCTTCGCGTCGAAACGAACTTCCTTGCTTCCGCCGACAAAGTCAACAGTCTGGACTTCAGTACCAACTGTCAATTCAGCTTTCACAGGTGCAATTTCAACACCTGCGTTAGCGCGATAAGGCTTCGTTCCCGGGACAAGGTCACCGGCCACCAAACCAGCGTCGATTGCGATGTCGGATTCAACCGGCCAGCGTCGCAGTGAAACAGTGTAGTTGCCTTCCTGAAGAACTTTGACACTCCAATAGCCGGGAACTGCTGGCTTGCCCTTACGAATGTGGGCTTGGTTCCACGGCGGAGCAACGCCCAGCCAGTCATGAGCCGTCAGGCATGTCGTGGGCTCACTTGGCGAACCAATGTGAATTCGAGCGAAGTTCGAAAACCCCGGCTCGATGTCGGCCCACCAAGAATCGTAAGCCGAGGTCAACATGGCGATGACTTCTGGCTTGTCCTCAGAAAGGTCGTTTTTCTGGCTTGGGTCAGCATCAATGTCGTAGAGCTCTTTTCCGTTGATCAAACGCCATTGCGAAGTCATCACAGAACTCTGCCGCCATTTAATCGGATCTAAGACTCGCTGCGAATCGGTCACGATGACTCGTTGGTTCCATTTTTCGGGATTGCTATTCGGATCCTTTAACAGGGAAACGATGCTTTCGCCGTCCAGTTTTACGTCGACTGGCAGTTTTGCACCACAGATTTCAACCAACGTAGGAAGCAAGTCGACATGAGCCGTCAACGGGTCGATGTCGACACCTCCGGTGAAATTTCCGGGCCAGTGCACGAAGCAGGGAACACGATGTCCTCCATCGTACGCACTGCCCTTCTTCCCTCGCATGTTGCTGTTGAAGATTTTGTTTCCACCAGCAGTTCCATTGTCGGTCGTGAAAATGAAAATCGTGTTGTCGGCAACACCTTCGTCCTGAATCATTTGTCGCAATTCACCGACGTTAAAATCAATGTTCGCAATCATGCCTAAGAAATTGGAAATGCCCTTGCCTTGGTCCTTGTAAGGTTCGCTCCACTTTTTAGGACAGTGCAGCGGGCCGTGCGGAGCGTTGGTAGAAATCCAAGCGAAGAATGGTTTTTTTGCTTTGACTTGATCCTTAATGAACTGCCTTGCGTTCTTAAAAAAGACATCAGTGCAGAATCCATCAGCCGGTTCGGGTTTCCCGTTGTGAATGTAGTGACCATCAAAGTAGGCGTTGTCCCAATAGTCAGGCGTTTGCCCGACGCCACCACCGCCGTGTCGATAAACTTCGGTGAAGCCACGGTCTTCTGGACGAAAGGGAGCGTTGTCGCCAAGGTGCCATTTCCCAAACATGCCCGTCGCGTAACCGGAGTCTCTCAGCAGTTCGGCGATTGTGATTTCATTTTCACGAAGTAGCGATCGCCCCATAATTGTGTGCCAAACACCAGTTCGGTTCGAACACCGCCCGGTGAGGAACGCGGCTCGTGATGGCGAACAGGTTGGAGAAACGTGAAAGTCAGTTAGCCGAATTGAATCTGCCGCCAGCGCGTCGATGCAGGGCGTTTTCAAAACCGGATTGCCGTGACATGAAAGGTCACCATGCCCTTGGTCGTCGGTGATAACGATGACAATATTGGGTTGCAGTTCGTCAGCACTGGCTTGCGCGACGCAGAAAAACACAAGCAAGAGGCAGGCTGTGTAGGAAAGCTGGTTCATTCGCCGAGCTCCAATCCAAGAAGCTCTCTCAGAGCATCTTCTTCAAGTATGCTCTCTTCTTCGGTCAGTTGTTCGTCCAAGTGAATCAGCATTTTTCCCAGCTCTTCCGCTTTCTCGTCAGAGATCGCGACTTCGCCTGAGATTCTTTCTTGTTCCAGTTTGGTAAGCATTGCTTCGATAGCGTCGATGCCTTCCTGATATCGATCGATGCTTTTGTCAACCACTTTGATGCCGGCCACCGCCGTCTTCAGGTTCGTAACTTTGTACTTAATTTCTTTGTCAGTGATGTCACTATTTGAAGTGATCCCTGCCTCTTTGAGTGCCTCAACGATTTCGTCCTTGCGTTCGACCATCATTTTTTTGCGACGGCCCATCTTTTCCTGTTCGATCCGAAGCTCCGCCAACTTGGTGCGGAACTCTTCCTCGGTTTTCAGGAAACCTGAACTGTTTGGCTGCTTGTCATTGTTTTGGGTGTCGAATTTTAAGTCGCCAACCAAATACAAATACGCTCCGCCAACAATCGTGGCAAACAATAGAATGATAATTGCAGACTTTAGTGATTTCATTTTGTCAAAAGTAGTTGATGAAAAAAGAAGGCACGCCACTGCAAACAATGGCGTGCCTCGAATTGAAGACAAATGTCTATTAGTTGCCACCGAGGATGGCATCGATCTCAGAAAGCGTATCGTCAGTTGACGAATCCGATCCAAGGATTTCGTCGAGCGTGACATCCGATTCTGCGTTTGCCATTCGCTCGTCGACCTTTTCTGTTTCGACAGCAATTTTGACGTCGACTTCGGTGAGCAAATTGTCCACATCCTTAGTAAGGTCATTAAACTTATCACTGATTGAAGCTTCGCTGCCTGCGATAGTGGAAGCCTCTTTCATAGCGTCGAGGGCGGACTTCTTGGCTTTGATCTCCTCAATTTGATCGTCAAGCTTCTTCAGCTGCGTCTTCGAAACCTCTTCGTTGTTCTTCAAAACGACAAGGCTTTTGGTGTAAGCATCGGTGAGCGTTTTGATGCGAGTATCAAGCTTGGTTTGAGTGGCCTTCAATTTCTTCAGCGTCGACTGCGCCAATGCTTTAAGTGTTTCAACAGAAACTTCCTTGCCATTGGTTGTCACTTTACCGTCGGTAGCGCCTTCTCGAATCAAATCCCCGAGTCGACCGAGGTCTTTCTTGTAAGCTGCGACTTTCCCTTCAAGGCTTGCACCTTCTGCCTGAAGCTTCTCAAGCTTGTACTGAGCGGTGATTCGCTTTTCATGCATGGCTTCTGTTTCGGTGCTCAATTTTGCATGAGCTTGCTCAACCTTTTCCAGCTGAACATTCAACTTGCCAAGCACACCGTCAATCTGATCGAGCATCTTCTTGCCGGCAACGGCCATACGCGGTCCGCAACCGACGTAAGCTCCAACAACGACGGCCACAATCAGTAGCCCGG
>CAZORS010000099.1:9226-19288 GCA_964582025.1 uncultured Pirellulaceae bacterium | reverse complement strand
ATCGAAAAAGATGCCTCAATCAATGAAGACATCGACCGCTTGCGGCTTGCCACGACCAGTTCGCTCGTCAGCCGAAAAGACGTAATCATCATTGCCAGCGTCTCCAGCATCTACGGGCTCGGATCGCCGGAGGATTACAAAAAGATGATGGTTGCGATCAAGGTTGGCGAAACGATCGACCGCGACAAGATGTTGGCAAAGCTGATCGAGATCCAATACCAACGCAACGATATCGCGTTCGAACGTTCTCGGTTTCGTGTGCGTGGCGACAGTGTCGAGATCTGGCCTTCGTACGAAGAGTTCGCCTATCGTGTTGAATTCTGGGGCGACGAAATCGAAAAGATATCCGTCATCAATCCGTTGACCGGTGAATCGTTCGACAAAACGGATCAAATCTACATCTACCCGGCCAAGCACTTCGTTAGCTCCGAGGCACGAATCCAAGACGCGGTGAAGCGGATTCGATTCGAATTGAAAGAGCAACTTGAGTTCTTTCAGGAACATGGCAAGCTTCTCGAGGCCCAACGCCTCAACGCGCGAACTCGTTTCGATCTTGAGATGCTCGAACAAGTTGGCCATTGTCCTGGAATTGAAAACTACAGCCGCCACATCGCCGGACGTGAAGAGGGCGAAACGCCTGAAACGCTCTACAACTTTTTCCCAGATGACTTTTTGCTGTTTATCGACGAATCGCACGTAACGGTATCGCAGATCCGGGCTATGTACGCGGGCGATCAAAGTAGAAAAGGCACGCTGATTGACCACGGTTTCCGACTTCCAAGTGCCCGTGACAATCGGCCAATGAAATTTGAAGAATGGGAAGATCGCATCAACAAAGTCGTCTACGTTTCCGCGACGCCAAATGATTACGAAATGGAGAAAACCGAAGGTGAAGTGGTCGAACAGATCATTCGCCCAACTGGATTGTTGGATCCGATCGTGGAAGTTCTTCCGGCCAGCGGACAAGTAAATCATCTGCTTGGTGAAGCTAAGGAACGGGTCGCGGCGGGAGATCGTGTTCTTGTTACGGTGGTCACGAAACGGCTTGCCGAAGACCTGTCGACTTTCCTCTGCGAAAACGGCGTCACTTCAAAATGGCTACACAGTGAGCTCGATGCCTTCGAACGAGTCGAACTACTACGTGACTTGAGGCTCGGTGTGTTCGATTGTCTCGTCGGCGTGAACCTGCTTCGTGAAGGGCTTGACTTACCAGAAGTGTCACTCGTCGCCATTCTTGATGCGGACAAAGAAGGCTTCTTGCGTAGCGAAACATCTTTAATTCAAACGATTGGTCGTTCGGCTCGAAACGTTGATGCCAAAGTCATCCTTTACGGAGACAAAATTACGACCGCCATGAAGAACGCGATCGACGAAACGGCTCGCCGTCGCCAGATTCAAGAAGCCTACAACGCAGCCCATGGCATTACTCCATTCACGGTCAAGAAAGAGATCAAGTCGGGAATTCAAGCGGATCTAAAAAATCGCGCAGAAGCCACAGCCAAGGCGACTGCCGAATCGACGACTTACATCACCGAAGAGTACATCAACGAATTACAGACAGAGATGCTTCAGGCCGCCCAAGACCTTGAGTTTGAAAGAGCTGGTTCGTTGCGAGATCGTATTTCTCACCTGCAGGAGAACATTGGAAAACCCTTGGAAAGCATTGGGCCTCCAAGCACAGGGAAGGGCAAAAAGAAAGGTCGCAGACGCAAGGCATCAAAAGTACCGCGTCCGAAACGACAGTAACGCGAAACGTAACCGACTGACGCCTTCAGTCGCATTGTCTCTCGGTTCTCCAAACCGAAGAAGTACGGAGGCCACAGTTCAACTTGGTCGACAACTTTACGAAAAGGAAAGACTCACATCAGCTCGTAAACAGTTCGGAGAGTTGAACGACACTGGCTGGCGCATAAAAAAAGCCGCAGACGATAAAACCCTCGGCTTCAAAGACGCAAGCGTCTACGGTTCACTAAGGCGGAACCAAACTTTACAAGCTCAAAACACGCTGACCAATGCTGTCTAGTTTCCTAAAGTAACTCAAGCCAGCGTGATCTTTTGCTCGTTAACAAATGTTACGCAGGTGTAACATTCTCAGCACAAGGACCTTTCTGTCCCATGCCTTCGTCAAACGTCACTTTCTGACCTTCACGAAGCTCATCGAATGTTGCTCCCTGAACGCTTGAAGAGTGGAAAAACAAATCTTTGCTTGTTCCGTTGTCGATAAATCCGAAACCCTTGTCAGTGATTCGTTTGATAGTGCCTTCAGCCATTTCGCTTAACTCCTAAGTATTGTTAGCAACGTCGTCTGAGTGCCAGACAGTAGTCTATCGTTGCCGGCGGCATTCTATACCAATCCAACGATTTCCATAGCTGCTTACTGGGTCAAAATGCGGTTAGTTTTCACTATTTCTGGTCCTAACCAGCGAAAATTCCCGCGTTTTTCATATGAGGAGCCTTAACCGCTCCGGACTACAAGCAAGAGAACAATCCACTGACAGCTCTATTGGACAGCTTAGCGCTGACAGATTGAGCCATGATTTCGAGTTTCAATTCATGCCCGCGGTCGCGCATATTTTTGATGTAGAGATTTAGCACTCAGTTGGCAAGATGCACAAACTACGTTGCAAAAATAGGATGTACCCGCGAGCTATTGGCTCACGAAGCAAAGAAGTGCTCAGCAGCGAAGACGATTAGTTCTTGCGGACCAGACGTGGCGAAGAAGGAGCAGTTTCCACATAGCTGCGCTGCGGAAGTTAACAAGAGCATCCCTGCGTTGAACGCGAGCGAGTTAGGCTTTTCGCTTTTCTAATTTTTCTCATTCGAGTCATCAGGCAGTTCGAAGATACTGATCTGATTTTGATTCTGGCCAGCCACCACAGCGATTGTCTTACTACCAATCGACCGACCAAACACGATCTTCGAACGCTGCGAATTGGCCGCGATCTTGAAAGCCCGCACGCGCACGCCACGTCTCCAATCCCAAACCGTGATTTCTTTTGAGTTCTGCAACAACAAATACTTCTGATCCGCGGAAAACTGAATCGAATCGGGGCGAGTGCCCGGCTTAAAACTTCGAACTACTTTTTGACTATTGACGTCGGCAACGCTAATTTCCGTACCCAACACGAATGCGATCCGATTGCCATTGTCGGTCAAGGCAGTCGCACCGCTGAGTGTACGATTGAATGATTTAATCCTTGCTCGGTTCGAATGAGCGGTCCCTCTGGCAACTCCTCGTTGGTCCATTGCAACGAAACCGTCGTCGCCCTTGGTGACGATCTTCTTAATCATCGTCTTAAAGCCTTCGATGCCTCCGACTTGCTTTCCATCATTGAAATTGGTTGACAAAACCTTTCCTGTCGAGTCACCAGAAACAATTTGCTGTCCGTCTTTGGTGAACGTAATTTCAGTGACTTTCGTGAGATGCCCTACCGATTCACTGACAAATTCAACTTCGCCTTTCTCAAGGTCAACGATCTCCCAACTCTGAATCACATCTCGATCGACAATGGCAACTTTGGTTAGATCGTCCGAGACTGCGAACTTGCTGATCCGCGTTCCGACATCGAAATTGAACGGCGTGACACTCCAACCATTCCTCCAACTCGCAATCGCAATTCGATTCCCGTTGGTCTCTTTCGTCAAAATGGCAATTCGATTCTCCGACAGCATTTGAAGTGCCTGAATTGGTGCTTTGAATACAGGCGATCGATCAAGTAAATACGGATTTCGTTCGTCAGCTGGAACTGGAAGCTTTCCGCTCAAAAACATGTCTTGATTACCGGGGTTTTTAACTTCCCGGTCAACTTGTTCTTCGTCAGTGGTAGATGAAAGCTCCATTTTGCTTACGGCAAACATCGTCGCCGGCGCTGTTGATCCGGAGGCGAATCCAAGCAAATGGTTTTGGTCGACCACGACGCCGGTCATAGGTACAGGATTGCTGGCCCAGTATTGCCCTGCCCCAACACCACCGTCAATTGTCATTGCGTCAATCATTCCGCCTCGACAAATAAACAGAGTCGACAGGTCCGGTGAAATACTCAACGACCTAGCATTGGATACTGCGCGTCTGACAAACAGCTCAGGAAGGTTCTTTTGAGAAAGAACTGTCCCGTTAGCAACATCGATCAGCAGTGCCGTCTCACCGACAATCGCCATTAGCTTCGAATCATCGTCAGAGAATCGCATCGCCAGAACGTCACCGTCGACAGGACATCCGGTCGTAAAGTCAACTTTTGAAGCCGTTTCCAAAATGCTGGCGATCAGAATCTGCCCATCTAGGTGATAGGCGATGGCTCGCTTACCAGCCGCGATACTAACTTGCCTCTCCTTGAACACGGGGCGCAATGCCACCACGACAACGCGGCTCAATTCGCCTCTTTGCACCTCCCACTTTTCTAGCTTGCCGGAATCGTAAAGCATCCAAGCCGCCGGACGTTTCGTGATTGTGTTAGGAATTGAACTGCAAATCGCAGCGACTTCATTGTCAAGTTTCCTGTTTGCGATTTCCTGATTGGATTCAACGTCGAAAACAGAAAGTACATTTCCGTCGGTGATCGAAAACGTCACGTCACCAGCGAGTGCGACGTTTAGCGAACGATCGACATCAACTGTAAACATCTTCAGCATTTTGGGGTCGATACCATGCATCGCGACCATTTGAATCTCGGTTTGCGAAAGCGAAGGTGGTCGCCAGGTGTTGCGATTATTTGGTCGGCGGTTGTTGCGGCCTCGCGGTTGAGGTTGTCGAACCCTAGGCCGATTCGCAGCTTGATTTCGCTCGGCAGGATTCCTCATTCCGCCCATCGGCGCAGGCCTCATGTTAGGTCGGCCTCGGTTTCGATTTCGAGCAACCTCATTTGGGCGTCGCTCGCGATCGTCGCCCCGTCGATCAGCACGATCTTCCTCCATCACGTCTTCTTCCTTGGCTCCCTTCGGTTCAACCACAACCGCATCAGGAAATTCATCCCGAAAGAAATCATTTCGATTCGCAAGCTCGACATGATCGCCGCGAAGAGCAACATGATTCGCGGGCAACAAGGTTTCTTCTTCTCCAACTTGCGACGGAAGCCAACGAGCCGGTACGCCCATGGCATACAACATCTTTCGCTCCCATTGGCTCAACGTTGGCTTCATGAGAAGACCGACCGCAAACCATGAGCATACGCCCAGCAAACAGGAAACCAGACAACTCATCATCATCCAAAACTGACGAGAATTCCGATGCGATCGAAGTTGTTGTTTCGTTACCGGTTCCCGAGTCGGCTCGGGCTGCGGCAGTTCCGGATCTGAGACAGGTCGCACAACGGAAACCGCAGACCCGGAATCACTACGCTTCACGTGGGCTCGCGGTGGCGCCAATGGATCATCATCCGGAGTTTCGAGCACTTCCAGAATGTCATCGTAATCGTGGTCCAGCGTGGCGGGTATTTCGGGCGACGGGGCTTCGGCCAATTCGGCATCAACGATCAAGTGACGTTTGACTTTATCTTCAACGGAGTGATCCGCCGTTACAACTCCGTCCCACGGAGCTTCTTCAGCGGAGCTTGTTTCACTGCCGGGGACCAAGTCAATCGCAGGTCCCGGGTCAGTGGTCAACCCATCTTGAACACGAAACGCAAACTTACATCCGCGGCATCGGAGCGTCATTCCGCCGGCGTTGGCAGGGAGTCGATGTCGTTTGTGACATTTCGGACACCAAATTTTTGTCGCCGGTTTCGCCATCGAATTAGACCGTCCTACTGAAACGCTTCTTTTAAATCATTATATGGAACCGGTTGCTGCTAAACCGACTTTTTAAGTCCGTACTTCTTAATTTTTCGATCGAGCGTAGATCGCTCCACCCCGAGAATCATCGCTGCTTTACTCTTGTTCCAAGTCGTCGACGCAAGCGTCTGTTCGATATGTCGACATTCAACTTCCTCTAAGGACATCGGGCGATACTCCTCAACTAGCGTTCCCAGATCGAATTGCGATTCGCTGGCCGTGGAAAGTTTCGTCAACGTGAGATCTTCCATTTCGATCGTTTCACCCTGCGCTAAAACGACGGCTCGTTCGACTACATTTTTCAGTTCACGAACGTTACCGGGCCATCGGTACCGTTGAAGCTGGTGACGCACTGTGGGTGAATAGCCACGAATTTTGCGACCTGTCTCTGCATTGTACTTTTGCAAAAAGAAATCAGCCAAGATCTGAATGTCTTCAGGACGATGCCTTAACGGCGGTACGTCGATTTGTACTACGTGCAAACGAAAGAAAAGGTCTTTACGAAATTTTCCGTTGCGGACTTCTTCTTCAAGGTCGCGATTCGTCGCGGCAATCACACGCACATTAACGCGAATGGCTTTGGATCCGCCAACACGTTCAAATGGATGCCCTTCAAGCACGCGAAGAAATTTTGCTTGGATCGATGGGCTCATCTCGCCGATCTCGTCCAACATCAACGTGCCCTTGTCGGCAGCTTCGAACTTTCCAGCTTTCCGTTCGGTGGCTCCGGTGAAGGCACCTTTCTCGTGACCGAAAAGTTCGCTCTCGAGCAACGATTCCGTCAGTGCGGCACAGTTGAGACAAACGAAAGGGCCGCTGCGTCGGTCGCTGGAAAAGTGAACCGCTCGCGCGACGAGCTCTTTCCCTACACCACTTTCGCCGCGAACCAAAACCGTCGCTTTACTGGGAGCCGCTCGATGAACCTGTTGATGCACTTTCAACATCGCAGGACTAGAACCGACCATTTCGCTTTCGACATTCAGTTGATTTCGAAGCTGATCGATCTCGTTGCGAGTTCGTGAAAGATCGTCAACAAGTTTCTGTTCGCGATAACGCGTTTTCAATGCCAACCCAACGGTCTCCGCGACCGCAAGCGTGAACTCAAGATCATCCGGATCCAAGACGATCGCCGGCTTTGTCGAGTAGAGGTGAATCAACCCAACGGATCGGGCGTTCATTCGAATCGGAGCACAAATAACGCTCGTCGCATGAATCTTTCCAGACGAATCTCTTAGGCCCAGTGCACTGTCATCCTGCACGTCGCGAGCAAGTACCGCTTCGCCGTTGTTCAATACGGTCTCCGTGAGGAACTTGGACACACGTTGGTACTCGGGACGATTGGTGCTCGACCAAGACAGAATTTCAAGGTGCTCCGGATCCGTCGTCGTTCGCCTCGATCGCGGAACCAGCATGACTGCCCCTGAATCGACACCGGAAGTCTCCAGCAAATTATCGAGCGCCATCCTAGCGACGCCTCGAGCTGTAGTTTCCTTGGCCAAATCAAATGCGAGTCGACAAAGTTTCGTGGCAGCGATGCCAAACTTGGGCGGATTCTTGAGTTCCTGCAGATCTTCGTCATCGTGTTCGAGAAACTTAGTCTTCTGTCGCCGGTGTGTAATCGTCTGCGGTTCCGTGACTTCCGCGAGGTTCGTCTGCGTCACCTGTTCGTCACTATCGTTGACTTCGAGTCCGACGATCGTTTCGCCGCCAATTTCGACTCGAGAGAAAACTTTCTGCTGATCCTTCTTACCGTAGGCTGCGTTCAGATCTTCAACGAACGACATTTGCGTCCCAGCAATCCAGACGACGTCACCAACAACTAGCTTACGATCGCCGGAAAGCGGTTCTTCTCCAATCGCTGTGCCGTTGCGACTGTTTAGGTCTCGAACCGTCCACGCTCCATCAGAAAAGAAGATTTCGGCATGCTGCCGGCTGGCCTGATCTTCTTTGATGACGATTTGGCTCGTCGGAGAGCGACCGATTGTGACAGTTCTGCCGGGAATGAGACGAAAAACATCCGACCACTTCTTGCCGTCGCGAATGACGAGATAGGCGAACGGTGTATCTGATTTGTCTTTTTTCTTGGAATCGCCCATTGAGGCTCGCGAGAGATATGGTTTGCCAGCTATCCGTGGTCCAACATTTTGAACGGATATTGCCCGTTTTTCTTGATTTTACGCAAATTGGCAGTTAGTCTTGCACTATGGGATCGTAGACAATCTGCGCCCAATAAAACATCCTCGCTGCCGAGTTTTCCCTGTCCCTGTATATGGTACCCGTTGGGGTATGATAATTTCCAGTGTGACCGGAAACATTCGGTGATTTATGCGACTGAGACACTTTTCGATCGATAAAACCATCGTGGGATGTTTTGTAGCCACATTTTAACAGTATCCGGGGCAGGATTACTTTTTAGGAGTATGCCATGGCGTCAAGTTATGCCAAACAGTCTTTTAGTTTCATCTGTGTGGCCATCGCGGCTCTGCTTTTTGTTCCGTCACAATCTTTCGGCCAAGGCGGTACTGACGGAGGCGACGGAGGCACAACCAACAACGGAGGCAACTTCTTCCTTGGAGTTGTTGGCGGCGTTTCGGTTGACGCTCAGCGGGTCGTTCGCGGCGAGTACCGTTCACTCCCAGCAGCAGATCAAGCTCGCATTCGAGAAGCTCTTGGGCAAGCCGACGCTGACATCAGCTCTGCAACTTCATTGCGAATGATCTCGATGAAGGGGCTCGAAGAAGCAATCGCTTCGGCTCACGCTTCTGGCAAACCACTTCCTGCCGACGTTCAGTACTTGGCTGGTCTGCAACGTATCGAATACGTGGTTCTCTCTCCTGAGAACAATGACATCATCATCGCCGGTCCGGGCGAAGGATGGAAAACAAACGATGAAGGCATCGTAGTTGGCGTAGAAAGCGGCATGCCAGTTCTTCACCTACAAGACCTGATGGTCGCGATGCGAAGCGTTGATTCGGCTCGTCAAGGTCAGGGCGTTTCGGTTTCGATTGATCCAACTGCCGAAGGAATCACTCGCGTCCGCGAAGTCTACGCTCGCATGCGTAACCAAGGCGTCCGTTCTGTCAGCAAGAGCTTGGCCACTGAAATCGAACAAGCTTACGGCGATCAGCAAGTTAGCCTCACAGGCGTTCCACGCGACAGTCACTTCTCTCGTGTTTTGCTGACTGCAGATTACAAGATGAAGCGTTTGGCGATGGGCCTCGATGAGTCTCCTCTTCGTCAGCTCCCTTCCATGATGTCTGTTATCGCTCGCAAGAAAATCAACTTGAAGAACTCTGCTCCACGCATGTGGATGGAGTGCGATTACGAGCCAGTTGCCAAAAACAGCGACGGAAACATTTGGCACATCTCTGGTAAAGGCGTTCGCGTTCAAACAGAAGACGAACTGGCCGACGCAATGGGCCAGCGTAAGGGCAGCGGCAAGAAACTGAAAGTTGCTGAAAACTGGGCCAAGAACATGACCAAGCATTACGATGCGTTGTCTGAAGTTGAGCCTGTGTTCCGCGACTTGCGTAACGTGATGGACATGTCCGTTGTTGCAGCGATCATCAAGAACGAAGACCTCGCAAACAAAGTAGGCCTCGACCTTCCGATGATCGGTGGCGAAATGGCGACTCCGTCTTACACAGTTCCTGAAAAGATTCCTTCGCAAGTCAGCGTTGCGAACTCTTACGCAGTTCAAGTTTCTGGCGGCGTGCTGCTTGATTCTTGGGGTGCTGCCAAGAACACAGTTGTCAACGACAAGATCACCGAAGTCGCTGCTGTTGCCACAGTCGCAACCGCTGATCGCTGGTGGTGGAACGCGAAGAACTAAGCTTCCTTGATCACATTAAGCCTGTCGCAAGGAATTGCGGCAGGCTTTTTTTATGTCATCACTCGAGCATTCTAGGAAGGCTATGTTTATGCATCTGCAGCAGCGATAATGAACACTCCGCCACTCACCTATCCCACCATCGGCAACCATGTCTCGAATCACCGCTTTCATTCTCTGCCTCAAAACATTCATCGCCTCGCCAGTTTTCGGCCAAGAAGTCCTCTTTGATTTTGAAAGCAAAAGCCAACTCGATGAGATCCGAGCCAAAGGCTTGCAGATGTCGATCGTCAATGCAGGCAGCCTGTTGGTCTGCCGAGTCAATTTACTCGCAGCAGAAAACTCCTTGCGGCGCGTTCTTTCGTGCTGAAGATTGTCCGGTGCTTGGAGCGGCTGCGAAAAAGTTGACCAAGTTCGTCGATGTCTTTGACCCAATGTTTACCACAGCGATCGAACATGGAATCGAT
>CAZORS010000099.1:0-9126 GCA_964582025.1 uncultured Pirellulaceae bacterium | reverse complement strand
GTTCGTCGATGTCTTTGACCCAATGTTTACCACAGCGATCGAACATGGAATCGATACGTCGAGACCGTCGCCGCAGCACGTGAAATTGGAAGCAAAATGCACGACTCAAGAGATGGCAAAGAGTGACGTCTATTTCAACTAGAAGAATCTTGTAGACACTCGTCAACGAAGTGAGTTTTTGACTCGTCGAATCGCAAACAGCCGCATAAAATATTGGCATGCCAACGCGACTCCCCATCATCGACACCTTCAATCGCACGCACCGTAACTTACGGATCAGCGTGACTGATCGATGCAACATTCGCTGTGTGTATTGCATGCCCGAGGATGTCACGTTTCTTCCGTCAAGCGAAATCCTTTCGTTCGAAGAAATCACACGCAGCGTGCGATTAATGGTCGAGATGGGAATTAATCGCGTGCGGCTCACCGGCGGCGAACCACTCGTCCGACGCGAACTTTGGAAACTGATTGAATCGCTGAAGTCCATCAATGGGCTCGACGACATCGCGATGACCACCAATGGCATCCTTCTGGAGAAGCACGCTGCCGACCTCAAACGTGCCGGACTTGATCGACTCAACATTAGCCTCGACACGCTTGATCGGGAACAATTCAAAAACCTTACTCGGCGAGATGAACTTGATCGCGCACTCGCTGGAATTGCTGCAGCGAAGGATGTCGGATTCGAGAACACTCGCATCAACGCCGTCGCAATCGCAGGCATGACTGAGGAAGAAGTCGTCCCACTGGCTAAATTCTGCCGAGAACATTCGCTCGAACTACGATTCATCGAGTTCATGCCGCTCGACGGCGATCAAAACTGGGAAACAGCCAACGTGCTCAAAGGCGAAGACCTACGGGCGATCATTGAGTCAGAAATCGGCCAATTGAAACCCGCGAAACGCACGTATGATGCTCAGCCCGCGACAGACTTCCAATACGTGGACGGTCAAGGCAGTATTGGTTTCATCAATCCAGTTTCAAATCCCTTTTGCGGAAGCTGCGATCGATTGCGAATTACCGCGGAAGGCAAACTTCGAAATTGTCTGTTCTCAACCGTCGAATGGGATCTTCGCAACGCGATCCGTAGCGGCAAAACGGACGATGAAATCGAGTTATTGGTTCGCGAATGCGTCAACGCGAAAAAGGCGGGTCACGGAATTGACTCTAGCGAATTCGAACGTCCTGAGCGTGCGATGTATCAAATCGGTGGGTAGCAAGGAGCCGACAATGGACTGGCGATTCATCCTGACTGTCGTTTACGGCCTGTTTATGATCTGGACCGGTTTGCTACGCAGTATTGAAGCTCAGGCTTTCAAGCCGAACGCATTTTTCTTTTGTCTGGTGGTTGGTGTTCTTTCGATCATCGGCGGATTCCTGTTCCGATTAGAGAAACGTTGGCCGGCAATCATTCTGGTTTCGATCGCGGCCGGAACCGCATTGGTTTTCTACCTGAACTGTTTCATCGTGCAACCTGAAAAAGACGCTTCGGTTCGCGTCGCGCTGGCGATTGTCGCATCGATCGCTGAGTTGTGCGTCATTGGCACGGCACTGATTTGTTCGCCAAAGAGCTAGTGATTGCCAAAGCCAAGTTTTGGAGTGAGCCAACCGTTTTGAAGTTTCAGGCCGGAGGCGCCAGAGGCCGACACAACCGCTTTAGGCCGGTGGCCGACACAACCTCTGCCGTGGGTCGTCAGGCCCCGGAACGACAACCCACCCCAACCGCATGGCCGGAGGCCGACACAATAGCTCTTGTTGTGCCGCCCGCTGGGCTGAAGTGCGTCAATTCTGCTCCGGTGGCTCACGCCACCGGCAATGGCTATTTCGGCCTCCGGCCTTGCTTAGACTGATGTCTGGCTAAAAGGACAGAGTAAAAATAAAACCAAGAATAGATGTCTGTTTTTCGCAGCCAAATCTCAGAAAACCGGTTTAATTGCTGGACCGCACCTAACTGGAAAAAGTCGTCAACGAGGCGCCTTAGTACCAACGCAAACCGCCCCGACTTTCAGGCATGAAGTCGGGGGTTCTTTTAAGCGCGAGTCGGGCAAGTTGTCCAACCTACGCGCATGAAAAAAAGCTGCGAGGACTGAAGGTCAACGCAGCTTTAACGTGTTGTGAAATCCGCAGAATTACTTGCGGCGTTCCTTCAGGCGAACAGCCTTACCGATGCGATCGCGAAGGAAATACAACTTCGCACGGCGAGTAACCGACGAACGCTTAACCTCGACCTTGGCGATGCGAGGCGAGTGAACCGGGAATTTACGCTCGACACCCTGACCGGCAACAATGCGGCGGACGATGAACATCTCCGTTGATCCGGATCCACTGCGACCGATGACAGTGCCAGAGAAAACCTGAGTACGCTTCTTTTCGCCTTCAAGAATCAGGCAGTGAACGTCAACCGTGTCTCCGATTTCAAACTCCGGAGGGTTCTCTTTCATGTTTTGTTGGTTAACAAGTTCCATGATTTTGTGAGTCATCGTTTTGTCCTCTGAAGTCGGTTCGACCGGCGGTCGCATTATTTGGTTTCAATTAGTTATTTGTTCGGAAGGTCGCCCTCCCCGTCGCCTAGGCTCCGACCCTCCCCAAGGGAGGGTAATGTTTCGTCATTCAAGCAAATCGCTTCGCTTTTGTTTTGTATTCTCAAGACTCTTGGCTTTTCGCCAAGCGTCAATCGCTCCATGATCGCCGTTCAACAAAACCTCAGGCACGTCGTGCCCTTCAAAACTTCGAGGTCTCGTATATTGCGGATACTCAAGGATCCGGTTGCCTCTGGAAAAGGAATCATCCCAACTGCTCAAATCGTCACCCAAAACTCCGGGAACAAGTCGAACCAGTGAATCAACCAAAACCATCGAAGCAACTTCGCCGCCGTTAAGCACGTAGTCTCCGATGGAAATTTCCATTGGCTGAAGAATGTCGATCACCCTTTGATCGAATCCTTCGTATCGCCCGCAAAGGACGATGAACCGTTTATGGCCCGACGCGAGGTCTTCGCAAAACGGCTGTTCAAGGCGTTTTCCTTGCGGAGTCGTCAGAATCACCAATCCGGGTTCATCTGACATCGCTTGAACGTCGCGAACGCACTTAACCACCGGTTCGACCATCAAGATCATTCCAGGTCCGCCACCGAAAGGTCGATCGTCCATTTTTTGGTGACGATCTTTTGTTGCCCAATCACGCATGTTGTGGACGTGAATGGAGACCTGTTCGCGTTCGATGGCTTTGTTCAAAATGCTTTGACTCATGTACCCAGAGAACATCTCGGGGAAAAGCGTCAGAACATCAAAACGCATCTACTCAGCTTTCTTCTCTTCGGCAGCTGGCTCAGCAGGTGCTTCTGTTTTTTCTTCGGCCTTCGCTTCTTCAGCAGGCGCTTCCGCCTTTGCCTCTTCAGCAGGAGCCTCTTTCTTCTCTTCCGCTGGAGCTTCAGCAGCTGCCTCTTCTGTTTTGGCTTCACCATCCGCAGGAGCAGCAGCTTCAGCTTCACCTTCGGCAGGAGCAGCAGCCTCATCTTCAGCTGGCTTGGTCACGTCGGGCATCTTGGTGCTGGCGATTGCCGCACGAGCTTCCTCAATCGCAGCAGCACGACGGCCACCAAGACGAGTAATCGCTTCGGCCTGAGCTTCCAGATGTGAGCCATCTTTCCCGTACTTTTTGATCAGCGTTCCGACCTTCGGCGATGGCTGAGCACCCACACCAAGCCAGTAACTGATCCGTTCTCCATTGAGGATCGCGCGAGCATCGGTTTCGGGAACCATTGGGTCATACGTTCCCAATTGCTCGATCACACGGCCATCGCGTGGTGAACGCGTATCCATGGCACAAACACGGAAAAATGGACGATGCGTTCGTCCCATCTTTTTCAGGCGGATTTTAACTGCCACTTTCGTTTCCTTCGTTGTCTTGGGTGCTGAATATCAGCAAATTAATGTTTTGTTGGCCGCTTTTAAGCGACTTTAGCCCTTCCAACGGGCACAGCGATGATGCTCCGGCGACACACCGCAACAATGCACTGCGACCGTAACCGTTGATCATATCCCGGTTTTTGTGGGGTGAAATCGTTTCCAGATCTCACTTAGGCCAATTTAGGCCTCGCATGTTAACGATATATTCGGCATTCGAGAAGCGCTAAACCGCATCTTCTCCGGGCTTTCTTCGATTGTTTTTCTTGTCTTTCTTCATCTGTCTGAGCTGCTTGGCCCGGTCTTTCTTGCGTTTTGCCTGTTCCTTTTTGCTCAGCTTCCTGCCAGTCGGTTTCTTGTTGCCCGGGAGCCGTTTCTGTGCCGGATCCATCATCGCCTGCTGCATTTCCTGCATCTTCTCCAAGCGATCGCCGGCTCCCATGCCAGCCATTCCGGTCATCATGCCTTTCATCATGTCATATTGCTTCATCAGCTCGTTGACTTGCTGAGCTCCGGCACCCGATCCAGCCGCAATCCGCTGTCGTCGCCGAGCATCGACAATCGAAGGATCTTTTCGCTCCTTCGCCGTCATGCTGTCAATGATGCCGACCATACGCTTAATCTGTGAAGATTGTTCGTCTTGGTTGACTTGAGCCATCAAGTCCTTCATCTGCCCCATGCCAGGCAGCATGCCCATCATCTTCATCATCAATCCAGGTTTGGCGATCTTCTGCATGTGATTGCGGAAGTCGTCCATCGTAAACTGGCCCTTTTCCAGCGACTCCTGCATCCGCTTTTGTTCGTCTTCGTCGACCAGTTTGTTGGCCTGTTCGAACAAGCCAACGATGTCGCCCTGACCAAGGATTCGGCTGGCCATACCGTCAGGACGAAAGACCTCCAGGTCATCAAGATGCTCGCCAACACCGATGAAGCGAATCGGAACGCCCGTCACATGCTTCACCGACAGCAAAGCACCGCCACGGGTGTCGCCATCGAGCTTCGTCATCACGACGCCGTTGAGTTCCAGTGCCTCGTGGAAAGCACCGGCACTTCGAACCGCATCTTGTCCCGTCATGCCGTCAACAACAAGGAACACATGATCCGGCTGCACATCGCGGTCGATCGTTTTCAGCTGATTCATCAACTCTTCGTCGATCGCCAATCGGCCCGCGGTATCAAGAATCACAACCTTGCAGCCGTCCTCTTTCGCTTTGGCGACCGCATCGCGACACACCTGAACCGGATCTTTGTTCTCACGATCCGAGTACACGTTGACGCCGACTTGTTCGCCAATCACGTGTAGTTGATCGATCGCGGCAGGACGTTGCAAGTCAGCCGCGACAAGCAATGGCTTGATCTTCTCCCGCATCAAAAGCTTGGCCAGCTTTCCACACGTCGTCGTTTTACCGGCACCTTGCAAGCCACACATCATGATGACGTTGACGTCCTTGCTAAGATTCAGCCCATCTTCAACGGGCCCCAACAAGTTGACCAATTCGCGATTCACGATCCCGATAAACTGCTCGGATGGCTCCAGCGCCAGCAAGACTTTCTCGCCCAGAGCCTCATCGGTGATAGAATGCATGAACTGTTTGACGACGTCGTAGCTAACGTCCGCCTCAAGCAACGATTGTTCGACCATTTTCAGGCCTTCGCGCATATTGCCTTCGGTCAGCTTGCCTTTGCCGCGAAGCGATTTGAAGGCACCTTTGAGGTTGTCTTGGAGGGAGTCAAACATGAATTGAGTCGTTTTTCTGTGCTAAACGTTTTTTTGCAGACCGAATTCTAACGCCACAGCCTTGGATCTTCCAGCCTCACCTCGGCGGCACCGCCTATTCACCTCTTGGGGGCATCTATGAATTCTTTTTGTTCCTTTTGAAGTTTTTCGCCAGGATTGGATATTCTGAAGAGTCCAAACGCTTGAACACTGTCCGACATCGCGAACCTTCCTCATTTTGGTGATTTAACAACCGTGGATTCGGACGAGCAAGTAATCAAAGCATGCCTGCTCGCTCGATCGGAGCAATCCGACTATGACCGTCCGTGGCGGCAGCTTTGTGATCGTCATTTTGCAAACGTCCATGGTTTGGCGCTAAAGATGACAGGAGATGCAACTTGCGCGGATGACCTTACTCAGGAAGTCTTCTTGAAAGTCTTTCGTTCGCTGCACCAGTTTGATGGAAACGCCAAATTTTCGACGTGGATTTTCCGAATCGCGATGAACACAATTCTCTCACACTTCAAATCGAACCGACGCATTCATCCAACCGCAGGCGAGAGCGTGGAGAAGGTCGCAACAAAAGAACAGTCAGTCGAACAAGCAGCCACGTGTGGCGAATTAAATGTCGAAATTGATCGACAACTGAAAACCATGAAGCCAGAATTCAAGGCGGCAATCATTTTGACCAGCTTTCAAAACATGACGCCCGGAGAAGCAGCCGAAGTTGTCGGATGTTCTCGAGAGACATTTTACTGGCGGCTCAATCAGGCAAGAAATCAGCTTCGAGAAAACCTTTCCCAATGGCTGAAACCATGAACGACAAATCAGACAACAAGCTAAATGAACATAACGACAAGCGTTTTAACGATGCCTTGGCGTCATGGGGGCAAGAAAATTCTGCGACTCAGCAATCAATAGAATTAGCCAAGAACAAAACTCTTGCTGCGTGGCAACGTGAACTCACTGAGTCAACCGTGCATGTGACTTCGAATCCAACATCGCATCTTGGCCGAAAATTAATTGGACTGATCTCCATCGCGGCGGCTATGCTGCTCGGTTGCTTCCTTGTTGTCCAATTCTTTTCCAATCCCACAAATCAAAGCTCTGTCAGCAACCTCGACACGAACGCGTTTCAAAACGCTGCCTCCCCAGAAGAACAACGGGAACTTTTGAATCGCTTCCAAGAACTGTTCGGAGACCAACTCAGCTTCGTTTCGGACATAAATGATGACATGCAAGTCACGTTGGACGATTCCACCAACGCCTTCACAAAAAACGACTTCGTCGCGATCCAAGTCACCCTACTTTCACGAGTGATCGGCTCCGGTGATGTTGATTGGAAACTGGAACAGCACATCAACCTCCTTAGCCGCCATGAGCAACGCATTGACATTGGAAACAACTTAAGCAAAGTCAACTATTCGATGTGGACATTGCCTGTCGAACAGGACTTGCTTTCGATCGACCTGCGTTTCCGTTTTGCCGGACAGACGCCAGTCGAGTTTTCAAAAAGCGAACTGCAAGTATCAGGAGCCACGAAACAAATTCATTCGTTTACACAAGCCAACATTGAGTATCGAGTTTACCAAACAGGCATTCGACTGGACGAATCAGAGACCGAAAACGCCGTGAAACGTCTCGCAAACAACCAAACGGAATTGGCACTGCATGCTTCTCCACTGCGGAGGGCGTTTCCATGATTCGACAACTTTGCATCGCTGGACTGCTGTGTGCAGCAGCAATTCTAGATTCCAACAACCATAGCATTCTTGCACAAAACGTTGGCAATGCGAAACAGGTACTCGTCAACCATGAAACGACTTTGACATGGCCACTGCCAGACGGCTGGAGGAATCATCCAGTCCAATTCGAAGTCAAAGCGGGTGACCGTGTTTTGGGCAAAGGCTTCGCAAAGGTTTCCACCGTCGACGATGTGGATTCGCTTTCGGTCAACGTCTTGATTGAGTCCACCAGATTGACTTCGATTTCCGAGTGCCAAATAACACTTAAATGCACGGAACACTGGTTCCCATCTCCGATCATATTGTTTCCTGAGCATCCCTTCGAGGATCATCGCGAAATGCTTGAGACCCTTGGCATTCAATTGCTTGATGCTGACGGCAAAACAAAGACGGTTTTTGACGTACACCAGATCCCATATGCAAATCTAAAGTCAATCGAAGATCTAGATCCCAAACCCGGAAGCTTGCTAATCATTGGCGAGGGCCACGAGTACAATGAAAAGTTCTCCAAACTTCTTGTAGAAGCGAGTAAACAAGACGTGAACGTTCTCTGCCTTTCACCATTAGGAACAGAGCTCAGTTTCGCGATCGAAGACCAGCTTGTGGTTTTGCAGCAATCAACAAGCCAAAACTCATTCGGAATCAATTGGAAAACGTCTCTTGCCGCGACCAAGTTTTGGCAACCCCGTTACTGCGATGGAAAACTCACTCTCGCAACCGAGGCAAAAAATTCGGGCTGGCCATGGATCAAACTCCAATCGACCAAACACAAATTAACGGATCAAACTGAAAAAGTCACCAAATCGCCAAGCAGCTTGATCGTTTGCGGATTCCCCATAATTCTTAAGCACGACGAAGCTCCTGCCGCTAGGCACTTCTTGGCAAAGCTACTCATCGAAAGAGTCAAAGGCGATGCAATACAAGCAAATTGAAAAGGAACCATCATGAGTCATTTCAGTAGACGGCCACTTGGCATCATCACGATCGCAATGCTGCTTTCGTTGTCCAATGCAGCCAGTGCGCAAGAAACGCGCCAAGGATCAACAAGTGATTCCGCGACCGAAACGTCGGAAGAAAATTCGTTAGACTTGATGAAGTATCCAATTGCCATCCTTCCTTTCAAAGAACGTGGTAAAGATGCGGCGGACGAAATTGGTCAGAAAGTCACCGACCTGACCTTTGCTCAACTGGTCGTTGATCCGGAACTTCATTTGGTCGACCGCGAGGATCTAAAACAGGTTCTTACTGAAGCGGAGCTTAGCCTTTCCGGGCTGACGAATCCTGATACTGCAATTAAAATTGGAAATCTCACCGGTGCGAAGTTACTTGTCACCGGCAGCGTATTCCAAGTCGACGAAAACATCTATGTCGTTGGCAAAATCATCGGTACGGAGACATCTCGAGTCGTCGGTGCTTCTGCGAAAGGGCCATCCGACGGAGACACCGCCGAGTTGGTCGAGAAACTTGGGGCGGAAATCATCGCTTCGATTCGGAAGAACGCTGCGCAACTGGTCGCCGAAGTCGTAGACCGCGAGTCACGTTTTTCAGATTTGGCAAAGAAGCTTTCAAAACAGAAGCTACCCAAGATCTTTGTCAAAATCCCTGAGCAACACATTGGCAGAACAACATTTGATCCTGCGGCAGAAACTGAATTCGTCACCATCCTAAAGCAGTGTGGATTCGAAGTCTTCGACGCAAAGCGTGGCAAAGAATCCGACGCCGATTTGATTCTCAGCGGCGAAGGTATCAGCGAATACGC
>CAZORS010000098.1:10219-19346 GCA_964582025.1 uncultured Pirellulaceae bacterium | reverse complement strand
CGCATCTCTGGATTGGTGCGCGACAGGATGATCGCGTAACGAACTTTATCCTCGAATAGTTGCGGGTTCGAATTGGCTTCCTCAAAAGCGCTTTCAACTTTCGCATACGATTTGATCGGTGAGAATTTCGAAAGCTCGTCAAATTTCGATTCAATTTCTTCGATCGGTGTTTTTCTTAGCGTTGCTACCATTTCCCTCAACGCCACCTCGTTTCGAAACTTCGTTGCCTGTGCCTGCGCGAACAGGAAAACAACAATCAGCAAGCAAAGTAGTAAGCCAAGCCTGTAGAAATGTGACGTCGCGGCCGACATCATCTTCGATTCTGACTCAGACCAGCGACTCCTATGAGTGTTGCAACGGAAGCTTACGTAGCGAAATAAGTTTGGCAGCTTCCGAATCCTAGAATCCGCATTCCAAACCTTGGCTTGCCTAGCCAACTGAATCGAGCACTGTTCATTCTTCGTTAGTTTTCGGTGTCGCGATGCTTCCTCTAGCAAGATTTCTTCTGGCAAAACGTCGATCGCCGACTCTAAAGCAGCCGCGAAGTCTTGCGCTGTTGAGAATCGTTCTTCCGGATTCTTTTTCAGAGAACGAAAACAGATGTTCTCGAGTTCGATCGTGGCGACATTGCCATTGATTTGCCGCGGCGGCCGAACGGGTTGGCCCAGAATGTTTTCCTGAATGTCCTGTTTGTTGTCGCCTTGGAAAGGTAATCGCTTTGCGACGACCAGATACAAGATTACCCCCAGCGACCAAATATCTGTGCGGCCATCCAGTTTCTCACTGTGCCCATGAATTTGTTCTGGAGACATGTAAGAAGTCGTGCCCGCTCGCTCGCCAGACTTTTCTCTCTGCAAGTCCTCGTGAAGCGCTAGGCCGTAGTCCACAATTCGTGGTTCACCATCGAGACCGATAATGATGTTGTCTGGCTTGATGTCACGATGTGCAAAACCACTTCGGTGAATTTCATGAACTGCGTTGGCTATCTTGACCAAAAGTCTCAAGACCGCCACCAAAGAAAGTTGCTCTGTGGTGAGCATTTGAGCGAGCGAATCACCTTTGATGAATTCCATTGCGATCCAATGGATGCCATGTTCGTCGTTGCCCGCATCGTAGACTTTGGGGATCGCAGGGTGGGTCATTCTTGAAAGAGCGTTGGCCTCGTTAACGACGCTCTCAATATTTCTGTTGGCGTTGAAACCTTCGTCGGTTCGCAAAACTTTTAGAGCAACTGCCCGATTGGAGTTTGGGTCGTGAGCCAGATAGACCGTCGAGAATCCACCGGATCCCAGCGGTCCAATGACGCGATAACGTCCGACAAAACTTCCGGCCGGAACAGTGTGTGTCGCCGACTTGGCCGGGGCTTGTCCGCGTTCGGCATCGTGAGACTCATCTAGACGATTGCTTCCGAAGACCTTGACGATTTCATTGGAGAAGTCAGGGTATTTTCGGAAGTACTCGCCGATGTTGCAGCTGGATCTTGCTATTGAATTATGGTGAGTTTCAAGCCTCAGCAACTCAAAGAACAAGTCGGGTTGATCCTTTTCGTCAACGAGTTGGATCCAGTCTTCTATCTTGGCTTCTTGCTTTTGTTTGAGCAATGTTTCGAACTGTTCACACACTTCGTGGATCAATTCCAGTAGCTCAATACGATTCCTACTCATCCCGGGACCATACCTCTCTCACGTAGCTCAAGTATCGTTGCACAGTAGGAAATGAAACGTCCGTTTTTTCGGTAATCTCTTTAATCGTGAACCCTTGGAGTCGCAGTTTCACGACTTCAACCATTTTGTTGGGTAGCTGACTGAGACGATAACGACTTTCGTCCGCCACCATTGCAGCAAGCTCTGGCGTTGGTTCGGGGCCGGGCAAGCTGTTGATGGAATTGAACTCAAAAGATGAATCACCAGTTTGAAACAAATGTGTTGCGTCTTGGCGAAGTCGATCGACCCCCTTGCGCGACCGACGAATCTGATCAATTGACTTTCTCGTCGCGATCTTGGTGAGTAGTCTCCACAGATCTTGTCTACTAGATATGTTCGGATAGCTGCCTTCTTTGATCTTTCGAAAACACACTTCGCACGTATCGATAAG
Organism: uncultured Pirellulaceae bacterium; assembly: GCA_964582025.1. Lineage (GTDB taxonomy): Bacteria > Planctomycetota > Planctomycetia > Pirellulales > Pirellulaceae > Mariniblastus. The sequence goes on along the minus strand of CAZORS010000098.1, from coordinate 17,252 downwards.
CACATCTTCTTCGTCGCTGATTTCAGTTCTGGAAAACTCAAGCTTTTGCGAGATTAGGGAAGTTAATCGCTGTAGATAAAATGGCCAAAGCTTGTCGCAAGCGGAGTTGTGTCCGTCTCTCAGTTGATGGATCCAATCCGTGACTGACGAATTCATGTTCATAGGAGCAAGTTGCAGAAAATTTCGTGTTTATCTGTTATTAGCTGGTGTAAAACTGTAACTCGCTTCGTTCTTATTACTAGAGAGAATAATTGTTAAGGCGTTCCTTTGGGCTTCATCTGCCCGAGTGTTTTCCTTTAACGCGTTAGTTCAGTAACGCTGAGTGATTCGCAACAAAGTTCTAAGGTCTTCAGGATGAAAACGCCCAAAGAGTCTAACGGTTGGTTGGCCGATTTTAAAGAAAGTCGAAACCGTCAGTTCGGCATTTTGCAAAACTTGAAGAGAGACCGTGGGCTGAAATTTTTCGCCAGAACAATCGCAGCCGCTGCCCCAGCCCCTATCGCTGATGAACTTCAGTTGCCAGTCTTGCCAGTAGACTCAGAGGCTTCGGTTTCTAAAGACGCACAGCGTTTTTCGGATGAAGCGAACCCGATAGAACGATGGTTCGGTGAATTGCCTTGTATTGTTAATGGCTATCTATTTACCGAGCAGGTAGGGCGTGACGAAAACAGTGTTCGGTATGACGCCGTTCAGGTTTCACTTGATCGAAAAGTTCGAATTCGTGTTTTGTTGATTCCGACTTCTGAATCGGTTTCGAAAGCTAAGTCGGTCGCGCTTATTTCGCACCCCAATATTGAAAATATTCTAGACGTAGTCAAATTGAATTCGACCTACTTTGTCGTAAGTCACTACGAAGACGGATCTAGGTTGTCTGACATTTTTCGATATCCTTCAGAGAATGTGCCACTCGATTGTTATATGCGATGGGTTCTTTCGATCGCGGAAGCCGTAATGGAGTTTCACCGGTTCGACATTTTGCATTTAAGCGTTTCTCCAGACAACATCATCGTCCGAGAAGACAACGAAGCGATTCTGACAAATGCTTATCTGACAAAGAAGCCAAGCAAATCAGCGGGAGCCATCACTGATTTTGGCGAAGTCAAACTTCCCTTTCCGTATCGCAGTATCACCAGTGGCTTTGGCGGACGAGGGGATCAGACGTATTCAGACGTTGTCGCGCTTGGCTTAGTGCTCTTTCAGTTGTTGACGAAACTTTCGTTGGAGAGTTTTTATGCGGGTGACCCTTTGCCAAAAGAGTCGATGCGGTTGAAAAATTTAATTGCTGATCAACTGCAGTATGGGAGTCACATTGATCCGGTGTTGAAGGATATTTGCCGCAAAGCAACGCTTGGGATGATGGGGGATTTCAAGCAGTTCTCGCTAAGTGATTTTCATCGTGAACTTCGTGATTGGTTGGAGCAATGCGATTTGGATTTGTTGAGTGCACACGAACGTCGCCAAGTCCGAAGCCCTAGGGCAACGCTGCCTGCCACCCAATAGAGGCCCAGTTTGCGATTCAAATCTTCTGACTGAGCTCCTTTGCCTGTTGGAAGATTGGATTTGAAGCCGTTGCCGGTTACGTAAAATTCGTCAGGCGGTTGCACCGCAGATTTGGCTTGCCTATGGAATTCTTTTTCGGCAGTTTTTTTGAATCAGTCTGAGCACAACCATCATCAGTTGCTTCGGGATTTCGAAGAACGAAATCGCACTGGTCGATGCACTCCACTCCAGTTTATCTCTGGCCTTACTCCTCCTCCCTCAATCGCTATTCAAGTTGAGATCATAGCGATCGATATTGAGTTGTCGCTTAGCAGAGGGGTGAAGCCAAGGTTACAAGCATACTTAAGAGATTTCCCGAATCTCTCAGGCGGCATCCGAGACGTCTACGCTGATGTGGTTGATGATTTTATAAAGAACTTTTCTCCTGTCCGAGAAAAAAATGGAGGGTTTATAAGTACAGCCGACTACGAAATTGGTGAAGAAATCGCTCGCGGAGGTATGGGCGTCGTCTACTTTGCCGTGCAGAAGTCGATCGGCAGAGAGGTTGCCTTAAAGGTTCTGTTTCTCAAGCGGGACGACATTTTCACCGAAGCCAAGCGAATTGCTAAGCTGAACCATCGCAATATTTGCAGAATTTACGATATCGGGGAAATCGGAAAATTCCCTTACATGACGATGGAGCTAGTTCAAGGTGAAACGTTGAGGGAAAGAATGGAGCGAGGTCGAGTCTCCATTGCAGATGCGATCGGCATAGTGGGCCAAACTGCTGATGCTCTTTCTGCGGCGCATCGTGTCAACTTGGTTCACTTCGATGTTAAGCCGGCAAATATTCTGGTTGCCGCTAACGATCACGTATGGCTAACTGATTTTGGGATTGCCGAACATTTGTCTGAAGTCGCTCTCAATACCGGAATTTCGCAACCTGTGTCTCCCGTCTACTGTGCGCCGGAGCAGTTGAGTTTTCAGTACGGGGAGCGAGGATTTCAATCCGATATTTACAGTCTCGGATTGGTTTTTTACGAATTGTTGACCGGCCGCAGAGCGTATGATGGTGACGTGGCCGAAATCGTCGAACAGCTCAAGTTTGATCCGCCTCGCAGGCCGAGAGACTACGATCAAGAGATTGAACCCGAGTTGGAAAGGATTTGTCTGAAAGCGATTGCGAAACATTCAAAAGACAGGTTCGCATCGATGTCTGACTTTCAAGCGACACTACAGTCGTTTGTCGAGAGATTTGGAATCGTTTTGAGTTAGTGGTTTTTCAGAACTGAATTGTAGGTTGGCGACTCTTGGCCGACTTGATTTTCGACGGGCAAGGTGCCCGTCCTACACTGCAGTTCAGCTTTGACGGACCACTAGATTCGCTAACGCATTAGGTTTCTCAGGTTTGATTCAAGCGAGATTTGCTCAGCGTTCTTTTGTTCGCTTTGCGCTTGTTCGCGGCTTTTCGCTTTTGACAGTTGGAGCGTCAATTTTCGATGGCTCTCAATGCTCCTTCTGACGCAGTCCACGATTTTTGCCTTGTCAACCGGTTTGTACATAACTCGATTTGCGCCCTTGCGCAAAATGCCCTCTCTTGTTTCGTCGTCAGTGTCGGAAGTCACTGCGACAATCGGCACGGTTCGCAAATGTTCATAGGTGCGAATCAGTTTGATCAGAAAGTTTCCGCTGACTTCTGGCATGTGAATGTCAGTCAAGATAATTCCGGGAGTAACGTATCGGAGCGTCTCCACGGCTTCAACAGAATCGGAGAATGCGTAGATGCTTTTGAAGCCGGCCGAAGCAAGGTGGCTCTCGTAGATCTGAAGAATGATTGGCTCATCATCGATCAGAAAAATTTTGGTTGTTTCAATTTCTTCCGAAGTTAGTCCGCGAACATTTTCGTTGTTCGCAGAGCCAAGAAAATTTTTCATCTCAATCCCAATTGTTTTAAAGTGTAAGTTCGTAAAGGCTAGGTCGTGAAACGGGATAGTGTTCGGAATATCGTGGGGGGTTTACCCAACCAAGAAGGGTAAACCCTGATTGGATACTTGTTGCCCTCAATTAAGATCGCTGGAGATGCATTGATCGATCATTTAGCCAATCAGAAATAGCGTTGTGTGCAGAACGCTCGGGAGGCAGATTTTGATCGCGTTTCTAGCGCGCAGCGGTTGGCGTAACGATAATTTGCCGCTACCCGCAGTCGTTCGAAGTCCAGCCAACAATCTGTGACTGAATTCGCTTACAGAGGTATGACGGTCATGTCGCTGAGGTGTTCGATCTCTACCGAGATGAGTGATTCCAACACTTCGCCGAAAGCAGGGCGATGATGTGGGTTCTTAGAAAGCATCTTGCGTACCAAGCGATAAAGCGGTCGCGGGCACAGAGGTTGGCGGATCATTAAGTCGACGGCCGTTTTTTGTCGTAGTGACTCTCGAATTCCGGCGACCGAAGCGCCAGTGAACGGAGTCTGCCGAGTCAACGACTGATAAATTAGAACGCCGAGCGAAAAAACATCGCTGGACTTGCTGGCTCGGTAGCCGTCCATGAAACATTCTGGCGCCATGTATCGAGCGGCTTGAACTTGATCGTGCGGCAACCACGTTCGTTCGCCGATGCCATGTGATTGCGACCAACCAATGAGTTTGACCCGCCCAGTTCTACCCAGCAGAACATGGGACGGGTCGAGCCCAAGGTAAACGCGTCCGCACTGGTGCCCAGCGTGAACGCCCTCGGCGATCTGTCTCAAAACCCACATCAGTCGGTTGATGGCAACTTGCTGTGCTGAAGCAAAAAAACGATCCAGCGATCTTCCATAGACCCAAGGCTGAACGAGGAAGAAGGGAGCATTGTCCAGTTCCGCATCTAACAGTCGAATCACTGCGTTGTGCATTATCGATTCTGTGGCGAACGCTTCTCGCCCAAGTCGATCGATCGCTTTCTGTTTGTCGGCATGCGGCAAACGCGGATTGATGACTTTGATTACGTAGTCAAAATCGGAATCAGCGGAAAGCGTTTTTGGTCGCGCTCGATAGATGTCGTACCAACGTCCGCCGGTGACTTGGGGCCCAAGTTTCCAACAGGAGATGATCGTCTCTTGATCGTTGATTGGGGTGCCAGTGAGGGACATGAATGGACGCGTGACGTAGAAGAGTGTGAAGATGCGATAGGGTTTTCTTCGGCACGCCGAGGTTCACGTTTGGAAAGTCCTTGGAAATAGTATGGTCGCGCCGCTGCTTATCCCCACGCAGGTCTTTCCGCCTGAAACGGTTTGCAAAAAAGCCTAAACCTGTCTCGCCCATGTTCCAAAGACTTCAGAAGTGATATTCTTTCATTCTGACGCACGTCGATTGGACTCTCAGTCCGTTCCACGTCAACCAATCGATACAAAAGGAGTTCTCGCTGATGAGTGTTGAAGAAAGATTGACCGAACTTGGCCTTGAGCTGCCTGCGGCTCCAAGTGCCGTGGCTGTCTACCGTCCTGCGCTGATTGTCGGAGAGCTTTGTTATACTTCGGGCCATTTGCCGGTGAACGTCGACGGAAGTTTGCACTTGGGGTGCGTGGGTCGCGACGTTGATCAAGATGCCGGATACGCGGCGGCCAAACAGGCGGGGTTGGCGATTCTTTCGACACTGAAGGCTCAGTTGGGTTCGTTAGATCGAGTGGCTCGAATCATCAAGCTGTTTGGGATGGTGAACTGCACGCCAGAATTTACAGCTCAACCGGCGGTTGTTAACGGATGTAGCGAATTGATGCGTGAAGTTTTTGGTGAAGAAATTGGCGTCGGCACACGGAGTGCTGTCGGAGTTGCTGCTTTGCCGCTTGGTGTGATGGTAGAAATCGAAGCAATCGTTGAGATCAAATCCTGATAGATCGAATTTTGAGAATCGCCAAATGAGTATTTTTGATCATGAGTATGAACTGCCGAATGGTCTGTCGGATCGTTTGCAGTTAGTACTGCGACGCATTGAATTCACGCGGCGATATACGTTGCTTTCCTTGGAAGACTTAACGGACGATGATTGGTTCTGGATGCCAGATGCCTATCCAACTCACATCGCTTGGCAAGTCGGGCACATCGCAATGTCACATTACGGGCTCACGTTGTTTCGCCAACGAGGCAGAGCCGAGATTGATACGAAGTTGATGTCGGGAAAGTTTCGGAAGCTTTTCATGAAAGGCACGACTCCGAAATCAGGTGCTGAAAACTACCCTCCGCCTGCGGAAATTTTGGAAGTGCTGAGGCGTGTTTATGATCAAACGCTCGCTGAGATTTCAACTTTTGAGGCTGGTCTGGACGAGCCGGTTGACGCTCCTCATGCAGCCTTCGGGACGAAGTATGGAAGTTTGCTTTTTGTCGCGGATCACGAAATGCTCCACGCCGGGCAGATTGGTATGCTCAGGCGATTGATGGGGAAAGAGCCGTTAAGGTAGGGCTCTCAGTGGTTATCACGTATGCCGCGATACCGAGTTCTTGCGAGCTTTACGCAAATGAAAGACAATACGGGAGTTCGCTAAGCTTTTGATTGAGCCGGAAGCGAAATGCCCCTTTTTCTCAACGGATTGCCGCATGCCTGGACGCTACCTAAAGATTTGCTCGCTGGTTGCGTTACTTATCTTTTCAATTGCCCACGTGGGCTGTGAGCGGAGCCCAAAAGTTGGTCGCGTTGAAATAGCGTTGCCGCTGCACAACGATTTTGATGAATCTAAATCCGAACTTGACTTCCACGGAGATTCGACGTTCACCGAAGCGACGGACTCAGAAGCACTCGAATCCGAGATAGAAGAAAAGCTGTTTAAGTTGGGCGAGTATTTTGCAAGGGAGTTGAAGGGGATTTCACCTGACATACCTGAATTTGTTAGCCCATCGTTTTCGGGGTCTGGAATCGACCGAAAGAGATTCGAGGTTCGCTTCAATGGGGACCGAGTTGCGATCGGGCGTTGGAAAACTGCAGCATCTGCGCCAAAATTTTCGGGTGACGGTGCATTGCGAAGCTTCATTGGCAATGTTTTGATCGGCTGGAAGCAGTCCAATCAGTTCGGAATTGATTTTAAGATTTACCAAACGGAAACGGTCGACGGAAACGTCACCGCGAAACTTGTTGCAGAAACATTTGGCCAAGTGAAGTCTCAGTCAGGTTTGCAGGCGACGTCGCTTTGGGAAACAAAATGGACGAAAGATGAATCCAACGGCATCACGCTCGATTCGATCAAAGTGCTCGGTCGTGAAGAACTCGTCGTACGCGTCCCCGAAGGGCAACTGCTGCAGGATTGTTCAATGTCGATTTTTGGAAACTGTGGAGCCTGGGTGTCTCAACTTAAGTTCGGACTCGATCAATGGGCGAAACGAGTTCCCGGGCTTAGCGTGATTGGAACCCAAGGGGTTGCTGTTGGTGATATCAATGGTGACGGGTTGGACGATCTTTATGTGTGCGAAGGCCATGGTCTGGCAAATATGATGTTGCTCCAGAATCCGGACGGTACAGTTCGTGACGTCGCCATTGAAGGCGGCGTGGATGTCTTGGATGAAACCAGGGCAGCACTGATTGTCGA
>CAZORS010000098.1:1700-10119 GCA_964582025.1 uncultured Pirellulaceae bacterium | reverse complement strand
CCATTGAAGGCGGCGTGGATGTCTTGGATGAAACCAGGGCAGCACTGATTGTCGATATTGACAACGATGGCGATCAAGATCTGGCTTTGACGACTGACGAGTACCTCGTCTTCTTTTCGAACGATGGAAGTGAAAGATTTCAGTTGGAACGCAAACTTAGGATTGGTTACGACGGTTCCAGTCTTTCCGCTGCGGACTTTGATCTCGATGGTGACCTCGACTTTTTCGTTTGTAAGTTCAAAAAAGTGAGAGATCAAGCAGACGTTTTGTTTGTTCCCGATAGCTACTCAAAAGGGGATACCGGTGGTCGAAATGTATTGCTTCGAAATGATGAAGGCTGGCTCTTCACGGATGTCACTGAAGAAGTTGGACTTACTGAGAGCAATGAAGCCCACTCGCGGGCGGCTGTTTGGGTCGACTACGATTCTGATGGAGACCAAGATTTGTATGTCGCGAACGAATCGAGTTCGTCACGGCTTTATGAAAATCAAAACGGCTGGTTCAGCGATATTACGGCGCAGAAAGAGATGGGGCTTCCGTCGCAATCTCGCAGCGTTTCTTTTGGCGACTTCAACCGTGATGCTCGTCCGGACTTGTTTGTCGCTAACGATGCGTCGAGCCGGCAATATCGCGTTATTAAGGGAAATCTTGGATCTGAAAGTTTGGACCCGGAAATTGGCAAGGCTTTGCTAGCCCAGTCGCACGTTTGGTTTTCAAAAGATGAAGTTGGTAACGCCTTCACGGGCTACCCGTTGCCGACGCCAATTTTTTCAACGGAGTCTTCGTTTGGTTCTGCGGTAACTGATCTGAACAATGATGGACTGGACGACATATTGGTTGCCAATGGTTATCTGTCGCGAACGTCGTCTGAAGATTTGCAATCGTTTTGGTCACGCTGTATCGTAAAAGAGCTGGACGGAAAAGACGCCAATGCGCCGGCAATTCGAGCACGCGCCCATGAAGTTGGTGACTTGATTCGCGGTGGTTTCTCGATGTCCGGAAGTCAACGAAACCGGTGCTATTTGAACATGGGGCCGATCGGGTTCGCAAACTTCTCTGCTGGCTCTGGTATCGATTTGCTCAATGACGCACGAGCGTTGGCAACCACCGATTGGGACAATGACGGTGACACGGATGTTGTTATGGTTTCAAGGAATGGCCCTCGCTTACGGATTCTTTGCAATCAACTGGAGTCGGACAATGACTCGATCAGTATCAAATTGGTCGGCACCGATTCAAGCTCGGATGCGATCGGAGCTCGCGTCGAAATTTGGATAGATGATCTCGACATTCCAATCGTCCGCTGGGTGACGGCTGGGTCTGGTTATCTGGCTCAATCGAGTCGAAACCTTCAGGTTGGAATTGGTAAGCAGGCTTCGATCAAAAAAGTAGATGTTGTATGGCCCGGCGGAAAACGCCAAACCTTTAGTGGACTCAAGCCAAATCGGTTCTATACGCTCACCGAGAATCAATCTGAAGCGGCTGAGCGAACAACGAAGCGGTTTGATTTGGCAATTAGGCCCGCTTGGCTCGACGGCAATCTCGAGACTCCGGATGTTTCTAGATCTACGTTTTATCCAGCTTCCATTCTTCCACAACTTACCGTTAAAGGCCACGATCAAGTCTGGTACAAGGTTGAAAGCCAATCGAAGGAAGCGCTGTTAGTTGTTTTTCACAATGGAAATCCGGCATCGCGGGAGGTGCTTCGTGATTTTTCGGAGCGCAAAGGTGATCTTGAGAATGCAAGGCTTGAATGTGCCGCAGTGTTTTGCAATCGCCAAGAGGCGGGTGTCAAGATGGGCGAACAATTGAAACTTTCTAAAGCTTCAGTCGAGTCTACTAACTGGCCCTATCCTTGTGGTGTTGCACCGCGATCGACGATAGGGAAACTTCGCTTGGCATGTGGCGAATGGTTTGGCAATCAGCATCTGCCAAAATTTCCGTTCGGAATCCTTGTTGATGACTCTGGAGCAGTAAAAGCTTTCTATCCTTCGCAGAGTTTTGGCACGGAATCGGTGCTTGAAGACGAGATGCTTTTCTCGCAAGGGTATGGTAAGGATTGGGAAGAACTTACAGGTCGGCACGGGACGTGGCTTAATACAAGTCGAATCGCGAACGTTACTAGGCTGAAAGATCGGTTCTTGGAGCTGGGGCTTGAGCAAGAAGCGATTGAGCTAAATCGTCGTTCTGCTCCCGCGACCGCACTACAGTTAGCGAACCGAGCGATCGAACTGGCGTCGTTGAACAATTTTGACCTGGCCGGAGTATTCTTTGATCGCGCAATTGAAGTAGATCCCAGATGCGTTTTGGCACACATTGAAAAAGGCGGACTGCTGAGGAAATTGGCGGCTCAGCAGCCACCGCAGGATCCGAAGCGGAGTGCTTTACTCGAAGAAGCGGTATTGGTGTTTGAGACAGCGTTGAGTATCGATGTCGATAGTGAAGAGGCCGTTGTCGGGTACTCAGACGCCAATATTGATCAGTTGTTGATGAGTCCTGCGATCGATAAGCTGAAGGCTTACCTTGAACGCCATCCGGATTCTGCGCAAGTCCATGCAATTCTCGGTCGGCTGCTGTTCTCAAAGAAACAATATGTCGAGGCGGCTTCGCATTTGACGATCGCTTTTGACGCTCATCCAACGCTGCCATACGTTGCTGGAGATCTTGGATTTCTGTATCTGGGGTCCGGAGAAGCGAGTCGCGCAAAGAAGTTTCTTCGTTTGGCTCATCGACTCCAACCAAGCGAAAGAAACGTGTTGCGATTTCTGGCCGAAGCAGAATTCGCGACATCAAAATATGAGGATTCGATTCGATTGTTCGAACAGTATTTGAAGGACTCACCGCAACATCGACGGACGAACTGTATTCTTGCTTGGGCGTATGCGACCTGTCCATACGAAGGGCTGCGGAACGCTGATCGTGGGCTTGAGCTGATTTCGCCGATGGTAAAGCTGTACGAAAAATCATCCTTCATTGCTGAAATCGCTGCAGCCTGTCACGCTGAGAAACGTGACTTTGAGACCGCCGTTAAGTTTCAACAAAAGGCTTTGCAGATGGTTCGCGAAAGTTTAACGTCGGATCAATACACGGATTCACAAAAGGCCGGAATGCAAAAACGATTGGAACTCTACCGCAACAAGCTCAACTATCGAAGCGATGAACTATCTCAGATGCCGATCAAAAGCATTGGTAAGCGAAACCAGCAGTGATGCTCGAAATGGTGTCGTTTTGACGATGGCAATCTCGTGCGATACGATTGACAAATCGAAGAGATTGATGCGGAAGACTCGGAAGTCACACCTGGGTTCGACGAACGATGTCTAAGTGTGAATTGCACGCTTCTCAACAGCCATCGCGGCTTCCTGCATGATCTCTGACAGTGTCGGATGAGCGTGGCAGCAACGAGCAAGGTCTTCGCTTGATGCTCCAAAGTTCATCGCAATCGCGGCCTCCGCAATCAAGTCTCCAGCGCGAGGACCGATTGCGTGAACGCCAAGAATCCGATCGGTTTCTGAATCGGCGAGGATCTTGATTTTTCCCTCAGCCGATCCCATCGCTCGTGCTCGACCGTTAGCGCCGAATGGGCATGAGCCTTTTTTGTAGCTGACGCCCGCCGATTTTAATTGCTCTTCAGTTTTACCTACCGATGCAATTTCCGGATGCGTGTAGACGATCGCTGGGATGGTGTCGTAGTCGACGTGCCCAACACCTTTAACCAATCGCTCAACGACAGAAATGCCTTCTTCAGAAGCTTTGTGGGCCAGCATCGCTCCGCCAATGCAGTCGCCGATTGCATAGATTCCATTGGCCGATGTTTTCAAATGGTCATCGGTCACGATGAAGCCGCGCTGATCGACTTCGACGCCGGCGACATCCAATCCGACGGATTTCGTGTTCGGCGATCGACCCGCTGAAACAAGAACACGATCACACTCAATGGTTTCGCCACCTTTGATACTGACCGTGCACTTGTCGCCGTTGCGAACAACGGATTCGACCCACATTCCAGTTCGGAATTGGAGTCCCTGCTTCTCGAAAGTACGTTGAGCGGTACGAGCGATCTCCTGATCGAGTCCGGCGAGAACTTTATCCATTGCTTCAAGGATAATGACTTCTGAACCAAGTCGACTCCAAACGGATCCGAGTTCCAATCCGATGTAGCCGCCACCGACGACGACCAATCGACGAGGAACACTGGTGTAAGAGAGAGCGGCTGTACTGTCACCGATTCGATCTCCATCGAGCTCGATTCCCGGAAGTGCCATCGGGACGCTTCCAGTGGCGATGATGATGTTTTTGGCGGTGACCGTGTCGCCGTTTGAGACCTCGATCTTGTCGGAGCCAACGAATTTCCCACGTCCGACGATCGCAGTGACTTTGTTTTTCTTGAGCAGTTGAGCGATGCCGCCGGTGAGCGTATCGACAACGCCGGACTTGCGACGCATCATTGCCGCTAGATCGACGGTTAGCTTGGTGGCCGTTATGCCATGCTCCATCATGTGATCGCGGGCTTCGACCAAGAGGTGGCTCGATTCGAGCAGTGCTTTACTGGGAATGCATCCGACACGAAGACACGTGCCGCCAAACTTCTGATTTTCATCAATGACGGCTGTTTTCAAACCCAATTGAGCGCCACGAATGGCCGCGACATATCCGCCGGGACCTCCACCGAGGACGACGAGGTCGAAGTTGTTTTCTGCCATGGTTGTGATTCTTTGTTTACTGTTAGAGCGAAGTTAAACCAAGTCGGTTTGCCGAAGTCCTAGACTTCGAGGAACAAGCGAGCTGGCTCTTCGAGAACTTCTTTGATCGTCTTCAGGAAGGTTACTGCTTCTTTCCCGTCAACGATGCGGTGATCGTAACTCAACGCGATGTACATCATCGGGCGAATAACAATCTCTTTGTTGACCACGACGGCTCGATCCTGAATCGAGTGCAGGCCTAGAATTCCGCTCTGAGGCGGATTCACAATTGGAGTTGAGAGCAAAGAACCATACACGCCGCCGTTACTGATCGTAAAGGTTCCGCCGTCGAGGTCTGCCGGTTTAATTTTGTTGTCTGCCGCAAGTGCCGCAAATGAACCAATGCCCCTTTCGATGTCGGCAAAGCTCATCCGTTCCGCGTTGCGGAGGATTGGAACAACCAGTCCCTTACCGCCGCCCATCGCGATGCCGATGTCGTGATAGTTTTTGCTGATGACGTTGTTGCCCTGAATCTCAGAATTGATTGCCGGGAAACGACGTAGGCCTTCGACAACTGCTTTCGCAAAGAACGACATGAAGCCGAGCTTGACGCCATGTTTCTTTTGAAATGCTTCCTTGTACTTGGAACGCAAATCCATGACCGGTTTCATGTCGACTTCGTTGAACGTTGTCAACAGAGCAGCCGTTTGCTGAGCTTCGACCAGACGCTTTGCAATCGTGCGTCGAATCATGCTCATCGGCTTCGACGTGTCTTCTCGCGGTCCCATCGCGTCGTTCCACTCATCCGTTTGAGCATCAATAGAACTCGCAGCCGGCGGAGCACTCGGAGCTGGTGCGGGCGGTCGTGCCGGGACTGGAGGAGGAACTGCTGCCGCTTGAGGCGTTGATCCGGAATTTGGAATCGATGCACCTGCGGGACGCAAATTGTTCGCCGCGACGTATTTCAAGACGTCCTCTTTCAACAATCGACCTCCGGGACCAGATGGCTTGATCGCATCGGCAGAGATTTTGTACTCGCTCAACATCACTTGAGCCGCCGGCATGATCCAATTGGCACTCTCGCCAGCCGTTGGAGGTGCATCCATGACGGCAGTTGAATCTGCTGAACCACCTGCCGCAGAAGCCGCAGCCGTCTGCCCGGAAGAAGCATTGTCGCGGGAAGCCGATTCGTCGATCACGCAAAGCGGCGCTCCGACTTGCACGATCTCTCCTTCGGCGACGGCAATCGATGCGAGGATTCCCGCAACGGGAGCAGCCAACGCCTGAGATGCTTTCTCGGATTCCAGTTCGACGATATCTTCGTCGCGTTCAACCCATTCGCCGGGTTTCTTTAGCCATTGGAAAACTTGAACTTCCTGAATGGAATCTCCAAATTCAGGCACTTTGATTTCAGCCATGAGTCTTGACTTCTAACGGAGTGAAAAGGGGGCGATTAATTTGCATGTTGCCAATCGCCTCAGAAACAAATCGGCGGCTGGCGAGTGAAAGTAAAAATTTGGTTGTTCAGGAGAATCGATCGGGTTGGGTAGAATTTGATGGCGATCAAGAACTGCGCGCCGGTGCGGCGACTCCCATGACTTCGTTGAATAGATCCTGTTCTTCAATTTTGTGTGCTTGCTTCGAACCCGTAGACGGACTCGCCGACTCTGGCCGGGTGATCGCGTTGATTTTCCATTGGTCTGAGAGTCCCATTTCATCCCATTTGACCTTAACGAAATACCAAGCACCCATATTTCGCGGCTCTTCCTGGACCCAGTAGACAGGAGTCGAATTGCCGTAAGCCTGCAAGACTTCGCGGATCTGTTCAGCCGGGAACGGATAGAGTTGTTCAACTCGAATGACGGCAAAGTCTTTTTGTCCGCGTTGCTCACGTTCCTTCATCAGATCTACAGCGACCTTGCCCGTCGCGATGATTACGCGAGTCGGATGATCGTAAGGTCCAACATCCGGGTCAGTGAGAACTCGTTCGAATTTACCGGTTGTGAATTCGTCAAGATTCGACATGACTTTCTGTTCACGCAGCAGTGCCTTTGGAGTGAATACGATCAGCGGCTTTCGCCAATTTCGAATTACTTGTCGTCGCAACAAATGGAAATGCTGAGCAGCGGTTGTTGGATAAGCGATCTGAACATTGTGTTCAGCACATCCAGTCAGGAACCGTTCCATCCGGGCACTGCAGTGCTCGGGACCCGAGCCTTCGAATCCGTGAGGAAGCAACATCACCAATCCGCTAAGGCGATTCCATTTATCTTCTGCACTAAAAATGAATTGGTCGATGATTACCTGAGCCGCGTTTACGAAGTCTCCGAACTGGGCTTCCCAACAAACTAGCCCGTCCGGACAGTCAAGGCTGTAGCCGTAATCGAATCCGAGAACCCCCGCTTCGCTTAGCGGACTGTTAATGATGTCGACACTTGCCTGAGCTTCATCGATGTGACGCAAGATGTCGTGACGTCTTCCGTTGTTCGCATCGTAGACCACGGCATGTCGTTGGCTAAACGTTCCGCGACCGACGTCTTGACCAGTCAGTCGGACTGGATGACCTTCAAGAGCAAGTGAGCCAAAGGCCGCAAGTTCTGCCGTCGCCCAATCCAGAGGACGGCTTCCAGCGGCGGCATCCCCACGAGCCTGAAGGATTTTGTCTAATTTTCGATTCGGCGTAAATCCTTCCGGATAAGACGAAATTTGCTTCAAGACGTAAGTTAACTTGCCAGCCGGGACTCCCGTGTCTGGATTGTTGGCTAGGTCTTCTATGCCGCCGGTATAGCCTGTCCAAATGCCCTCACCGCTCTGGGTGTCTGGTTTGAAGTTCGCTTTGTTTTTGGCAGCTTCGAATTCGCGATCAAGCTTTTCACGACGAGCTGCCGCAATTGCGTCTGCTTCGGCCAACGTGATCTCCTGCATTTTCAGCAGGCGGCCGAGATAATTGTCTCGAACGGTTTTTCGGTCGTCAATTTTTTCGTACATCATCGGCTGAGTAAATCGTGGCTCATCCATTTCGTTATGCCCGTGACGACGATAACAATACATATCGATGACCACGTCGCGATGGAAAGTGCGACGGAACTCCATGGCAAGATTCACCACTTGAGCAACCGCTTCGGGATCTTCGCCGTTTACGTGGAAGATCGGAATCTGCAACATTTTGGCGATGTCGCTGGCGTAAGTCGTGCTTCTTCCCGCCGATGGATTCGTCGTGAAGCCGACCTGATTGTTGACAATCACATGCAGCGTCCCGCCAACTTTGTAACCTGGCAGTTGGCTCATGTTGAGGGATTCCTGGACGACGCCTTCGCCAGCAAACGCAGCATCGCCATGAATCAGCACGCACATTCTTTTGGCTTGCCAGTTGTCGCCAGCGCGATCCTGCTTGGCTCGGCAACGTCCCATCGCAACTGGATTCACAAACTCAAGATGGCTGGGGTTGAAGCACAATGAAATATGAACGTCTTTACCGGTACTCGTTTTCCAATCGTTGCTGTAACCCATGTGATACAGCACGTCGCCGCCGCCGCGGTTGGCGTTAGGATCTGGATCATCGAAGCCCCAGAAAATGTTTTCCGATCGCTTGCCCATGATGTTGGCCAAGACGTTTAACCGACCACGATGAGCCATCCCTAGGACAACTTCGTCGACGTCGTGTTCGCCAGCCTTCTCAAGCGCCAAGTCCAACAGCGGGATTAAAGTTTCGGCGCCCTCAAGTGAAAACGTCTTTG
>CAZORS010000098.1:0-1600 GCA_964582025.1 uncultured Pirellulaceae bacterium | reverse complement strand
GCCAAGTCCAACAGCGGGATTAAAGTTTCGGCGCCCTCAAGTGAAAACGTCTTTGCCCCCGGATGCTTTCGTCGCACGAACTCTTCAAAGATCACGGCGTCGGTTAGCTTGGTCAAAATCCGGATCTGCATTTTGCGATCCATGTTGATTCTGTTTTGCGAACTCTCCATTCGCGATTGCAGCCAGTATCTCACATCGTGATTGTCGATGTGCATGAACTGGGCTCCGATCGAGCGACAGTAAGTGTTGCGGAGCAGTTGGACGATTTCCTCGAGCCGTTGAAAGTTCTGTCCGCCAACCGTTCGAGCCGAAAACTTTTGCTCAAGGATTCCGGGATGTAGACCGTACGATTCCGGTTTCAGTTCGCTGTTCGTTTCTCGCGGCATGCCCAGTGGATCAATGTTCGCTTCCAAGTGGCCTCGCACACGAAATCCGCGAACCAGTTGATCTACGCGATCCTGCAGTTGAGCGACCGATTGACTGTGAGGCGATTCGGTGTCATCTGCTCGGCCGATCGTCCCTGGAGTGGAGGGCGGCGTTGCGATCGCTCCATTGGTTTCGGAGCTATCCTGTTCAGGGGTGAAGTCCCGAAAGTATTGCTGCCATTCAGCGGATAGGGAACCAGGATCTTTTTGATAGTCTTCGTAGAGGCTATCAACGTACGCGCGACTGAAAACGTTCATTTTCAATTCATCCAACGCAGTGGCGAGTGTTGCCAAACGTTGACGACTCTTGGGATTATTTTGATTCAGGACAAGTGACTTCTGGTTCCAAACCTGAACAACAAGTTTGAATCAAATCACGCCGTAAAATGTATCGAATGTCCCCAACACGGGCTATGCGCATCGAAGCAAAATCCCGGGAAAGAAAAAGATTTTTTGGCGTTTCTCGACCCGCAAATGTGGTGGTGATAATCGTGGAGACAGTTGGTTGGCGGCCGGAGCGAATTGCGACGGTCAACCCGCAAACATCTGAATCACGTTGACAAGGATCGTCAGAATCACGGATCCAATCAGCATTCCTTTCCATGGAAAGAAAACTTTCACCCTCGGTTGATTGTCGTCTTCGTGTTGGTCAATGGTGCGTCGAGCAGACTCCTCGAGCTTCCGCATTGTGTTTGCGGCAAAGTTCGGGAAAACTAACGGTAGGAAATTCAACAGTAGAGTCAGGACGATCGATCCGATGATCGAGTAGGTAATGAAATTTCCCATGCGTGAACTTGCCGTTAATTAGTTGGGAAAGCGGTGATGACTCGATCGTCGGCCAGCACAAGTTTGATCCGTTTGAGCTCCTTGCGTCCACTACGTTTGGCTTTCTTTCCGCCGGTGTGACCCACGACGCGGCCCATCGAGACGGTGTGAGTCATCTTGTCGCCGGATCTTTTTGAATCCGATTTGCTCGAGCCTGACTTGGCCAATTCGTAGGCTTCGTCGACCATCTTCATGACTTCCACGGCGTCGCCGACGAAAACTCCGTGGGTTGGCTTGGACGGATCGTCTTTGCAGTGGAGCAAAACATGATCGACACGGTGCTCTCGACCTTCGCCGTAAATTAGTCCGGCGGGCGACTTGAAGCTGTTGCGACCGATATCTTTCAGCCA
>CAZORS010000097.1:6908-19417 GCA_964582025.1 uncultured Pirellulaceae bacterium | reverse complement strand
CCCGTCACCGTCGGCGACATCACGTTCCCGAACCGAATCTTCATGGCTCCTCTGACGCGAGCCCGATCGGATCACGACAAGCGAACGCAAACACCACTGCACGCACTTTACTATGCTCAACGAGCGTCCGCTGGCCTGATCGTCAGCGAAGCGACGCAGATTTCTCAAGAAGGCATTGGATACGCTTGGACGCCCGGAATCTACACCAACGACCAAGTTGAAAGTTGGCGGCTGGTTAATGATGCCGTGCACAACACGGGTGGCCGGATCTTTTGCCAGCTATGGCACGTGGGAGCCATCTCTCATCCCGTTTTCCAAAAAGACAACGGCAAGCCCGTTTCATCGAGCGTTTGGACTCCCGAAGGCAAGGCGTTCGTCGGATCGTATCATGAGAACGGTCCGCAAGTCGATCATGTTGAGTGTCGAGCACTCGAAACGGATGAGATTGCTCGCGTGATCGACGATTATCGCCACGCGGCGAAGCAGGCGAAAGCAGCGGGCTTTGATGGAGTCGAATTGCATGCGGCGAATGGATACCTGATTGATCAGTTTCTACGTGATTCGGTCAATAAACGCGACGACGAATATGGTGGCTCAATCGACAATCGAGTACGTCTCCTAACGGAAGTTGTCGATGCGATCTGCGACGTGCTGCCTGCTCAAAGAGTCGGCGTTCGGCTGACGCCGATTGGAGGTCCCGGCGGCAGTAAAGACAGCGATCCAATGACAACCTACACCCGCGCAGCAAAAGCAATCTCGGGAAAAAACTTGGCTTATTTGCACGCTGTCCGAACGAACAGTCACACCGGCGAAGGTTCTGATTCGCTCAGCAGTGACATCCTGAAGTCCATGAACAAAGCGTTCGATGGTGCTTTCATTGCCAACGGAGGCTTTACAGCAGCAGAAGCCTGCGATTGGATCAAAAACGGCGATGCGGATGCAATCGCGTTTGGTCGACTGTTCATTTCGAATCCGGATCTGCCCGAACGGTTTGCAAAGGATGCCACGCTGCAAGACGCTGACGAGTCAACTTTCTACGGCGGCGAAGGGAAGGGATACGTGGACTACCCATCGCTGAAGCGGACAAATGATTCGATGTAGTCCGCCAGTCGTTTAACGGCCTGAGAAAAAGAAAACAAATTCATCATTTCACAAAGGAATCAATTATGAATATCGACCTCACAGGAAAACGCGTGCTCGTCACTGGAGCCAGTTCAGGCATCGGTGCTGCGATCGCGAAACAGTTGGGAAGCATCGGAGCTCGCGTTGCCGTCAACTATCGATCCGGCGAATCGGAAGCGGACGAATCTGTATCGCAGATCGAACAGGCTGGTGGCGAAGCGTTCAAAGTGCAGGCTGACGTCTCGGACGTGGACGCCGTGGAACGAATGTTTGCAAAGGTCGACGATCGGTTTGGTGGGATTGATATTCTGATCAACAACGCGGGCATCGACGGAAAACGCGTGCTCAGTTGGGACATTGATCCGGCTGATTGGAAGAAAGTCATCGACGTGAACTTAATGGGATCGTTTTACTGCGCACGTCAAGCACTGAAGCGAATGGTTTCTGCCAACGAGGGAGTCATCCTGAACGTCAGCTCGGTTCACGAGGAGATCGCGTGGTCGGGACAGTCTGCTTACACCGCCAGCAAAGCCGGCATCAGCATGATGATGAAGTCGATGGCTCAGGAAGCATCGCCACACGGTGTTCGCGTCCTGTCGGTCGCTCCCGGTGCGATCCGTACGCCGATCAACGAGGATGTGTGGAGTGATCCGGAGAGCATGGAAGGTTTGAAGAAACTAATTCCGATGGACCGGATTGGTGAACCGGAAGAGATCGCCAAAATGGTCGCGGTCTTGGTTTCGGATGTTGGATCGTATGTGACGGGCGAGACGGTATTTATTGATGGCGGTATGACGGACTATCCAAGTTTCGCCAAGGGCGGATAGCGTCACCGTCGAAGAATTGCGTAGCGATGGTGAGCAGTCGGTGTTGGCGGAAGATTCCAGCCTTTGAAAGCCGTCACTACGATTTGCGTTCGCTTCAAAAGCATCAACTCTCCGCTTGATCGACTCAATTTGCGGCCCCTCAGAATTCTCACTCAACGAATCTGCCCATGTTTGCTGAACTTTCATCCAGCCGCAAAAGTATCGGCGATGTCGACGTTATTTTTCACAACGGCGTCTATCATTTGTTTCATCTCGTGCTGCCCAATCACGACTACATCGCCCATGCGATCAGCGACAACGGCCTGAACTGGCGGAGAGTCAATAACGCGATCTTTATCGGTGATCCGGGCAGCTGGGATGACCTGATGCTTTGGACGATGCACGTTTCACCGGACCCGCATCGCGACGGTTGCTGGCGAATGTTTTACACTGGTTTGTCGCGGAGAGACCAAGGACTGGTGCAGCGGATCGGTTTGGCGACCAGTGACGACCTTTACAACTGGACAAAGCATGAAGTCGATTGGAAAGACAAACGCGGTGAAGAGGATCCGGATTGCATCAAAGCGGAACGGGCAAAAGTTGATCGCTCAACGTCAAGCCGCATCGTCGCGATGCAGAACGACGGCAGCGCCTTTCCGCTTGAAGCCCAGTCGCCACACTACGAATCCAAAGTCGAGTCGCCGCGGAAGTGGGTTAGCTTTCGCGATCCGTTCTTCTATCACGATTCGCAACGAAGCTGGTTGTTGAGTGCTGCCCGAGTTGACGAGGGTCCGATCGTGCGGCGAGGCTGTGTTGCGATGATGGAAGAAATCGCTCCTAATCAATTCGAATCGCGGCCTGCGATTCATGCTCCGATGCAGTACGACGACATCGAAGTACCCAATCTCTTTCGCGCGGACGACGATTTCTATTTGCTTGGCAGTTTACGAGAAGACGCCAAGATTCGATATTGGCACAGCAAGGATCCGAATCAGCCTTGGAAAAACTTCGCGGACAATGTGTTGCTTCCGCGAGGAAATTACGCTGGAAGAATCAGTCGCGATGACGAGGGCTGGTTGCTGTGGAACTTTTACAACACCAATATTCAGGAGCGTACCGCCAACAACATCATGCCGCCGCCCAAGAGGTTGACTCGAGAGGCGGATGGTCAGCTGCGGGTTTCATCGTTCGAGGGAATTCTGAATCGGGCGTATGAGGAGATCGACACCGGTTGCCTTCAGACGACAGCCAACGCCGCGTCCAACGAAATCTGCAAGGCTGAAGACGATGCGTTGACGATTGGATGCGAGGCTGGTTTTCAGATGTTCACGTTTGAAGAGCAGGCAGACTGTTTCCTGTTAAGCTGCACGCTGACGATGTTGGAGCCCGGAAAGTGTGGGCTTGTCGCACGATTGGATCCTGAGTCTCGCGACGGATACTACTATTCGCTGGATTTGTTCAAGGGCGTCGCGAGCTGTCGCAGTTGGTCAACGAATTGCGAGAAAGCGGGCGATGAAATGATGCAGTTTGACCAACTCCAGCCGGGTTACTGGATCGCGGAACGTGACGATCCAGTGAAGATTCAGCTGATCTGTTTCGGCAGCTATCACGAGCTTAGCATCAACGGGCGAATCGTGCTTTCGCTGGTCGATTCGGCGTTCATCAAAGGCATGCTTGGGTTTTATGTCGAAACCGCCAAACTTTCGGTGACAGATCTGAAAGTTGAAAAGCTCGAATCGCCTTCCCAATCCGACGACCACCTGACGCACGGGCCACATTCGTGAATCACCACAAATCTGCCAACGCTTGATCCCAATGGAAAAGCACCACCGCCGGAATTTTCGGGCCGCCAAGTAAGCTACTGGCCAATCGCCTCTGGCAGCACGATCAGTTTGTCGGCTTGTGCTTCAACGATTTCGCGAATCGCCTGTTCCTGTTTTTCGAGCGAATCCATCGCCGCGTCTTTGATTGAACGCTCAACAACCGCCGACGCCAACCAGCTTGAGCTCGTGGAAACCATCAAATCCAGTGAACTTTTAACTTTGGCATTTCCATTCTCTCCCGGCACCAACTCGATCGTCGCGTGGTACTCGCGGATGGGGCCGCTTGGTTGATCAAGGTCGTTTTCAACGTACAACCGATCGGGCTTAATGTCGACGGACTGCTTGAGCGTGATATCATGCGTGCCGAGGTACGCGTCGTTTGTTTGCACGATCAGCTGACCGCTTCCATCAACGTGCCAATCTCGTTTCAGGATCGGGCGATCGATGTCAAAATCGAGATTCAGCCACTCCTGATCGAGCAATTTCGCATCCGCCATTGCAACGATCTTCTTGACCGCATTGGTGCGGACCAGAATTTTCCGGACTCGCTGCATCGGCACGTCGATTTCGAACTCGTGCGTCGCAGACGATGGGACTTCAAGCGTTCGCGTTGGAATGGCGGCGGCTGCAGCAACGCCAACGATGACGATACCGAGTATCAGGATTGTCCAAACTGTTTTGTTCATCGGGCGTTCCAATTGCTATTCGAAATTTGAAGACATGAGCCACGTAAAGCTGCAATCTTTCTGCGGCAGTACTGACATGCAATTCGGATGCCACTTTGAATGCACCGGATAAGAGAAACCAACTCGATTAACTACGAGCGATCAAACCGGCAACCATTTCGACCAGCCTTGGCCCATCGACAGGTTTGCTGGCAAACTTGGTGCAGCCTGATCGAAGCGTTTTTTCCACTTCGTCGGCGGTCGCACCAGCGGTCAACGCAATGATGGGCATCGTGAATCCGGCGTCACGGATCGCACGCGTTGCCTCAAGCCCATCCATTTCCGGCATCTGCATGTCCATTAGAATGCAATCGAACTGATTGCTGGACTTCTCTGCATCGCGAACCGCAGCGACGGCTTCTGCGCCGTTTTCCACCACGACAACATCGGCCGTGGCCAGTTTCAGGAAATACTCCGTCACCGTCCGAACATCGCGACTGTCATCAGCAATAAGGACTCGGCCATCAAACGTTATGATCTGATCGCTGACTGAGCTGACAGGTTTTAGCTCAACGGTGGAACCTTCGATCGTTTTGAGCTTTGACTTGATTCCGACGGGCAAAATGAGCGTGAACGTGCTGCCTTCTCCTTCGACGCTTTCGACTTCGATCGATCCGCCAAGGAGATTCGCCAAACGTTTGCTGATCACCAAGCCCAGCCCGGTCCCTTCAACGCCGACGATGCGATCCCCGTGGACCTGAGTGAACGTTTGGAACAGGCGTGAAAGATTGGATTCGGAAATCCCGATTCCGGTATCGATGACGTCAACACGTAGTGATTTCGATTCCATGTCATGCGAGACGGATACTTCCACGTCGCCTTGCGGTGAAAATTTAATGGCGTTTCCAATCAGGTTGACCAAAATTTGTTCGACTCGCGATCGATCGCTGGTGATGGCCTCAGGAATCTGTCCTGAAAAAGTAAACTCCAGCGGGACGCCCAGTGTATCGCTGCGGTGTCGCATCAGTTCGGCGACATCGGCGAACATTGGCACGATATTGAATCGCTTTCTGCGGATCTCCAATTTGCCTGCTTCGACTTTGGACAGGTCCAGAATATCGTTGATGATCCGCAGCAGGAAACGCGCGTTGCGAATCACCGTTTCGAGTTTATCGGGATCGACGGGTTTGCCTTGCCGGGAATCGCGCAGGGCGATGTCGCTGAAACCCAAAATCGCAGACATGGGCGAGCGGATTTCGTGGCTCATGTTGGTCAGAAACTGAGTCTTCGCTTGGCTGGCATCTTCAGCGGCCAGTCTCGCTCGCTCCAGATGGACTTCTGTTTCTTTACGAGCCGTCACATCCGACATGTAAAGTGCCGCACCGCCATCGGTCGGAAACACATTGGCGTCGTACCAGCGTTTTGTGTTGACCGCAAAGTACTCGGACATCTCACGATTCTGTGATCGCCGAACGCGGTCCAGCATCGACAGAATCGGAGATTGTGGTTCATGATCAAAGAGATCTTCATAGGTCAGCCCAACCAATGTCTCTCGTGGCGTCGAGGAGAATTGCTTCGCGGCTTCGTTTGCAAAACGGATCGTTCCGGTTGAATCAAAACTGAGAAAGACGTCGTTGATCGTTTCGATGACTTGCGTGATGATCGCTCGAGATTCCGACAGTCGTTTTTCGGTGTCGATTCGGGCGGTAATGTCTTCGACCAGTGAAATGCAGCAATCAGGTTCGCCCGCCGGAGTCCTGCGTAGCGAAGTTGTTAAATTCACCCACACTACATGGCCGTCTTTGTGGTGATAACGTTTCTCCATCGAATAGCCTTCGATGTCGCCACGAAGCAGCTTTGCGAACTGGCCAAGATCTTTGTCGAGGTCGTCCTTATGTGTGATTTGCTGGAATGTTTTCTGCTGAACTTCTTCGACCGTGTATCCAATAATGCTGGCGAATTTTCTGTTGACGCGGGTCAGATATCCGTCGAGGTCGACATGTGCAATCCCAACTGCGGCGTTCTCAAATGTGCTTCGATATTCCAGTTCGCTTTCGGAAATTCGTTGATTGCTTAAAACAGTTTCGGTGACATCGTGCTGAACACCAATGAAATGCGTCACCGTGCCTCGATCATTCTTAACCGGCGTGATCAAAAGTTCGTTGTAAAACTGCGAACCATCGCGGCGATAGTTGAGCAGCGTCACGCGAGTCTTCTCGCCGTTTGCGATCCCGTTACGAATCGCCTCAACGTCTTCGTCGCTCGTGTTCGGCCCTTGTAGAAATCGACAATTACGTCCGTAAATCTCGTTCGGCCCAAATCCGGTCATCTCCTTGAATCCATTGTTTGAATAGATGATCGGCATGTCGTCGTCTAATGCGTCGACGATAATGATCCCGTTGCTGGCGCTGTCGATGGCATGCGTCCGCAAACGTAGCTCTTCCTGAGTGACTCGCAGATCCGACAAGTCAGAGAACGTTACTGCTGCCGCAACGACGATCATGTCTTCGTCGTAAATGGGCGTCACGCGAGTTAGCAGCCAACGTTCACGGCCTTTGATCTTTACATCTAGCTCAACCGGGTCGACTTCGCCGTCCCGTACCAACATTCGAACCATTCCGACTAGTCGCGACGTCACTGCCTCAGGCAAGTAGTCGGCGTACGGAACAGGTTCGTCAACGATCAAATCGATATCGAACAAACGGTGAGCCCCGCGGTTCCAGCTGGTGATATTACCGGCCAAATCCAATCCAATAATGGCGTCGGTGCTGTCGGAAATGATTGAAGTCAGCTTCCTCAGATCCTCCGCCGTTTCCTTCATCGTTCGCAAATTTGTGATCGTCAGGATCGTGCCGCTTTTATTCTGATAAGGCGAAACGGAGAGCAAGACTGG
Source organism: uncultured Pirellulaceae bacterium (assembly GCA_964582025.1). Taxonomy (GTDB): domain Bacteria; phylum Planctomycetota; class Planctomycetia; order Pirellulales; family Pirellulaceae; genus Mariniblastus. The sequence goes on along the minus strand of CAZORS010000097.1, from coordinate 12,108 downwards.
ATCGCCGCCCTTTTCGATGGTCTCTCTTTCGACCGTATCGTTTTGGTCGCGAGCGAGTCCAATCAGTTCGATCAAGTTCTCATTCGGAAAACTGGAAACGTAACGATGAAGTGGCTCACCTTCGGGTGCCGCTGCCGCAACGCCAAGTGTTTCCGCAGCGGCAGGAGTGATGTGACGAATCTTTAACTCTTCGTCGACCAGCAAAATCCCAACGTTGACCTCGCGGAATACGCTTTCCAGGTCAGCTCGAATTTCAGAAAGCAGCTGAACCCGTCGTTCGTTTTCGGCATTCGCCGCATGAAGCTCTTCATTGACGCTGTGTAATTCCTCGTTCGTGCTTTGAAGCTCTTCGTTGCTGCTAGTGAGTTCTTCGTTGCTGGACTGGAGTTCTTCGTTGGTCGTCTCGAGTTCTTCGACCGTCGCTTGCAGGCTCTCGCGAGTGAACTCAAGCTCCATCTCAGAGGTTCGCAGCTGTTCTTGCAGCAGCCCGAACTGGACTGCATCCACGACGCCTCCGGCGCTGGCAGAACCAGCAGCCTTGAGATCCAGCGACGCGATCGAAGCAGCGTCCGGTTGTAATTTGACGGTGGCTTCGGCCTCTGAAACCGTGCTCTTGTCAACCAATTCGAACGTTACCAAGAAATGCGATTCCGCTTGCGAAGGATGGTGCATTTCACGCGTATGGATCGTCAGTCGGTGACCGCCCAGCATCGCATCTTCGGACTCCTGTTGTGAACGATTCAACCGCAACCGCTGCAGCGTCAACGAAAGAGCTGGGCGAAGTTCATCGACGATTAGATCTTCGACTGTTCCGGTCAGTCGTCCCGATGGTTTGACCGTAAGCTTGGACAAATCGCCAAACATCTGCAGAGGCTGGTACTGATCATCCATCAAGATCGCGGGCGGAGCATACAGATCAAGAATGCGATCGTAGCTCAACATCAACGAAGACGACGACGTTCGAGCAGATCGAGGCCGCATCGAAATTCGCGCGTTGCTGGACGGTCGTTGGCGAAGTTTTAGATCCAGCGGCAACCGCGTGTCTCGCTGCTTCTGAAACAGCCGCCATTGCTTATCGAGTGGTGAATACTGTTCTTCCAACATCGAAAGCGTTTCGCTTGGTCCCAGCCAGAGGATGCCTCGAATCTTCAAGGCATGAGTAAATGACGCCAGCACGCGTTGTTGAGCTTCATCGAGCAAATAGATCAACATGTTGCGACAACTGACGATGTCCATGTTGGTAAACGGTGGGTCCTGCAGCAGATCATGTTTGGCGAAGACTACTGAATCGCGAATCTTTTCGTTGACCTGAAAGCCTTCGGCGAGCTGGATGACGTATTTTTCTTGCAGATGTCGCGGAATTTCGCCAAGTGAATCTGTCGGATAAACGCCTCGTTGTGCGAATCGAATCGCGTCGGGGTGCACGTCGGTCGCAAAGATCCTCACGACCACCTGGGCGTCCGCGTTTTCGATTTCCTCGTGGACAAGCATCGCAACGGAGTAGGCTTCCTGTCCCGTCGCACAACCGGCACACCAAATCCGGATCTCCTCCGCGTTCTTCTTTGCCCGAATTGCCGGTCGAATGACACGGGTTTGAAGTCGCTGATAGGCGTCGATATCTCGAAAGAATCGCGTCACGCCAATAAGAAGATCATCACCAAGCCGCGCCGCCTCGGATGGATCGTTCTCGAGTTTAGTCGAGTAACGTTTGATGTCGTCGACTTTGCTCAAAAGCATCCGTCGCGAAAGTCGTCGAGTAAACGTTCCAATTTTGTATTGAGTGAAATCAACGCCGATTGATTCCATCATGATGCGATAAATGTCTTCCAGATCATTTCGTTCGATCGTTGGCGTCGAACCGGCAACGACTTGCTCAATCGAATCGCCATCGAGGTAGGAAACGAGGCTCTCGGAAAGTTCAGCGACGGATCCAACAAGATGTACAGCTCCGGTTCGGATCGCGTTGACTGGCATGCCATCGAACTGAGCCGATTCTTCGTCTTGGCAAAGAACCAGCCCGCCCGCATCTTCAACCGCCTGAATGCCGACGCTGCCATCGCTGCCTGTTCCAGACAACACAATCGCCGCAACCTGACGCTTTCCAGCGGCCTCAGCCAGCGAAGTGAAAAACCGATCGATAGGCAGACTTAGCTCGCCATCATTAATTCGCTCTTCAAGGCACAGTTTGTCTTCCTTCAAGAACACGTGTTGATTCGGCGGAAGTAAATAGACCATGCCCGGCTGCGGCGTTACGCCTTCAGTCATCTGAATCGTTTCCATCGTCGTCCGACGCGCCAGAAGCTCCGGCATATGACTTTGGTAATCCGGAGAAAGGTGCTGGATGACAACGTAGGCGGCACCCGTGTCGACAGGCAGTTGCTCAAAGAAAGTTTCCAACGCTGCAAGCCCGCCAGCCGATGCGCCCAAGCCGATGATCGGTATGAGGCTGCGATTTGACGCAGCGTCTGCATCATGCTGATGAGTCTCGGTTTCGCCGGAATCGTTGTTGGGCATTTAAGGATATCGCTGGAAGCCTCGTGATGAAATCAATCCTAACGCAGAGAGACTTCGCAATTAAAATTGTAGCGGTTTATCGCCGATTTGGTTGGTCAATCGGGCGGGAATAACCAGCTTCGTTGCGTAAGTGAGTAGCAAGGCAAAGTAAACAGTTTGGCGGGCGAGGGCTACAACGCTAAACCATTTCTCGGATGTTATAACCCGAAGTAGGGAACGCCAACGTCAGTGATTGAAGATCTGTTGAAGTTAACCGCGTTTTTATCGCCATTGCAAACAAGTTGATCGTCTCAGCCGCCGTTGGCCCAATCAGGTGGGCTCCAATGATCTGATCGGATTCTTCGTCGACCAACACTTTGTAGTACGCAGTCGATTCGCATACTTTTTTGACAGAGCCCCAACCGGATGCGTCGGCTTCGTTGACTCGAAACAATTTGTTTTGCTCGTTCGCCTGTGATTCAGTCAATCCAACGGATGCAATCGCGGGAATGGTGAAGGCCACTGCCGGTACCGGCCCGTAAGAAACCTCCGAGTCATCTTCAGACAACAGATTTTGTACTGCTGTGTAACCCTCGGCGTTCGCGGTTGGAGTCAAGGACGCAACGCCGGTGTCGGCACAATCGCCCGCAGCCATCACGATCGAATTGGTTTTGCTTCGCAATGTTTTTGTGACTCTGATTCCTCTCTCTTTGTCGAAGGCCACATTACCTTTTTCCAAATCCAGCCCATCGAGATTCGGCACGCGTCCCGCACCATGAACGACCAAGTCGGCTTCGATGCTGACCGATTCTCCATCCTGCTCAAAGCTCACAACGTAGGTATCGCCTTCGTTTTTCTGGACGCTGAAAACTTTGGAGTTGAAGCGAAGTTGCATGCCCAAATTTTCGGATTTGGATACCAGCTGATCAACGATCGATTCTTCAAATCCCTTCAGCGGTCGATCAGCACGTTCAAGAATTGATACGTCTGAGCCGGCACGAACCGCGACGTGTGCGAATTCGAACGAAATGTAGCCGCCGCCGATGAACACGATGCGTTTGGGAAGTTCATCCAGATTCATGAATGCGTCACTGGTCGTAACGTATTCTTCGCCCGGGATATCGAGCGGTCGAGGCTTGGCTCCGGTTGCGATCAGAACATGAGTTGGCTCAATCGTTTCGTCCCCGATCATCAATTGCGATTCGCTGATAAAGCGGGGGCTACCCAGGTAGGTTTTGATGCCTTTGTCTTCAAACTTTTGACGACTGTTCTCGGGGATGCCCTTTACGAATGAGTTCTTGAACTGGATTAGTTCATTCCATTTGATCTTGATGTCTCCCGCGTCGCAAAGTTTCCCGTCGCTGCGTCGTGCTGCGTCGACGACTTCCGCAGCGTGGACAAGAACTTTTTTCGGGTTGCAACCTCGCAGCGCACAGGTGCCTCCGAATTCGCGAGCTTCCGCAATGGCGACGTTCCAGCCGGCTTGAGCACATTTCGTAGCGACGCGCCCGCCCGCAGGGCCTGCACCGATAACCAGTAAGTCAATTTTCTTCATTTTAGTTTTCGCTTTGTTTTCTAAGCCGACTGAAGTTTCTTAACCAACTTCCGAGCCATCGACCTTGGCACGACTCGCGTCAACATGGTGCCAAACCAGTTCTTCCAGCCAGGAACGATGACTGCTTGATTCGACGCGTATGCCTCAGCGGCTACTTTGGCAACCGCTGCCGCGTCCATGGTGTTAGAGGTGAATATCTTTGTTTTGCTCATCCCCGAATCGGCTCCGAAGCCAGTTTCCGTTGGACCGGGAGCGAGACAAGTGACATTGATACCCGAATCGATCAGCTCCTCATGGATCGCTTCAGAAAACGATAAAACAAACGCCTTGGTTGCATAATAAACGGCCATGTTTGGGCCGGGTTGAAAAGCTGCGGTGGAAGCGACATTGAGAATTCCGCCGCTTTTGCGTTTCAACATTTCCGGTATCAACAGCCGTGTCAAATGCACGACTGTGACAACGTTTAGCTGCACCATGTTGAGCTGTCGCTGAGTCGAAATTTCGTCGAAGCGTCCCAGTTCGCCGAAGCCAGCGTTGTTGACCAATATGTCGACCACGAGTTTCCGATGGTTCAATTCTTCGACGAGCTTTGACGCCGCGTCGACTTCGGAAAGGTCGGTGATGATCGTTTCCACATGGACGCTGTGCTTCTGCACCAGCTCCTGTTTCAACGATTCCAGTTTCGATTCGCTTCTGGCAACAAGAATCAAATTGTGTCCCGACTGAGCAAACGATTTTGCAAGCTCAAGTCCGATGCCGGAAGATGCTCCGGTGATGAGTGCTGTTTGGCTCATGCTGAACTCTTGGAATAAAGTGGTATTGAAGACGGGCCTTTGCGACCCGTCACGACGCATTAGCTATTTCGTTTCTGACTCTTGGCGAATCAGCATCTACTTTCGAAGGATGACCCACACGGCATGAACAATACCCGGAACGTAACCAAGAATGGTCAGAAGTATGTTCAGCCAAAAATGAATTCCAAGTCCGACTTGCAGGAAAACTCCAACTGGCGGAAGAAAGATTGCCAAAAGAACTCGAATGATATCGGCACCGCCGCCGCTAGTTGACACTGTTACATCTGACATAACTTTATCCTTGTTGGGGTTGATAGATCTGATTGCTGTGACGTGACGTTGACGAGAAACCAAGTAT
>CAZORS010000097.1:0-6808 GCA_964582025.1 uncultured Pirellulaceae bacterium | reverse complement strand
TGCTTACTGAAGCCATCGATTCAGGTCTGGCAAATCACCTGAAGAATCAAGCAACGCGTCGAACGAATGATCCGCAATTTGTATGCCAAGTGCTTTACGCTTAATTTTTGCAGACGCTGCGGCTCTACGTTCAAGATGTGAATCGCAAGCCAACTTCTTCAATTATTTCAGCAGCTTGCATGAAACGTCTTGGGGATTCACCCGTCAGTGGCTTCCACGAACCCACATTGGTTTCTCATAAGCCAGAAAAATTCAAGTTCGCGAAAACAGTGCCAGACCTGAATCAAAGAAGTTGCCTCAAAGTCGTAAAAAGAAATTGTATTGTTAGCGTTTTAAAAAGGTTCTGCTCTTAATTTAAAGAGAGTGCTTGCAGGCATTCATCATTTCGTTCAATGTCGATAAGATGTGCACGCTTGTGATTAATGGCTTCTGAGATGAAGTCCTAGCAACCCAAATTTTGCCTGTTCGTCCACGCTTCCAAACTTCCATGCTGTTCCGCTTTTGTATACGTCGACGCGAAATTATTGGTCGGGGGGTCGGCTTTGCCCATTGATAACGCCCCGGATCTATCTGGAATTCTTGACTGCAGCGGTGTCCTGCTAGAAGTAAACCAAGAGGCCATTGACTCGATTAAATCGACGCGAGTTGAAGTGATCGGTTCAAAATTATGGGACTGTTTTTGGTGCTGCACCAATGACGTCATACGCGAGCAGATTGAACTTTGCTTCGAAGAAGCGATAACTGGTGAGCCATCCTCGGTTCCGATTCTTGCACGCATGTCGCCGAATTCCTCCTACGCGATGAACCTGACACTGACTCCTTTGGTCGGTCGCTCGGGTGTGCCAGTTCACATCCTTGTGACGGGAGTTATTGCGAAGAAAAAACAGTTGCTTCAATCGCGTAAAGCAGCCACGCTGGACCACTTGAAAATGGCTTTGGCTGCCGCCCAACTGGGCACGTGGGAATGGGTCATGCTGCACGATTCAGTTCAGTGGTCACCGAAGATATTCGAAATGCTTGGAGTCTCCGAATCAGAATTTGGTGGCAAGCTGGATGACTTTGTGGCGATTATCCATCCGGAAGATCGAGCGTCGGTAAACAAAAGAGTATTGGATGCAATTGCCGGTACCGATGAGCTTTATGAACTTGAGTGTCGTGTGATTCGTCCGGCAGACAATCGAATTGTTTGGGTTCACGGCAGAGCGATGGTCCAAAGAGACCCCACCGGGCTGCCCATCTCAATGACGGGTGTCGCCAGCGACATTACGGAACGCAAACAGTTCGAAATCCAAATGGCGGATGCCAAGGATCGTCTTGATGTTTCGCTTGATGCAGGCCAAATGGCCCCATGGCACTGGGATGTCTTGAACAATCAAATCGTGACCAACCCGATGCTGAACCGAATGTTCGGGTACGGCGAAGATCACGACCTGAACGTTGATGAACTGCTGGAACGCATCGTCGATTCAGATCGCCAGCGAATTGTGGAAGCCGTTGAAGCTTCCACCAACAGCGGTGTCAAATTCGATGAAGAGTACACAATCCACTGGCCATGCGGCGAGGTTCGCCACGTACGCGCGCGCGGCCGAGCGAGGCTTTCGAACACCGGTGAACTGGAGGACTTTTTCGGCGTCGTGGTCGACAATACAGACAGCCGTAAGCGTGAATTGGCGTTGGCGGATCGTGAAGAACGCCTTGCGATGGCGATGAAAGCGGGTGGAATGGCAGCGTGGGAGTGGAGCGAAACAAGTAGCTACTGGACGCCTGAGTTATACGACTTGATTGGCATTCCTCGAGATGAACCGCCAGATCCGGAGAACTTTTTCGCTCGTGTCCACACAGATGACGTCGATGCTCTTCGAGAATCATGGATGCAAGCTGCCCAAGGACATAGCGCATTTAACGCTGAGTTCCGCATCAAGAGCTCTGACGGTCGTGATCGATGGATCGTCGGAATTGGTGAGGTTGTTCGTGACGAAGATGGCAACGTCGAAAAAGTTTTCGGGCTTAACTGGGACAATACCGCTGAGCACGACGCTGCGGAAACGCTCAAAGCAAGCGAAGTTCGTGCACAGGCGGCAAGCCGATCGAAGACTGAATTCCTCGCCAATATGAGTCATGAGATTCGCACTCCAATGAGCGCGATTTTGGGCTACGCGGATATGCTGGCTGAGAATCTGAATGACCCTGACGATCTCAACTGCGTATCCATCATTCGAAACAACGGCAAGTTCCTGCTTGATATCATCAACGACATTCTCGACATCTCGAAAGTCGAAGCAGGGAAGATGGAATTGCAGCGGAAGGTCTTTCGAGTCGATCGACTGATCACTGATATTCGCTCGTTGATGGAAGCTCGTGCGTTTGAGAAAAAGTTGGAATTTGACATAGAGATCAGTGGTTCGATTCCGCAAAGCATTACCAGCGATTCCAAACGATTGAAGCAGATTCTCGTCAACTTGATTGGCAACGCCATCAAGTTTACGGACTCGGGCGGAGTCAAACTTGTGTTGAAGCTTCTTTCCAATGACAGTGGAAACCGGCTGCAGTTTGACGTGGTGGACACAGGTATCGGCATGACGCCGGAACAAAAACTTCGGCTGTTTCAGCCTTTCAGCCAAGGTGACTCTTCCGTCGACCGCGAGTTTGGCGGCACGGGACTTGGTTTGGCGATCAGTCAGCGGCTAGCGCAGATGCTTCATGGGGAAATAACCATTGAGAGTGAACGCGGGCGAGGAAGCACATTCACTTTAACGATCGACGTTGGAAAATCCATCAACGCAAATGCACTTGCAACCAAAGATCTTGATGCCCCAGCAGTTCCACCCAAGGCCAACAAAAATATTGAAACGCGGATCGAAGCCCGAATCCTGATTGTTGATGATCGACGCGACATTCGATTCATTGCTCAGCAATTTATCGAGAACGCTGGCGGCACGGTAGAAACAGGAGAGAACGGGCTTGATGCACTCAACGCCGTTTCAGTTGCCGAAAAAGCAGGATCGCCATTTGATCTCGTCGTTCTCGACATGCAGATGCCTTTAATGGACGGCTATGAAGCGGCACGGCAGCTGCGAAAGTCAGGTTTCGATAAACCCATCGTCGCGCTAACGGCTCACGCGATGGAAGGAGACCGCGACGCGTGCATCGACGCGGGATGCACTGACTACATGCCAAAACCGATTGATGGCAAGGCGTTTGTTGATCTTGTTCAGAGCTACGTCGTGGATAACACCTGAGCGTACGTTTGCGTTAGCCCAATTCTGGCGGACACCAGTTTTGGTTAAGCAGCTAGAGCTGCACGATACTTTCTTTCAACTTCGTTCGGCGTTTGGTAATCCGAAGTATGATGAATTCTTTTTGAGTTGTAGATGGCCTCGATGTACTTGAAGACCCAAGCGGCTTGTTGTTAGGTTGCCAGAAATTCAATTGCGAACGCAATTGAGAGGACGACTTCTTGATAGCTAAAAAAAAGAGGACTTGGTGCGAAAAAACTGCAAGCCATTGCTTGAGACCGGGTGTCGACTTAACCAAGGATTGGCTTATCAATGGAATTCAAATCTTACAGCTAATGACCGCCTGAAAAGGAAAACGTGAGCCAGTGTGGATTTTGCAGCGAACAGATTTAGCGGGGTTGAATTGTCGAAATCATCGCGCATTGACAGATTGCTCAAACGCAAAGACCGACACGATCTCCAAATAAATCTTTGAAGATGCAAAAATTTGAGTGAAGCGGCAAGGCTACGCTATCCATACGCCGTCTTTGCAGAGACGAGCGGTTAAGGTGACATCGTTCACTATTCACTAAAGACAGAAGAGCGGTGTTTCAAAGTCGTTCAGTCAGTTGCGCAATCGAAATTCCAAGGGCCGTCGCAATCTTTTCTATATTCCTGAGTGCAATATTTCGTTCACCTCTTTCCACTGACCCAACGTAGGTCCTGTCGAGTCCACACTTTGCGGCAAACTTCTCCTGAGACAGCCCTGTCTCAAGTCGAAGTTCTCGGACTCGTTCGCCGAAGCGTTTCAAGATATCGCGTTTTTTTGGCATCCAGACATACTGAAATCTGGATGCATTCAAGGCTACGGACTGCGCGCATTATATTGGACCAAACATTTTTTCATTTCAAATCCAACGCTCTGGTGCCCAAAACTCGCTGGCTAGGGGAGATAAGAAACAGATAGAGACGATGATACCGCTGGTCAGGTACCCGATCGCATCGAGGGCCGATTACTTCCCACGCTTCATTGATCTTCACCATGGATTCATGGGTTCCTCCACGATCGGGGTGTTACTTCAGGGCCTTTCTTTGGTAGGCAGCTTTTATCGCCGCAAAGCTGGCTTCTGAATCGACATCGAGGATGTCGTAATAATTCTGCATTCAATGCCTCCAGAGTGTCAAAATAAAGAAAGACGGAATGATACTCTTAGTCATCATTGCGTTCAAATGAAACGATCTCAAAGAAAATGCACCGCCTCGGAAACAGGGCGGTGCATCAAGCTTGTTTACCGGTGTCGACGCTTTGGCCGAATGGATCCGTCTTCGATCAGAGCCACGGTCAATATGGCAAGGCAAATCGCAAAAACTGCGACAGATTGAAATAGCAATCCAAACAGGCCAGCGACTCCAGTAGCAATAAAAATGTAAGTAGCGTTGAGCTTCTTCCGTGCGTTCATAAACCTCCTGTTGATAGGTCAGTTAAGTAGGGCCAAGATCGCCTGTGAATGAAGCAGCTGCTTACTGCTTCATTCACAGAGATACGGCAAAAAGAATGGCGTCAGGGTAGCATTCGGCTGACGACACAAATGGCCAACAGAACCGGAGGCAGCGCCAACAGCATTGGCCAGCCTGCAATAAGGATCGCAACGAAAACGCCAGCAAGCAAGGCACCTGCTGGCCAGTGCAATCCTGAACTTAGTAGCGTTGAATCGAACTTAATGTAAATCTCCTCTGTTGATTTAAACCGCCACTTCGCAGATCGAAACGATTCGATTTGCATCGTCGTTGGCATCCCAGTCAATCACCATCGGATCCCGGTCGTAAGGTTCCGGGTCAAAGGCGGTCGGTTCCATCAAGTTGAAACCGATTCGTTCGATGACGTTGGGGTCTTCACAGAGTGCGCGCGCGACGGCATGGATAACTTCGGTAGGGGACATCACTTCTCCTCGAGAATGACACGCCCCTCGCGGAGCGGTCGTAAAGAAACGAACCGCTCCGCGACGTTGCGAAGCTGGAAGAATTGCTGTCCTTAGCTTGGCTTGGTGAGCCAGTGCTTTTTCAGCCAGTCAGCTTCCGCGACGAGAGCATCGCTGCGGTTTTCGAAAGGCCCTAACGTTGGACCTCCGACAGGTGAAAGGTCAGCCGTCCATTGGCCAACCCGGTTGGGCTCGACATGCGAAGCCCGTGTGATTTCAACTTTGCCGAGTTTTGAAAGGGATATTGCTTCGGTGTAAACGCATTTGGCATCACCGTTGGGTGAGATCATGATCTCCATCACGAGGAACCTTGTTCGTTTGATCGTCGCAAGATTTTTCTGCGTGGAAGATCCACCATTAGCTGATCCAGCGAACCTCGAACCGATTCCAGATTGGAAGAAAGACTCTGGCGTAAAGAATCGCTGTTTCTGAGCGCCTGTGGTGCAACGCCGGACAGTAACTGTTCGCAAGAGTCAACGAGTTCATCAAGTTGCTCGCTCGAGCCAACGTTCAATTCCCGGAATCTGCTAAAGAAGTCTGAGAGATTTGTCAGCGTTGAATCCCGGAACACTTTGGGATTCCCGTCTTCAGTCCCTTGCAGCCTTCCGCAAGGTGGCTGACCAATTGCTCAAGCTCTTCGATAAAGGCCTGTTCGGCCATCGCTACAGTTTCCTCGAAACGCTCGGCAACGAGTCTTGATTGTTGCCGATAGACCTCGGGGTTTAGTCTGCGTAGGTAGTCCGGTGCGGTAACGCTGGGAAAGTCCCAACAGACGGCGAATTCGTCGGCAAGCGAAACGGGATAGTCATTGCTATCATACAGATCTCCCAGTCGAACCCTCGCGGCCTCTTTTAACTCGAAGAAGCTCTCGTCGAGCAAAGTCACACAGGTTGAAAGCTCCGCTTCGAAGCTCTGCATTGTTGCGTTAAATTCTTCGATCCGATTTTGGCGGATCAACCGAATCCCGGGTTCTGGGAAAGCGAGCGATGCGTCTTTCCAGTAACGCGTGATCTTCGACTTGATTGTCGTCAAGTTACGATACCGCTCGTTCCGCGTATCGATCAATCGCTTTGCAGCGCTAATCGCCTGGCTTTGAGCCCCGAAGGACTCGGCGGCCTGCGATTTCTGTGCTGACGAAAGCGTCTTGGTTGTTCCGAACCAGCGGAACTTGACCCGACAAGCCGCAAAGTCATCTCGGACGCGGTTCATGGAATCGGTAATTGAACCTGATCTCGAAACGTTTTCGATTTCGGGTTCGAGCAACATGCTCATACAGCCTCCTTCAATAAAGGACAAAGAATTGCGCTACGTCAATGAAATGCCGAACCAATCGCCAATTTCAAAGCGACGGTTGGATTGGCACCAGCACGGTAGCAAGTAGAGAAAGATCGGATTGAAAGCTGAGTTCATCATCCGTCGATGAGGGAATGAGTCGTTCACTTTCAACCACAATGCCGGTCGAATCGACCAAGAGATAGTTCAGCTCAACAGAATCCAATTTCCGCCGTGCTGTTTTGAGATCCTCGATCTCTGGATCGAGTGTTCTTCCCGCTTCATCGAGATAGTCAAACAGGGCTTCTTTGCCATGTGGACTGATCTCATCGTCCAGGTACT
>CAZORS010000096.1:0-19453 GCA_964582025.1 uncultured Pirellulaceae bacterium | reverse complement strand
GTACTCGGTACTCGAAGGGCTGACAAACGTCAGCCCTTCAAAAACCAAATGTGCAAATAGCATTAACCTTTGGCCGCCGCGAAACGTTCTGCGACGGCATCCCAATTAACGACGTTGAAAAACGCCTGAACGTAATCGGGGCGACGATTCTGATAGTTCAAGTAGTAGGCATGCTCCCAAACATCACAGCCAAGCACTGGCGTGTGTCCGTGCATCAACGGATTGTCTTGATTGGCTGTACTTTCAACGTGCAGTTTGCCGTCACCAAAAGACAACCAAGCCCAACCGCTTCCGAATCGAGTTCCTGCCGCTGCCGCGAAAGCTTCTTTGAATTTTTCAAAGCTTCCGAAAGCTTCGTCAATCGCTGCCGCAAGGTCACCGCTTGGATTACCGCCACCGTCGGCACTCATGATCGACCAGAACAACGAATGATTCGCGTGTCCGCCACCGTTGTTTTGAACTGCTCCACGTTTGTCTTCTGGAACCGCATCAAGATTCGAAATAACTTCTTCGATCGGCTTATCAGCAAGATCGGTGCCTTCAAGAGCAGCGTTCACCTTCGTGACGTAACCATTGTGATGCTTTGAATGGTGAATCTCCATTGTCCGAGCATCGATGTGTGGCTCGAGCGCGTTGTATTCGTAACCAAGTTCTGGAAGAGCGTAACCCATTTGTTTTTCCTGTAATGTTTGCGTTTATGAAAAGCCGAAACGAAGTTGCATTTCGGGCGTCTGGCAAACAAGAAAGGATATCGCATCAAAGAAGATGCGGAAAGAGACTGGTTCTTCAATAAGAACCATAACGCAAAGCAACCACAAATCGACGCCTAGCGGCCTTCGGTTGGCGACCCGGCAGATTGAACTCGAACCTGGTTCGATTCTTCGCTAAGCATCATATATCGGCGAATCTCAGCAAGAAGCGTAGGAGCCAAATCTGTGCAATTTGTTGAAAACCAGCTTCGTTTCGCTTCGCGAATCATAACGCGAATGTAACTCATCTTTCGTAGTCCCTCGCGATCCGACGCGACTTCTTTCTCACAGAACTCAAACATAACTCGAAAACGACCTCGGCGACTGTAGTCCTGACTATCTTCGAGTTCGACTTCGATCGAAGCAAAATCCGATTTAACTTGTCGGATTTCAGCATCGAATTCCAAGATGAAGCCGCGAAGCTTCTCGACTAAAACAGCAATTGGCGTTTGGGTCACAAACTCTTCAGTTACCAATGATCGTCTGCCGTCTGTTTTCCAATTAATTCCAGACAGCGATCCGACTTTGACGGAATTCATTTCATCGCTCACAGGTGAAGCCACTGCGACGACGCGGTTACGTCCGGTCTCCTTCGCTTTCAACAAAGCAGAATCGGCTCGGACGAAGAAGTCAGTTGCAGAATCGGTCGGTCTGAGTTGTGTAACGCCGAAACTGGCGGTGATGCACTTTCCTTCCAACATCGGCTGAGCAGTGACCTCCAAAGATCGTCGAATTTCTTCGGCACGTTCGATTGCAGAATCAACATCACACTGAGCACAAAGAATGACAAATTCTTCGCCTCCAAATCGACACACCAAATCCTGAGATCGCACAAACTGTTTCAGCTGATTGGCGAATGCGATCAAGGCCAAATCACCGATGTGATGATTGAAGTTGTCGTTGATCGATTTGAAAAAATCGATGTCGCAAATGATGATGCTTGCATTGTAGTCATTTGCTTTTTCGCAATTGGCAATTGTCTCTGTAAGCACACGCTCGAATTCAGCGCGATTTGCGACTTGAGTCAGAGGATCAAGAACCGATACTTCGTGAAGATCCTTCAACTGTTGCTGAAGATCCAGTTGAACTGATGAGTCGTGGATCAGAATTACCGACCCAAGAACAATATTGTGTTCATTGATAACAGGAGTCGCCGTTAGGTTGACGTTCGCTTCGCGACCGCTCGGTCCGATGATGCGAAAGTCGCCGCTGCGAATTTTTCCACTTTGCAAACATGCAGCAACAGGACAAGCCTCGCCTGCAATTGGCTCGCCACTTTTCATATCGTGAAGACACAGCAATGATGGTCGAATCGTTTTGCCAATCGCTTCGGCTGTACTCCGTCCGGTCAACGTTTCGACGGCTTGGCTCCATGCACCAACACTATATTCTCGATCAACAAAAATGACGCCTTCCCGAAGACACCAAAAAAGTGTGTTCAGGTACGGCAACAGGACTTTCGTGGCGTCGTCGTGCTGGCTTGGATCTTGATTATTGGTGCGCTCTGTCATATCACTGGCAAATAGATGCAGTTTGTAGAATGCAACCCTAGGTTGCTACTTCTGCCTAAAGCGATAATCCGAGAGGATTTTCGTTTGATTTCCTGACAATCAATTCAATTCAGCAAATTTCAATTTGGAGTGTGACGATCATGCGGATCGTATCAATTGACACAGGAAATTCGGCGGTTCTGGCCGCGGACATTGGTAACGAATTCGCAGTGCTGCCCACGGAGGCCAGCATACCTGCATCAATAAAAAACTTGATTCGAGACTGGCCCAGGAATCCTTTGAGTATCGACACCGTTGAGCAATCCGGCTCGCGGCTTCCTAAATCAGATTCGCGACTCAAGGCACCGATTGAAAATCCCGGCAAGATCATCTGCATTGGAAAGAACTACGCCAAACACGCGCAAGAGATGGGGTCGGAACCACCTTCAATTCCCGTCATTTTCAGCAAGTTCAATTCAGCGATCGCAGCGCCGGACTCGGACGTCGTCCTACCGGCAATCAGCCAAAAAGTTGACTTCGAGGCCGAGCTGGTCGTCGTGATTGGGAAGCAAGGACGCAACATTGATCGAGCGGACGCGATGAGTCACGTCTTCGGTTATTGCTGTGGCAATGACATTTCAGCCCGCGATTGGCAGAAAGAAAAACCAGGCGGACAATGGTTACTGGGGAAAACTTTCGACGGCTTTGCGCCGCTGGGGCCCTGCATTGTGACCGCTGATGAAATTGAAAATCCACACGACCTAGAAATTTCGTTGCGGCTAAATGGAGAAACCATGCAGCAATCCAACACCCGCAATCTTATATTCCCGATCGATTTCTTGATTGCTCATCTGTCACAGTTTGTGACACTTGAGCCCGGCGACTTGATCTTCACCGGGACGCCCGAAGGAGTCGGGGCTGGGCGAAAGCCGCCAGTGTTCCTCAAAAGTGGAGATCAACTTGAAGTTGAAATTGAACAGATCGGCATCCTGCGAAACAGAATGATGGACTGCTAGCTACGAGAATAACGGCAGAATCGGGCAATCTACCTTCGCCGCGGGATGACTAAATTCTCGCGCTTGCGCTAGCCGAAATATAGAGCACTTGCCTGCCGTTTTCATCGAGGTCATTCAAATCATGGTCACACGTCGCACCGATGCTCGAAGAAGACGTGTGCTGAGCGAGGAGTTTGTTCCGACCGATGAGACAGCGGTGGCAGGCAATCGCGGGCCAATGAAGGCATACTCTTTCGGAGCCAACCGTCGCAACCAACCCAAAACGACCGACTTAATTCCCAAACGTGCGACTGCACTTGGTTTGTTCCTGCTGTTCTTAGCTTCCTGTGTTGCCGGTCTCAATGTTCTAGCCATCAACTCGAAACATCTGGTTGATGTAATCGGAGAATCAGGAGCGCGATCGGTGGCTTTATTCGGGCCGGGAACTCTCGCGAACTGGCTCTGCTGCGTGTGCCTTCTGCTGTGCGCAGGAATCTGCACTCAGCTTTACCTGTTGCGTCAGCACAGAAGAGATGACTACGGCGGCATGTACCGCGTGTGGATTTTAATGGCGCTGATGTTCGTTGTCGCCAGCATTGACTGCGCGGTCGATCTCAGGTCCGTTTCGGCAAAACTGTTCGAGTATCTGACTCAACGATCACTGATGCAGACTCCGTGGTTAATGCTGACCATCGAAATGATTGTACTGGCCATCATCGTGATACGAATGCTGTTTGAAGTGAGAGCTTCGAGATTTTCTCTGGCTGCGGTTCTGCTTGTATGGCTCGGGTTTGTTGGCTGCATCGTGCTGCGAAACGTCCCACTACCAGCGAGCATGGCCTCCATTGATCCAAACATGGCTTACGGAAACTTTGTATTGCTCGGATGCTTCGGATCGCTAATCGCGCTCACGGTGTACGCTCGCTTTGTCTTTCTTCATGCTCACGGGCTGATTCAAATGAAAGTGAAAACAGCCAAGCCTGCCAAACAACCTGTCAAGGAAGCTCAACCGGCGGCAAAAGTAACTAGCAGCTCAAAATCAAAGCCCGAATCCAAATCCAAACACGACGCTGGCACCACCCCAAAATCAAAGGCGAAGCCAAAGACCAAAACCGCACCTACACCGACTCTCGCGGTGGCTCCACAGAGCAAGGCAGCCAGCACCCCGGCACCGGCGGCATCAACGAAGAAAAAACAGAAACCGAAGCAAAAAGTTCCAGCTCCTCCTGCAGCTGCCGTTCAACCGGAGGCAAACAAACAAAATACTCAATCTACGCCGGTCGTTGAGGATCCGCCTGAAACGATCTCGATGAGCAAATCGGAGCGTCGTCGGGCTCGAAAACTGGCCAAGCGTGCGGCCAGAGAGAAAAAGGCGGCCTAAGCCGCTGATTGTCTGGTTTTGGCCAAAGCTACCGCCCGGGAATTGCCGAAAACGCGGTCTACGACCTCGGTTTTTTGCGGTTGCGGGTGCTATTTTAACGGCTATAATCCTGCCTCTCGATTTCGATCATCTAACTAATTTGAATATCTGGATTCATCATGGCTCGCGTTTGTGAAATTTGTGGCAAGGGCCCTCAAATGGGAAACTCTATTGAGACTCGCGGTAAAGCGAAGTATCTCGGTGGCGTTGGTACGAAGATTACCGGAAAGACTCGCCGTCAATTCCGCCCCAACCTACAGCGTGTCCGCGTCGCCCTTCCTGGTGGCGGTTCCAAGCGTATGAAAGTTTGCACGGGTTGCATTCGCAGCGGCTTCGTTAAGAAGGCTGTGAAGCAAAAACCATTCTCGTTGCCGAAAGCCTAGCTGGACGTGGGGCAGGTTTGTAACCTGCCTACAAATCCACACGGCAGGTTAAAAACCTGCCCCACTGAAACCGAGCCTCATGCTCACGTGTTAGAATCCGAGCCTCCTGCTCGGATTTTTTTATTGCCTCTCTTTGCAATCTTATGTCTCAATCGCCCACTTCTGCTCAAAAGATCGCTTCGCTGGCCCGCATCGAATTGACGGATGAGGAGTCCTCGAAAGTTCAATCGGAATTCGATACGATCCTCGAGTACATTCATCAGCTCGACAAAGTTGAGATTCCTGAGGGCACTGAGCCATTCTTTGGTGCGACCGAGTCGACAAACGCCGTTCGTGAAGACTCCGTTGTCCCTAGTTTCGATCGCGAAGAAATCCTGAAAAACGCACCGGATTCTGACGGTGAGTTTTATCGCGTTCCACCCGTTTTATAGTTTGCGATTCTATGTCAGTTCTCGACAACTCGATCGAACAGCTTGTTCAACAAGTTTCTTCTGGCGACGTTTCGGCCGCTCAGTGCGTTGACGCATCGATTGCCCAGATTCATGCTCAAAACGATTCGCTGAATGTCTTGATCAGCCTCTGCGAAGATGCGGCTCGCGAACGCGCGGCTTTGGTTGACGCAAAAATTGCAGCCGGCGAATCCGCCGGAGCGCTGGCCGGAGTTCCAATCGCGATTAAAGATGGCATCTGCACCGCGGGACAACCAACAACGGCCGGTTCGAAAATGCTGGAGAACTTTCTCCCTCCTTATGACGCGACCATCGTGCAACGACTGAACGACGCCGGAGCAATTTGCATCGGAAAAGCCAACCTCGATGAGTTCGCGATGGGTAGCTCAACGGAAAACTCATTTTTTGGTGTCACGAAGAATCCTTGGTCAGCAGAGTGCGTCGCCGGTGGTTCCAGCGGCGGATCGGCTGCCGCCGTTGCTTCAGGAATTGCCCCTGCTTCAATCGGCTCTGACACGGGCGGCTCAATTCGCCAACCCGCTTCGTTCTGCGGAATCACGGGCATCAAGCCAACTTACGGACGCGTCAGTCGATTTGGCCTAATCGCTTTCGCCAGTTCACTCGACCAGATCGGCCCGATGGCTCGCAGTGCCAAAGACTGTGCTATTTTGATGAACGTTCTGTCCGGTCACGACGCAAAGGATTCGACTTCAGCACGGAGCGAAGTTCCTGACTTCGCTGCCGATTGCGAGCAAGATATCAAAGGTCTTCGCATTGGAATCTGCAAACAACACTTCGAAGAAGGACTCAACGAAGAAGTCAAAGCCTGTGTCGAAGATGCCATCAAGGTTCTCGAATCATTGGGCGCCGAAACGGTCGAGATCGATTTGCCGCACACGAAACACGCGGTCGCGACCTATTACGTTGTCGCTCCTTGTGAAGCGTCTAGCAATCTTTCTCGCTTCGACGGCGTTCGCTACACGTCTCGGGAACCGGCAGAAAAGTTGATCGACATGTATTCGCGAACGCGAAAAGTGAACTTCGGCGATGAAGTCATCCGTCGAATTCTACTGGGCACCTATTCGCTGTCTTCTGGATACGATCACGAACTGTACAAGAAAGCCTCACAAGTTCGTCGCTTGATCAAGAACGACTACGACGACGCGTTCGAAAACGTTGACTTGATCGTCGGACCAACTGTGCCAACGACGGCTTTCAAAATCGGACAACACGCTCAAGACCCGCTGGCGATGTACCTTGCCGACATTTACACCGCGTCGGCGAACCTCGCCGGCGTACCAGGCATCTCATTGCCTTGCGGCTTTTCATCGGGTGGAATGCCAATTGGATTGCAGCTACAAGCCAACATGTTCTGCGAATCGACGTTGCTAAAAACAGCTCACCAATACCAAAATCAAACGGATTGGCACCTAAAAAGGGCTCAATCATGAATACAACCATCGACCGAGACTCGGTCAAGTTCAGCGACGCAAATCTGATCGTCGGTCTCGAAGTCCACGTACAACTGAAAACAGAATCGAAACTGTTCTGCGGTTGCTCGACGAAATTTGGCTCGGATCCCAACACGCAAACTTGTCCCGTCTGCACTGGCATGCCGGGAACACTGCCCGTGCTTAACCAGGAAGCACTCGCCCTTTCCATCAAAACGGGACTCGCCCTCAACTGTGAAATCGCTCGCTACACCAAATGGGATCGCAAGAACTACTTCTATCCGGACTTGCCCAAGGGCTACCAAATCAGTCAGTTCGACAAACCGGTTTGCGGTGAAGGTTACGTCGAAGTAAAAATCCCAAAAAGCGACGATCCGTCGCGAAAAATTCGACTCGAGCGAGCCCATCTTGAAGAAGACGCCGGAAAGAGTATTCACGACGAATCGGGCAAGGGCGGCGTTTCGAGGATTGACCTTAACCGAACCGGCACGCCATTGCTGGAGATCGTGACCAAGCCCGATCTTCGCAGTGCCGAAGAAGCCAAAGCGTTTCTCACGGAACTGAAACAGATCCTTGAGTACATCGCCGTTTCCGATTGCAACATGCAGGAAGGAAGCCTTCGCTGCGACGCAAACGTTAATTTGCACTTCGAGATCGACGGCGAAACCATCGCAACGCCGATCGTTGAGATCAAAAACCTGAACAGTTTTCGAGCTGCCGAACGAGCGATCACGCACGAATCACAACGGCAGTTTAAACAATGGAAAAAAACTGGCGAATCGATTGACGACGCTCCGAAGCAGACTCGCGGTTGGGACGACAGCGCCCAACGGACAACTCCGCAACGCGAGAAAGAAGAATCGGCCGACTATCGATACTTCCCCGACCCGGACCTGATCGCCGTCATCATCACGGACGAAGAAATCGAAACCGCGAAAAGTTCGCTCGGCGATTTGCCGGCCTCTTTGAGGGCGACCCTCCAATCCGTATACGGCCTAAACGAGTACGACTCGTCGGTCATCGTCAGTGCAGGTCGCGAGATGGTCGACTACTTTCGCGAACTTGCAGATGGATCTGGAAAGGATGGAAAGCCAAACGGAAAAATGGCCAGCAATTGGGTCGGCCAAGAAGTCATGCGTTACCTTAACGAGCACAGTGCAACGATCGAGCAGTATCCTGTCTCCGCTGAAACATTGGCTGATTTACTTTCCCGAATTGTGGCAGGAGAAGTCGATCAAACGCGTGGCAAAGAAGTGCTTGCAGAGATGCTTTCATCTGGATGTGATGTTCAAACTGCGTTCGACAAGCTCGGCATCGTAAAGGTCGATTCAGGCGATCTGGACGCGCTTTGTAAGCAGTTAATCGACGAAAACCCCGCAGTTATCGAAGAAATAAAGGGTGGGAAACTGAAAGCGGTCGGTTCGCTAATCGGCAAGGCTAGGCAGATCAACCCAAATGTAAATCCAAGCGTTCTTCGTGAAGCGATTCTCAAAGTAATTGGTATTTGAGAACCGCCACCATTTTAGAATAATCCGCCAATCGTCCAAGAAGCGGACTGTAAATCAGGTGGAGGGAATCAAATGGCAAAGCGAAAATCTTCCGAGGGTTCGACTGCTCTTTCAAACAGTATCGACGGCAACGTTGCGTCATGTGATTCGGCAGGAAACCTCGTAACTGACATCCCCAATGATTCGGTCGCTGGACTCGTGGGGGATGAAGGTGTTTCCGTAAAATTCGACGCCCATGAAACGTTTGGAATCTTTCCCGCGGCCCACGGCGAACCAGATGCAACCATGGTTGCAAGCCTAGGCGACTCCGGTTTTGTTCAGATCGAAATCGTCGGAATTAGCCTCAGCGAAATGCTCGGCATCCGTGAAGGCGCAAAAGTACGCGTTGCCTGGTAATCTATTCTGATCACGCTGATCATACGTTCAATTCTGAAGGACTGTACACGTGCGCATCGCTGCGCAAAGTCGGTCGGTTGAATCAAAAAAGCGGCCGCAGAAAAAATTCTGACAAAAAACTAACGTCATTCGATTTGACAAGTCGATGATCGTAGTGGATCGAAAGATCAGACCCAACGCCGCAAGGGCGGGACACGGACCGTCCCGTATCAGGATAAAGTCATGGCATGACGATGGAGCGACATGCCATGACTTTTTTTGTGCGCACACAGCTTTCATTGGCCAAAACCTGCCGATCTCTGATGGGGTATACTCTGTGTGCCACAATCAAATTGCAGGAGTCTGCCATGTATCGTTCCGTTCTTCTTTGCCTAGCAATCGCCGGTAGTCAACTCATCTGCTGCTTATTCGCTGGCTGTGCAAACGAACCCGTCGTGCCCGCCGCCACTGTCGTACCGACTCAACAAGATCAGACGAACGAGGGTGCTGCTGACGGTATCGGTAGCAAAGTTACTGACCTCTTTGAACAAGCCAAATCAAAAACGCCTTCGCTCGATGACATGAAGAAGATGCTCAGCGACGCTGGAGACGCGACGGGGCAAACAACTGATGACACCATGAATTGGGTCAACGAAATGTACAAGTCACTCAGCGACCGGGGGCTAACCTCCGCCAAGAGTGCCGGAGATTGGGTTGCTGAGGACTGGAACAGCATGAACGCGTGGGAATACAAAGTCGTCCGCGTTGGAAGCGAACAAACTCCCAACGCTCTCGCAGAGAAACTTAACGAGAGCGGCAAAAATCGCTGGGATTGTTTTCACGTGTCCGAAGCAGCCAATGGCACGACGTTCTACATGAAACGGCAGAAGAAAAGCTACCTGAAAAACGTTCCGCTGAAGGACATGATGAAGCTGATCCCTTTGTTGGACAACGACAACGGACAATAGATCCCACTCCAAAATTCAATGTCTGGCATCGACAAGTGCTCAATTTGAGCCAGAAACATTAAGAAACGATGATTCCCTGATTTAACTCGAATATTTGGATTGTCTTCGTGCCGGAGTGTATCGAGAATCAGTCTTGGAAGAACATTTGCCACCAGACACTCTATTGATGGAACTTCATGATGACACAACTTTTTCGTTGCTTCGCACTACTTCTTTTTGCCTTGGCCTCCAGTTCGGCCGCTCAAGCACAGGACGTGATCGCGTTCTGGGGCTGGACGGACGACTACGACTTTAGTGCGACCGCCCCCAACAAAATGGATTTCGGCATCGATGATGGAATCGACACAACCGCGAACATGCAGCTTTTTCTGGGTAACGCGGATCAGTTGGACCACAACGGCGGCGGCGGATTCGTCCCTTACACTTCTCCCGTGAGTGGACTGACATACGAAACAACGCGAACTGCAAAATGGGATGACATCAGAGGTGGCGGAGATGACTTCGACATCGGTGGCATTGCTACTTTCACTGTCGATAAGAACGATGGTGCGGGAGCAGTCGCGGGCGAAGATTTCGGCAACGACGCACTGATGTACATTACTTTCGATGGAACCGGCTATCAGGATTTTGAATTTCGCTTCGACGCAGAATCAACGCCTGGGGATTTGGCCGAATCATTCGATGTGTTTTACCGCGTCGGTGGAGTCGGCACTTGGTTTCGAGAGGCAACTCAGAACAACATTCCATTGAACTATATGGACTATGACACTCCTGACCCAGAGAACCAATTCACTGACTCTGGCTACATCAGCTTGAATTCCGCGCTAAACAGTCAGTCGCAGATCGAAGTCATCGTCTCTGACTTTGCTGAACTAGGTAACAATGAGTTTGAAATCGATAACTTTGAAATCGTTGGTACCGCGGTTCCAGAACCAGCATCTGCGATCGTCGTCGTGGCTTTGGGGATAGTCGGCTTGATCAAGCGACGTCGCTAGTCAAACGAAACAGTTAACAAGAGGCTCACCATTCTGGGGAGCCTTTTTTGATGCGCTTTCACTGATTCACTTCGGCCGCAGGATCGAATTCCAAATATCCCTTCAGCCACGAAACGGCGATATAGAAAGGGAGCGTATCCAGAATCGCGGCTGCGACTTTGAACACGTATCCCGTGACAATGAAAAGGAATAAATGTTGAGTCAGACCCGAACCTTCGGCCGGTGGCGGTAGCGAATGAGCATAAAATTGAGAGATCAAAATCACGGCAACGGTGTCCACAAACTGACTGATAAGAGTCGAGCCATTGTTTCTTAACCAAAGATGTTTGCCTTTGGTTAGCCGCTTCCAAAAGTGGAACAGCCAGACATCGCAGAACTGGGCCAGCATGTACGCGATCATCGATGCAACGACGGCGCCGAAAGCCATTTGTTTGATTCGATAGAAGGCGTACTCGGGAGGAACTTTCGCCACGTATTCCACACCTGATTCGGTTTGGACTTCGACGACTTCAACTTTCGGCACACCCAATTCATCGAACTCAGGCTGCTGGGGCAGGGCGGCGCCCAACCACAAAATAAAGACGACCCAAACGTTTAACAGTAGTCCAACCACAACCAGCCAGTTTGCCCGCTTGCGTCCATAAAACTCGCTGATCAAATCAGTGCATAGAAACGTAATTGGATAAGGCAGCACCCCGACAGCTAACGCGAAACTAATTTCGCCCCATTGCCCCCAACTAAACGCGTAGTCACCCCCGGCACCTTTCGACATGCTGGCCAAGACAATAAAGCGACTGATCCCCAAAACATTCAGCAGCGCCAGTGAACCAAGAAAAACCCCCGCCAATAGGAGGAACACACGTTCCCGGCGAGCATGCAGTTCGGAGGCCTCGATCGGATGCAATTCGGTTTTCATGAGTTTATTTTAGCGAGTTTCGTTTACGACACGGTGCGGTACTCAGCGATTGACACTGCTCAAGGCTGGCCTCCCGACAGCTTCGAATTCCTGCTAAAAAACACCAGCGAAACATCCTTAAAAGAACTCAATCATGCAAAGATCTGCCTGCCTACTATTTCAGTGTTCCGATCGCGTTGGAATTATCGCTGAACTGGTTTCGTTCTTCAAAGACAACCAAGTTTCTATCTCCCGATTCGAAGAATACACTGACAGCCAATATTTCTTTGCTCGGCTGGAATGGAATGGTGCTCATCCGTGGGAAAGTGCAACTGACTTCGGTGCGGCATTTGCAACCGTAGCCAGCCAATTTGAAGGCTCAGAATTTCGGGCGCATTTTTTTGACAAACCACAAAAGCTTGGACTGTTTTCATCGAAAGAACCGCACACACTTATCGAAGCCATCAATCGCTGTGAGGCTGATGAATATCCCAACACTGAGATCTGCTTTCTAATTTCGAACTCAGCTGAAATTCAACGCTATGCACAGCGACACGACATCCCATTTCACTTCATTAAAACTTGGAAAGACCCCAAAAAACATGAACCTGCGCAGCTTGAACTGGTGCAACAGTACAAGCCGGATCTCATTGGATTGGCTCGCTACATGAAGATTCTGTCAGCAGATTTCATTGCCAAAGTCGGCTGCCCGATCGTCAACATTCATCACTCGTTCCTCCCTAGCTTCATCGGCGCCAAGCCTTACGAACTCGCCTACGAAAGAGGTGTGAAACTGATCGGGGCGACTTCGCACTACGTCATTCCGGAACTCGATCAGGGACCGATCATCGAACAGGATGTGATTCGCATCGAGCCCGGAGATTCGGTTGATCACATGAAAAAGATTGGACGCGACGTCGAAAAGAAAGTCTTTGCAACTGCCTTGGAAAAAGCACTTTCGCACAAAACGATCACCTACGACAACAAGACGATCGTGTTCAACTAATGGTTTGTCAGACCTGATTTGTAGCTGGCCACTTTTGGCCGACTTTGATTTTTGACGGGCAAGGTGCCCAAGTGCCCATCCACATTGCAAATCAACTTTGACGGACTACCAGTTAGTTTTTCAAAGTCTCCGCGTATGCTTTCATTTCAGTCATGATCGCATTGAGCCGCTCTTCGTCAGTTCCCGACGATACTTTGATCATTTCGACAAAATGTTCAACCTCGTGATCCGCAACGGGACAGCCAATGTTGTTGCCTTTCGAGTCATTTGAAGAAACCAACTCTTGGCCTTCTCCGTCAAGAATTGCGATCCACGGCAATCCACCTTCGCGACCTTTCATCAACTCTTCGAGCACTCTGTTGCCGCCTTGCATTTCGTCTGTTTCGATTTTGACGAAATGGAATTCATCTTCAAACAAACTCATGTTCTGGTCGAGAAACTTCTCGAGCTTTCCGCACCAGCCTCACCATTGCGCTCCGAAATGAACGAACAGTTGTTTGTTCGAAGCTTTCGCTTCTGCAATCGCGGCGTTGAGGACTTGCTTTGCATCAGAGCCAGCCTTCTCTTCAGTTGTGCTCACCGGAACTCTGGCGGTAGGCGATCTGGAAGAGTAAGTAGATGGTTTGATTTCTACAGGGCTTGGCTTGGCCTTCCGCAGAGCCTCTTCTTCGGCTCCGCATCCAGTAACGCAAACGGCGACCAGCAAACAAAGGAAAAGTACTCTCATCACGTTATCCATCTGAAACTATTTGCATAGAGTTACGACACGTACCTCGACGACGACGCTTAAGTTTCATCATTTAGGCAGCGAGCAGGCGG
Source organism: uncultured Pirellulaceae bacterium (assembly GCA_964582025.1). Taxonomy (GTDB): domain Bacteria; phylum Planctomycetota; class Planctomycetia; order Pirellulales; family Pirellulaceae; genus Mariniblastus. The sequence continues at coordinate 5,950 of CAZORS010000096.1, read as the reverse complement.
CGGAAACCGAAAGTCGAGGTCCCGCTTCGGGTACAATCTGATTTTGCATTGTCACCAACCAAAAATCAACCATGACTCAATTCAAAAGATTGCTTGTAACTTTAACTACTGTGTTGACCATTTTTGCGGCACCGGCAATCTCACAGGAAGCAGCTTGGGAAACGATCGAAACCAATGGCCAACCGACCGCTCGTCACGAAGCTGCATTAGTCGGCTTTAAGGGCAAGCTCTATCTCATTGGCGGTCGACGCATTAACCCGGTGAATGTTTATGACCCAGCAACGAAGACTTGGACGGCGAAGTCAAAAACTCCGATCGAGCTGCATCACTTCCAAGCAGTCGTCTACGGTGACGCGATCTACATGATCGGAGCCATGACGGGCGGATGGCCAAAAGAGACGCCACTGGAAAAAGTCGTCGTTTACTATCCGGAAAAAGATGAATTCAAATTCGTGCACACCATCCCGGAATCGCGTCGTCGTGGCGGAGCAGGTTCGGTTGTCCACGGAGAAAACATCTACATCGTTGGCGGAATCACCAACGGCCATATGGACGGTTCGCAATCTTGGTTGGACTCATACAACCCAAAAACGGGAGCTTGGATTCCACTACGGGACGCTCCTCATCCTCGCGACCATTTCGCAGCCGCCGTCGTAGACAACAAACTCTATGCAGCCGCTGGACGAACGACGATACAACGCACCAAACAGGGATTCGATCTGACCGTCGACAAATGCGATGTTTACGATCTCGAGAAAGGCACTTGGCAATCCAACAACCTCAGCACCACCCTGCCAACTCAAAGAGCCGGCAACATGGTCGCATCCGTTGGAGGTCGACTCGTGGTCGGCGGCGGTGAAAGCGGCACACAAAAAAAAGCTCACAGCGAAGTCGAAGCGTTTGATCCCACCACGCGATCGTGGACAAGCTTGACACCTTTGAATCGAGGACGACATGGTTCTGCATTCGCCGTTATCGGCGACTATCTTTACACGGCCTCCGGATGTGGAAATCGAGGTGGAGAACCAGAACTAACGTCACTCGAACGCATTAAACTTCCGCTGCCCAAGGCAATTCCATTCGATGTTGCGAAAGGTCACACGAAGACGCTTTCATTCATCGGCCCCAAAACTTCCGAATTGGCGAATCCGAATCCTTTCACAGACTATCGCCTAACCGTAAAGCTCACACATCCCGATTCCGGTCAATCATTTTCGATTCGTGGCTTCTACGCTGCTGACGGTGACCCCGGAAACACTTCTGCCGATTCTGGCAACGTCTGGCAAGCCCGCTTCGCGCCGCCAAAAACCGGCCAATGGAATTACTCTGCCATCCTGCTCCAAGGCAAAGACATTGCCATTGGCGAGAATCAAGATTCCGCTGCAGTGATCGAATTGCAAAACGCCAAAGGCAATTTCTCGGTTGGCACAAACCAACACAGTGATACGGATTTTCGCAGTCGTGGTCGAGTCGTCGCTGATCGCTGCCACTTCCGATTCGAGAATACGGGACAGTATTGGCTCAAAGGTGGCACCGACAGTCCCGAAAACCTGTTGGCATTCGAAGACTTCGATGGCACGTTCCGCATCAAGGCCAGCAACGACGATGGCGAAGCCAGTACCGACGACCAAATCCACCGTTACCCGACACACGTCGCTGACTGGAACGAAGGCGATCCCACGTGGGGCGAAGCCAACAAAGGCAAAGCAATTATCGGCGCGTTCAACTATCTCGCCTCAAAAGGGATTAACTCGTCCTACTTTCTGACACTCAACATCAAAGGCGACGGCAAAGACGTGTGGCCATACGTGGCTCCGGATGACTTCACTCGGTTCGACTGCAGCAAACTGGATCAGTGGGAGATCGTTTTCCAGCACATGCAGAGCAAAGGCATCATGCTACACGTTCAGACTCAGGAAACGGAAAACGAAACGATGCTCGACGGCGGCGACACTGGCCGATTGCGAAAACTCTATTACCAGGAGCTGATCGCTCGCTTTGCTCATCATCCGGCGCTCGTTTGGAACCTCGGCGAAGAGAATGGTCCTGCCGAGTGGACGCCGATTGGCCAAACTCCGCAGCAGCGAATCGCGATGGCCGACTACATTAAAGCCTCCGATCCGTACAACCATCCGGTCGTAATGCACACGCACGCAGATGACTACAACAAGAAGGAATTGCTGACACCATTGCTGGGCGCGAAGTCAATCGATGGTCTCTCGTTTCAAGTCGACAAACCTAATGCGGTTCATGCCGCAACCAAAAATTGGTTTGAACTTTCAGCCAAAGCCGATCATCGCTGGCTGATTGCGATGGATGAAATCGGACCTTGGATGCACGGGGTCGTTCCCGACAACGAAGGAGGACATCACAATCAACTTCGACAGCAAGTCTTGTGGGGAAGTTTGATGGCCGGAGCCGCCGGAGTGGAGTGGTATTTCGGCGCGAAGCATCCGCACAACGATTTGACCAGCGAAGACTGGCGACAGCGCGAACGCATGTGGGAACTAACCACGATCGCACGAACATTTTTTGAGCAACATCTACCGTGGTGGCAGATGACTTCTGCCGACGACTTGCTGTCAGCGAAAGACGGCTACTGCCTAGCGAAATTGGGTGAAGTCTATGCGGTTTATCTACCATCCAACCAAACTGCAACACTCAACTTGGCCAACGAAACAGGAGAATGGACCATCGAGTGGTTCAGCCCCACCAGAGGCGGCGATTTGATGGCTGGAAGCCAACGATCGTCCAAAGCATCGGAAACGTTTTCGCTGGGCAGCCCTCCCGATTCAGAAGCCGATCAGGATTGGGCGGTGCTGATTCGCCCAAAAAAACCGTAGATTGATCGACGATCTTTGCATTCCCTGAATATGTGAAGATTTTCTGTTCTGAATTCCGTTGCTGCACGTTTTGGCTGTATTGGGCAACTCGCATTGGAACTTTCGGAAAAGAAAATCATGATCCTCATCCAAAACGCCATCCTCGTCACACTCGTTTCCCTCGGAATTAACTCCTCGGAATCCATCTCAAACACGGGCGCACCCACAAAAGTTCTGCACTCGTTTGAGCTGGTTTTAGAAACGAACTTGCAAACCGTCATTTTTCAAAAACAACGCGGCGGACAAGCAAGACGCGGTGGGCAACAACAAAGAGAAGGTCGCCAACAGGAGCGGGGCGGACAAAGACAAAATGCTCAACAGCAAAACGGTCAAGGCGATGAGGCACAGGAAGGAAACAGACAACGAGGTTTGAACGCGGAGCAGGCAGCCCAGCGAATGTTGCAGAATTTTGACTCCGACGGCGACGGAGCTCTCAACCAGCAAGAGTTGACGGAAGGTCTTCGCGCTTTGGAGCAGGCCATGCGACAGCGACAAGGACAACAACAGCAAGGACAACGCCCTCGTGGCAAACGATCCCCCAATGAGAATGATGATGCCGACGCTGCGACTCAACAAAGAGCCACTCCGCGCGGTGGTGGCCAAAGACTTCAAAACCAACGACGCAGGGGCTAAACTCTTTCAGTCGATGCTGCGATTCTGATCGATGTTCAATAAAAACCGCTATTCCTTGTTCGGCAAGGTGTCCGATAGAATCCCTTCGGCGCCTTTCTAACCTTGTGAACACGGATGAACATTAAACCGATTTCGGAGAAGTCAAAACAAGGCTGCGGCATCGTCGCGATGTCTATCTTTGGAAGTATCTTTTTCTTCGCGGGATTGGCTTTCTTGTGGATGACCGCCATCAGTCCGGCGTTACGTACCAATAGTTCGGGCGATTGGGTCGAGACGCCCTGCACGGTCACCTTCAGCGAAGTCGACGTAAATCGTGATGGCGACGGAACAACCTATCGTCCAAAAGTCGAGTTCGAATATGTTGTTGAAGGCAAGAACCACGTTTCCGATGCATTCGACTTTACGTCTCTGAATCGATCCAAAAGCAGATGCCAGGAAATTGTGAAAGCCAATCCAGTTGGCCTGCAAACAAGCTGCTTCTTCGATCCCAATAAACACGACGATGCAGTCATCGAACGCGACTACGACTTTTCGTGGTTCGCCTGCCTGTTCCCTTTGGTATTCGTACTGATCGGGCTGGGAGTCATGCTCGGCCCCATTTTTTTCAGAGGCCAAAAATCCAATTCGATTTCGGGTGCTGCGAAGGCGCCTGCGGCAGGTCCGAATACTGGACTGGCGGTGTCAAGTCTCACTGGCGACAACTCGACAATGTCACCATCGGTCCATCCCGGTGACATCGCAGACCAAATGAGGGGCGAGCCCCAAAAGCTTAAGCCATCTCAGAAACGGATAACGACGTTTCTGGTTACGTTGGGTGTCGCCACTTTTTGGAACGGAATCGTCGGCTTTTTTATCTACGGCATCGTCTCCGAAGGATTTGGCGGTGGCTTCGACATTATACCAGTTCTCTTCATGATTCCCTTTGTCCTCGTTGGTGTCCTGTTGGTGGGAGGCGTGTTTTATTCGCTGGCAGCAATTTTCAACCCGACGGTTGAATTGGCACTTTCATCTGGAGCCATTGGGCGGGGAGAATCCGTTGACCTTGCCTGGCAACTGTCCGGGCGAACATCCAGCGTCCGGTCGCTTAAAGTCACGGTCGAGGGCGAAGAATCGGCAACGTATCGACGGGGAACCGACACGATCACCGCCACAAACATATTCTGCACGATCCAAATTGCTGAAGTCACTGACTCGCAGGACATTGAGTTCGGCAGCGAGACCGTGACGATACCGATCGACACGATGCACACCTTTGCTGCGAATCGAAACAAGATCTCTTGGAGAATCGTCGTCCATGGCGACATTCCATTGTGGCCGAACATTAAGGAAACTTATGAATTCAGAGTCAAACCATGATCAAGATTGAACTCGATAAAAAAGAAGCCATGTTTGCTCCCGCGGAAACGATTTCGGGCACGGTCTCTTGGGCCGAAGCCGAAGGAACTTCTATGGAGGCACGTCTGATCTGGTACACCGTTGGAAAAGGAGACCAAGACTTCGAGCTGGTTGCCGTTCACGAAGTTGCCGCGTTTGGTCCTGCGGGAAGCGAGCGATTTGAATTCATCGCACCTTCGCGGCCACAGAGTTTTTCCGGAAAGTTGATTTCGCTTCAATGGGCTATCGAAGCAATCATTTTCCCCGAAAAATCTGCTGATCGCGTCACGCTTGCGATTTCAAAATCGGGTCAGGAAATCGTCTTGGCTTCGTCACCTGCCTCTGAATCTCTCTAACTTGAATCGGCCAATCTAATATGTCGCGATTCATTTCAGCGAAAAACAACCCGTTCGTCGTGCAGCGAACCGACGCGATTCCTTTCGACTTTCAGGAAACGCCATTCTTGAACATGGAAGCATTCGCTCAACACGTCGAATCGAACAAATTCCGCGGCGCTATTCTTGGTCGCCACGGCCGCGGCAAAACAACTTTGCTGTGCGATCTCCACTCATTCTTTCGTCAACAAGGAATCGAATCTGAACTCGTGTTCTTGCCGCGTGAAAGGAGTCTTCAAAAAGGCAACCTCGACAATGCGATTCAGCGCGGCGAAAGCGGGGCGATTGTTTTGGTTGATGGTCTCGAACGGTTGCCTTTCTGGACGCGGCAACGCTTCATTGGTCACACCAAGTCTTTCGCTGGATTCATCGCAACGACCCATCATCGTGGTCGCTTGCCAACACTGCTTCACTGCCGCACATCACAGCAAACTCTGGCTTCAGTGCTTGAATCACTTGGCGTGAATCAGCCTGAGATTGTCGCGTCGTCCGTTCCGCTATTTTCAAAACACCGTGGCAACGTACGCTTCGTCTTGAGAGAACTTTACGATCAATTCGCAGAAGGCAAGATAGGTTGACGCCGTCGCCAAACGAAAAAAGCTCGCGAAACAAACCATTTCACGAGCTCTCAAAGTACCGGCTAGAGGACTTGAACCTCCACTCCCA
>CAZORS010000095.1:0-19478 GCA_964582025.1 uncultured Pirellulaceae bacterium | reverse complement strand
AAACGTGGTTCTCCTTTCGGGGAATCGAAGTGGGCAACACGAAGTGCTGTTAGACTGGGCTTGGAATCGACCTTGCGAGCACGAGGGAGACCCAAAAAAGAAACCTGACACCTGTTGTTCCCTTTGCTGTTGATCGACACGAGCCGCAAATGGGCTGTTCCGATTTGCGAGTATCTCGACGATTCGGGCTTCACAAAACGCGAAGGTGATTTGCGAATCTTGGTTGTGTGAAGATCGTTTGCTCGGATAACTCAAGATAACGCATTCTTCACAAGGGTTACCATGTTCCGAACAAGCAACTTTTTGACGTCTTTTTTGTGTACATCGATTCTGTTTTGCTCGACCGTGGTCGCCCAAGTTAACTCCAGTGACTCGCATCAATTCCGAGGCACCGACGGAACCGGGGTGGTTGGCGAATTAGGCTTCCCGGAGTCTTGGGGGTCAGGTTCGAATATCGCGTGGTCAGCTGATTTGAAAGGTGGAGGTCTATCTTCTCCGGTTGTCGTTGGCGATCGGATTTTCCTGACGACGGCAGTTGGGTTTGCCGAGCCCGCCAGTTTCATGCAGGGCGTGTCCGACATGCGCCCAAAGCTTCCCGAGGGCGAGCTCAAGTTTCAGGTGATGTGCCTGAAGCTGTCCGATGGTTCTCTGATTTGGGAAAAGACAGTTGCGGAACAAAAACCACAACATCCGATTCACGCATCGAATTCGTTTGCAACGGAAACTCCCGCGAGCGACGGGACGCATCTGTTTGTGTACTACGGATCGATTGGCAAGCTTGCCGGGATGGATTTGGATGGCAACGTCCTCTGGGAAAAAGATCTTGGTGCATTCCCAACTGGAAACGGATTCGGATCTGGCAGTTCGATTACCGTGGGCGATGGAAAAGTCTACGTTCAATGTGACAACGACCAGAGTTCTTTCGTTGCTGCATTTGAATCCGCAACAGGCGATGAAGTTTGGAACAAGCCACGTGACGGACGAACTTCTTGGTCAACGCCGGTTTTTTGGAGGAATGATATCCGTAGCGAGCTGGTGACTTGCGGTTCTGGTACGGTCACTTCTTACAATCCGAAAAATGGCGAAGAGCTCTGGTCGCTTTCGAACATTGGAATGTCTTTCAGTGCGTCGCCCGCGGTTGACTCCAAACAGATTTACTTCGGCAACAGCGGCCCTCGAAGCAGCGGACCTCTGGTCGCGATTCCAGCAGGAATCAACGGTAAGCATGAATTGTCAGCCAATGGTGCGTTCGACAAAATGGCTTGGTCGAAAATGCAAGCTGGTCCGGGGATGTCGTCTCCTGTTTCAGTTGATGGCAAGGTTTATGTCGCTGGAAGATCAAAGCTGGTTTGCTACGCGGCCGAAACGGGAGAAGAGATCTTCAAAGCTCGTCTTCCACTCGGTTCGATGGCTGCTTCGCTTTGGGCGGCGGGCGATCGTGTTTTCGCGATGGATGAAACGGGTAAGGCGATCGCGATTGAAATCGGTGCTGAGATGAAAGTCTCGTCTACCAATCAGATTAAGGACGACCTTTTCTGGTCGACTCCAGCGATGGCCGGCAACTCGCTACTGATACGCGGCAACAAAAAGTTGTATTGCATTCGGAATTAGGTTGTGTGGTGGTTTCCATGAAGCCACCGGTTGAGAGGTGGCGAGCTTCATTTTCGTTAACAAGCCGATAAACTCTTTGAAGTCTTCGTTGAGATTCCTCTTCGCCATGGTGTTCTCTTCGAATCGCCTCTAATGCTGCCAGACGCTCTATTGGTGCACGCGTGGTCCAATACGCCCGCTCTTTTGGTTGCTCGTCGGCCGAGAATTTATTGACCACCGGGACGATCTTTCGAATTCGTTGTTCCATGAAATTATCGTAGTCCTTTTGAGCAATATTCTCAATTAACGCGCTGGTAGTCGTGTTCTGCGGAAGCTACCGCGGTGTTTTACTTGCGGTTTGGGGCTACAATGGCGTATTTAGCGGAATACCAGGAAAGACATGGCTGACCAACCGATTGGACAGGATGCTGTCGACTTAATGCAGAAGGCTCGCGAGCAGATTCTGAGCGAACTTTCGCAAGTCATCGTTGGGCAGCAAGATGTTGTCGAACAAATTTTGATCTCAATGTTCAGCCGAGGGCATTGTTTGCTCGAAGGAGTTCCTGGACTCGCCAAGACGCTGATGATCAGCACCATCGCGAAAACGCTGAACCTGAGTTTTTCAAGAATCCAGTTCACGCCTGACCTTATGCCTGCTGACATCACCGGCACCGAGATCATCGAAGAAAATAAAACAACCGGCGCGCGTGAAAGACGATTCCTCGAAGGACCCGTTTTCTCAAACATCGTCCTCGCCGACGAGATCAACCGAACTCCGCCCAAGACACAGGCGGCTTTGCTGGAAGCGATGCAGGAGCGAACCGTTACTGTTGGACGCGTACGACATGAACTCGCTGATCCCTTCTTCGTGCTGGCCACTCAAAACCCAATCGAACAGGAGGGAACCTATTCGCTTCCCGAAGCGCAACAGGATCGCTTCATGTTCAAAGTCTATGTGCACTATCCGTCATTCGACGACGAATTCGAAGTCGCTCGCCGAACGACGGCGAGAAGCACCCACGAAGTGAAACCTGTTTTGAGCGGTGACGACATTTTGAAGATGCAGGACGCCGTTCGCGATGTCCCCGTTTCGGATCATGTGATTCGGTTTGCTCTGACGTTGGTTCGTCAAACGCGAATTGGTTCCGATGGAATCCCTGAATTTATTGAAGACAACGTTGGCTGGGGAGCGGGTCCTCGGGCGGTTCAAAATTTAATCCTTGGCGGAAAGGCTCGAGCGCTGCTCTACGGTCGGACATACGTCACGACCGAAGACATTGTGGAACTTGCCAAGCCCGTCCTGCGACATCGCATTGCGATTAACTTTGCGGCCCAGAGCGATGGCATGACAACGGACGACGTGATCGATCAACTGATTCAAAACACTCCGACGAAAGAGGACGAGCTAACTTCCGATGCCCGATTCCAAAAGATATTTGCATCTTGAAGCGATCAAGCGTATTTCGCGACTCGATTTGCGGGCTAAACATGTCGTTGAAGGATTCCTTTCGGGCATGCATCGCAGCCCGTTTTTCGGCCAGTCGATCGAATTTCGTCAGCATCGTGAATACGCGCCCGGAGACGACCTGCGCCATGTCGACTGGAAAGTCTGGGCTCGGCAGGATCGGCTGACGATCAAGCAATACGAAGAAGATACCAACATGCGAGTCAATCTGTTGGTCGATGTGTCGAACAGCATGAAATACGGTCGCGGCATTTTTTCGAAATTCGACTACGCGGCAACCTTGGCGACGTCACTCGCGTGGTTGGTCTTGAAACAACAGGATGCCGTCGGCTGCATGACTTTCGACGAAGCCGTGCGGTCGCGAACGCCGACGTCCAGCAAGAAGTTGCAACTCAACACCATCATTGAGTCACTTGAGTCTGCGACGCCGAAACGCAAGACGGATTTGGGGGCAATCTTTGCTGATGCGGCGGAAACGTTTCCGCGTCGCGGAATTATGATTGTGGTTTCCGATCTGTTCGGGGACGTTGAATCGACATTGAAAGGGCTACGCTTTTTGCGGCAGCGCGGCCATGACGTTTTGGTGCTGCATGTGTTGGATGAGGATGAGCTTGAGTTTCCGTTTTCCGGATCGTCGCGTTTTGCAGATCTCGAGTCGGAAGTGAAACTGAACTGCAATCCGAAGGCGCTTCGCGACGGGTATCTCGAAGCGATCAATGAATTCCTCGATGAGGTTCGCCGTGGTTGCGCCAAAGCTGCGATCGACTACGCGTTGGTTCGTACGACCGATCCGATGGACGCGGCGTTGGCTCAATTCATCAGCCGACGAATGGCGTGGAGGTAACGGATGTTCAGCAATCTGTTTACTTCTTCACCCGCCGTTTGGACGGGACTGATCGCCAGTCTTGTCGCATTGCCGATCGTGATTCACTTGATCAATCTTGTCAGGCACAAGACGATCGAGTGGGGAGCGATGGAGTTTCTGCTCAAAAGCCATCGCAAAAATCGAAATTGGGTTTGGCTAAAGCAACTGCTGTTGTTGCTGTCCCGAATTGCGATTCTGGTGTTGGCTTTGTTTTTGCTTTCGCAAGTCGGCTGCGAGAACGATCGGATTGCAGCACTTCTTGGCGGGCGTGCAACGCATCACTATGTGTTGGTGGACGACAGTTTCTCGATGACAGATCGAGACAACCAAGGATCGGCATTGGATCGCGCTCGTTCAACGGTCATGCAGATCGTGAGCCGAGCCCGCAGCCGCAGCAACCATCGGTTTTCACTGTTGCGATATTCGTCGTTTGGAGCCAGTGATGATTCTGAGTCGCTCATCCCAAGCTTTGACATAGAAAATGAAGTCGTAGATTCCGCTTTCGTGCGTCGTGCTGAAACATCAATCATCGGAATGCTGGCGTCCTCGTTTCCTGCAACAGTGGATCGGGCGCTTGAGTCGGTGTCGGAATTGGTGCGGTCCCGAAATCAAGAAAACGCAATCGTGTATGTGCTCTCCGATTTCCGCACGAAGGATTGGAGTGAAAGCAGTACCACGCAACAATCGTTGAAGGCGCTGTCCGATCAAGGTGCTGCGATCGAAATGATTCGCTGTGTGAAAACAATGCACTCGAATCTTGCCATCACCGGGCTCAAGGCGATCGGTAACGTTCGAGTCGCCGAAACGCCACTGATGATGGAAGTTGAAGTTCGAAACTATTCGAATGAAGTCGCCAAGAAGATTCAGGTGAGCGTGAGTTCAACGGTTTACGGTCGCCCTGCTCCGAACTCAACAGAAGTCACGTCGAACTCGGAAGAATTGCCGACTGTTTTTATTGAGTCCATCGAACCTGGACAATCTGAGACTCGAATCTTTCCGGTCTACTTCGGGCAAGTTGGTAAGCACGGAATTACGGCATCGCTTGGAGAAGATTCTGTCGAAGTCGACAACACGCGGCATTGTGTCGTTGACGTGCAGCCGAATGCGAACGTGTTATTGATCGATCGCGCCAATCGGTTGCATTCCGAGTTTCTGTCGCTTGCATTGAATCCGAACAGCATGACAGGCATTGGTGCTGAAATTCAAACCGCAGATTTTTTGCGAAATGTATCGGCTGAGGCACTGGATCGATTCGACGTGATCTGTCTTTGTGACGTTGGCCAAGTTGATGAATTGGCGATCAAGAATTTGAAACGATTTACTTCCGAAGGTGGAGGCCTGGTTTATTTCGCAGGTCCGAATACGAATTTTGGCTTCTTCAATCTTGCCTTCTATGAAAATGGAGAAGGTCTGATGCCGGTTGAGCTTTCCGACACAGCGGATGTTGAAGAAAGGAAAGACGATACGCCTGCGGACATTGTTCCCGAGACTCATCCGATCTTTGCACCGGTGAACAACGTCCGAAATTCGTTGTTGGATTTAGTCCAGGTTAAACGAGTTCTTCGGCCGTCTTTCAGTTGGTTGCAAAAACCACCGTCCCAATCAAAAGTTGTCGCCACCGTGCGGGGTAACCGCCAGTTGCCGTTGGTGATTGAAGGGCAATATGGAAAAGGCCGCACGATGATGTTCATGACCACGGCGGGACCGTTGTGGAATAACTGGATGCGGAACGCGACGTTTCCGCCGATCTTGCTGTTGTTGGAAGACTATATGGCAGCGGGGAAGTACCAGCACGAAGTCCAATTTGTTGGCGATCCCGTTTTGATTTCGAAGCCGACCGGATCGGTGACTCCTGACGTTAAGTCTTACGCTCCGACATCGTCGACCGACAGGCTGGCTGGTAAGGTTCGACTTGAACAGACGGAATCGGGCTTGCAAGGAAGTATCGGATCGAGCATCGATTCGTTGCTCAATCGTGAAACAAGCGTCCCGGGAGTGTACGAGCTTTGGTTTCGCCAAATGGATTCAAGTTCCAGTGTCGATCGAATTGCACTGAATGTTGACTGTACGGAAAGCGATTTGGAAATGATTGGCGATGAGAAATTGCTGCAGAATTTTTCCGGTTTGTTGCCTTCGTTAACGAATTGGGATCAATTCAACCCGGAGCCCAAACAGAAAGCAGTTTCTTCGCTGAATCGATTTTTGTTGCTGGTTTTGGTTTTGATGCTGGTTGCCGAACAGACGCTCGGTTGGATGTGCAGCTATCATTGAGCGGTGAAGTGCTGGTTTATTGTCGCTCAGTTCTCCGAACTGATGGCGGGCCAATGTGATAGTTTTCCAGTAGAGAAACTGAAGTCTGAAGCTTAATGCTTCAATCCGCTCCCATTCGGTTGGGAGAACCGAGGGACATTGTCCCTCCCGTTGAGCGATTCAAAGGTATACATTAGTTGCACCGATTCTTTTACGCAGGAAACAACTCATGCGATACGTCACCTTACTGTTGTTGCTGGTTATGACACAAACCGTTTTAGCTGAAGAAACTTGGCAGCTTCCGCCCAAGGGCGTTGTCGACATCATTGACGCGAAACCGGAACCGGTGGTTGGGTTCAGCCCGGATTCAAAATGGATGTTGTTTTTGGAGCTGGATGCGATGCCGGATATCAGTGACATTGCCCGACGACGTCTTCGGTTGGCAGGTTTGAGAATCGATCCGCAGGCCAACGCAAGGTTTCAAACATCTTGGTATCGTGGGATCAGCATTCGAAAGACAGGAGGTGACTCCGCGGATCGGGGCACTGCGATCAAACTGGCCCCGGATGCAAAGATCTCATCGACTCGATGGTGTCACGACTCGAAAAAGTTTCTGTTTACGCAAGTCACCGACAGCGGCACATCGCTTCATGTTTGCTTTTTGGAGACAGGAGAAACTCGGAAGCTACACGACAACATTTGCACCATTCTGCAAGCTCCTCAGTGGATGCCGGATGGAGAACACGTTGCGTTGCTGACCGTTCCCGAGTCTCGCGGTGAAGAACCCGCCAAACCTGCGGCTCCTGCCGGCCCTTCGATTCAGGAATCTTCGGGCAACAAATCTCCAACGCGAACCTATCAGGATCTGTTGAAGACGCCCTATGACGAATCGCTGTTTGAGCACTACGTCACGTCAGAAGCGTCGATCATTGATCTGGATGGCAAAGTCGTCCATCAATTCCCGAAGCCTGATGCATTCATCAGTTTGAATCCATCACCGGACGGCAAATCACTGATGGTGCAGCGATTGCAACGGCCGTTTTCATATTTGTTGACTTATCGTTCTTTCCCGCGACAAATTTCCGTCACGGATCTGGACGGAAAAGAAGTCTACCGAGTCGCCGATATTCCGATGGAGGAAAACATTCCGATCGAGGGCGTTCGGCTTGGCCGCCGCCGTCCGGACTGGATGTCTTCCCGAGATGCGACTTTGATTTGGTCCGAAGCGCTTGACGGAGGAGACCCCAATGTTGAAGCTCCGTTTCGTGACCAAGTTTCAATGCTGGCCGCTCCATTCGAAGGTGATCCAACACCAGTCGTGAAAACGGAACACCGTTGGGTTGGGTTGGACTTCTTTGCGAATCAGGATCAGATTTCGGTCACGGAATACGATCGCGATCGACGCTGGGTCAGAACCAAGCTGCATGATCTTAGTAACCCAGACATGACGCCGTTGACGTTGGTGGATCGAAGTGTTCGAGACAAATACGGTGATCCCGGACGGATCGTTCAGGTGCCCGACAAAACAGGTCACTACATTGCGTTGCAAAATGGTGACCACATTTTCCGTTTCGGAAACGGTGCGTCACCAAAAGGGAACTTGCCGTTTGTGGACAGTCAAAGTCTCGTTAGTCTTGAAACGAAACGGCATTGGCGTTGCGAGGAAGGTGCTCTCGAAGGCCCGTCTCGGATCGCTGGGTTCACCAAAGGTAAAGCGGGTGAGGTTGCCGCACCAATTGTGATCACCAACCACGAAAGCACGACTTCTCCGCCGAACTATCGAATGCGTGATCTCGCATCGGAATCGGTTGACGACATTACCGCGTTCCGTGACCCGACTCCGCAGATCCGCGCAATCAAAAAGCAGTTGGTCACTTACGAGCGAAAGGACGGCATTCCACTGTCGGCAACGCTCTATCTGCCGGGTGACTACAAGGAAGGAACGAAGCTTCCGCTACTAGTTTGGGCTTATCCTCAAGAATTCAATGATCCCAAAACGGCGGGGCAGGTTTCTGGTTCCGATGCCAAGTTCACTCGCATGCGAGGCATCACGCACTTGAGCTTTCTGACGCAAGGTTATGCGATTATGGATGCGGCCACGATGCCGATCGTTGGTGATCCAGAAACGATGAACGACACGTTCATTGAACAGATCGTTGATTCAGCTCAAGCCGCAATCGACAAGGCGGTTGAGATGGGAGTCGCCGATCGAAATCGGGTCGGCGTTGGAGGCCACAGTTACGGAGCCTTCATGACTGCGAACTTGATGGCGCATTGCGATCTGTTTCAGGCCGGAATCGCCAGATCGGGAGCTTACAACCGGACGTTGACTCCGTTTGGTTTTCAGTCCGAACGAAGAAGCTACTGGGACGCAAAAGAGATCTATCACTCAATCAGTCCATTTATGCATGCGGACAAAATCAATGAACCGTTGCTCTTGATCCATGGCGATAGCGACAACAACAGTGGCACGTTTCCGATCCAGAGTAAGCGGTTGTATCAAGCGATTAAAGGCAATGGCGGCACCGTTCGTCTGGTGATGCTTCCGCACGAATCGCACGGATATCGTGCACGGCAAAGCGTGCTTCAGACCCAAGCGGAGATGATTCGCTGGTTCGACAAATATGTAAAGGGCGAGTAGCCGTAGACGTGTCCGACTCAAGCTCTGATTGAGACAGACTGACTCACTTCTGCGTCTGATTGTTCCAAAAGTCGGGGATTTTAGGTGCTGTCGGAGTCAGCCGTTATCCGTTTGCCCGAAAATCCGGGTAGAACCGGTAAATTCCCCCTTTCGTTTGGGGACGTTTTTTTCAACTCCGGATACAATTGGGGAGACCCCAAGTCGATCACGATAAGAACCGTATCGACGAATTCGACGCACGACCTTGGAGACAACTTTGTTCTCTCAATTTTCAAGATTTAACCTGTTTCTGATTTTCCTCGCCATCATTGCACTTCGCTTGGTGGTCGGTTTTCACTTTTACAAAGAAGGCGTTACGAAGCTCGAGTACGGCTTCGACGCACAAAATTTTCTTAAAGGTGCCAAAGGCCCGTTTGCAAATTTCTTTCTGTCGATGACCGATGATGCCAATGGTCGTATGCAGTTGGGAATTTCAGAGACGCTCGACCGTGAAGGCGAAACGGATTTCAAGATTGATAATCAACGTACGCTTGCCGTTTGGGATGACTTTGTCGAAAAAGCAACGAACTACTACGCTTTCGGTAGTCCTGAACTAATCGCCGAAATCGAAACAGAGATTCGCGACTTTGAAAAACTCGCAGCGGGAGAGGACGATTCCGCCGTTTTGGCGCAAACGCGAATCATGGAGCTGAAGGATCAGATTAAAGAAATTCGACAGCAGCCATACCAAGTCGCCGATTCGTTGGAGGCTCATCAATACGAGCTGGAAGATTGGGTGAATGCAAATCGTGTGGCCGTGTTGGCTTGGTATCGAACCGGAACGCGGCTTAATGGATTCGAACGCGATGGAGACGATCGAGATAAAGTTGCCGTCGATGTGGCATCACTTCGCGGTCAGGTCGATTCGATCCAAAGCGATCGCACGAAAGAGATGACGAAGTGGAAAGGCGAAGTTGCTCAGATTTGGGATTCGCTAGAAACCCAAATCAACAGCATCGCGGTTGGCAAACAGATTCGCGAGACAGGAGCAATTCCGCTACATCGCCCTTACGCACAGAAGAACTCACGACACGATCTAGTGAACAAGGTCATTCCGTGGTTCGATGTAACTGTCGGCGTGTTGCTCATCCTTGGGCTGTTTACTCGCTGGGCGTCGCTGGCTGCGGCAGGCTTTCTGTTTTCAGTCTTGCTCACTCAACCGTTTTGGATTCCAGGAACGACTCCGACTTACTATCAGGCAATCGAAATGGTTGCCTGTCTAGTTTTGTTTGCGACCTGTGCTGGTCGCTTCGGAGGGTTGGATTACTTCTTTTCGGGATTTCGGGAACCAACTTCCACAAGTCCATCAGCAGGTCTTTCTAGCTCGTAGCAACAGATCACCAATCGCCAATTTTTGCTAACTAACCACAACTCAACTGACTCAAACAGCTAACGGAATATTATGAATAGCCTTTCCGCAGAACAACGCCAAAACGGCACTGACAATTACTATTCGTCGCTTTCTGAATTTGATCGACTCAATCGTCGTGATTTCATTCGCAACACGATGGCCATCGGTGGAGCGACCGCGATTGGTGCGGGAGCCATGTATTTTGGCTACCAGAAACCAATCAATCCGGTTCGCGTCTGCGTGATTGGAACGGGAGATGAAGGCAACGTTTTGATTGGTGCGATCAATCCCGACTACGTTCAAGTGACATCGATCTGCGACATGCGTCCGTCTTCGATTCATCGAGCCTTTCACGGTGATTGGTCGTCCGACAACGCCAAACGCGTTCGTAAAGGCCTGATGGATGTCTACGGCTGGGATACCGAAGAGGAAGCTCGCCGGAACGTCAAAGAGTACAGTGACTGGAAAGAAGCGATTAAGGATCCGGATATCGATGGCGTGATCATCGCGACGCCGCTGTTCTTGCATGCCCCGATCGCGATCGCTGCGATGCAAGCTGGGAAACATGTTCTCTGTGAGAAATTGATGGCGCACAACGTCGCCCAGTGCAAATTGATGACACGCGTCGCCAACAAGGAAGAGAAAGTCCTTTCGATCGGACACCAGCGTCACTACAGCATTCTTTATGACAACGCAGTCAACTTGATCAAATGGGGATTGCTTGGCGAGATTCACTCGATCCGTGCTCAGTGGCATCGAAATAACGCTCCTGGTCGTGACTCTTGGTCACTTCCAATCCCGGGCGGTGAATCGACTTTGGCGGGTAAGAAAGTTGATCGCATCGCGAACGATCTTGCGAAGCTCACGAAAGCATTCAAAGATCCGTCGACCAGTTCCAGCGATCGTAAGAAGCTGGGCAAGAAAGTGGCTCAGTGGATGAAACTGGATGCGGATCAGAGCATCGACGCGAAGAAATATGGCTACGTCGACAACACAGAAGTCTACGGCGATCGAGTTCGTACCGCGATGGAGGAACTGATTCGTTGGCGACTCTGGGATCGCACCGGCGGTGGATTGATGGCGGAACTTGGAAGTCATCAACTTGATGCTGCGAGTATCTTTATCGCTGCTCTGTCGAAGGAGAAAGGCAAGCACGTACATCCGTTGACTGTGCATGCGGTTGGTGGTCGTCACACGGCTCCAATGGATCGCGACGCTGCGGACCACGTCTATTGCACGTTTGAGTATCCGGGACAGGGCTACGACTACGATTTCGATGTCGGGTACTATGATCAGATTAATGACTACGGATATAAGTTCTCCGGCGGAAAGACGACCGGCGGCGAAATCCCTAGTTACGAACAGGACAACAACAAGAAAGTGGTCGTCACGTACTCTTCTATCAACGGTAATGGATTCGGTGGCTATGGCGAAGTTGTCATGGGAACCAAGGGGACGATGATTCTCGACAAAGAGAAAGACGTTCTCGTTTATCCTTCCGCTGGTACGTCTTACAAGACCAAAGCGAAGAAGCAAAAAGGTGGAGCCGTTGTCCTCGACACGACTCAGTCGGGTGATGCAGCTCCTGCAAAAGCAGCTCAAGGTTCCGGCTACGTCAGTCGCGGTTACAAAGAGGAGATCGAGCACTGGGCTTGGTGTATCAGCACCAAAGACATCGGAAATCAGCCTCGCTGCAATGGAGAAGTTGCGTTGGCCGATGCTTGTGTTGCTTTGACGGCTCGTCAGGCGATCAAGAATTCACAAAAACCCGGTGGACACGGTTTTATCCAGTTCCAGCCTGAGTGGTTCGACGTCGATGCGGATGCGGTTCCTGAGTCAACTTCGATTGAAGAGACGAAAAAGTTGTTCGCCATGGAAAAGAAGAATCTTGGCATGGCATAATCGGCATCATCATGTGGGTTCGCAATCGAGTGGCCCGTGATGTCAAAATTTGACGATTCAATCGGTGTTCAGAGATGTTTCTCTGGACACCGTTTTTTGTGGAATGAACATGTCGACCGAATCAACAAAACCACGACGAAAACGAAAACGCAGGATAGGGCTGATCATCCTGTTCGTGTTTTTGGTGATTTGTTTTTTCGGTTGGATTTCGCTAAATTCAATCGTCAAGTCAAAAATCGCCAGTCAGTTGGTTGCGGCAGGAATTGACTCACCCAAAGTTGGGTCCGTTCGAATTGGATTGGACGGAATCGTGGCGAGGGAAATTCAATTCGAAGCCGCAGAAGGTGTGCAGGTTCAACTGAGCAAGCTCACTGTCAAGCAGTCGATTTTCGAACTGGCTAGTGGCGACACGCCAATGGACGGAATCATACTTGATGGCGGCGAGTTGTTGATCGACAGTTCAAAGGTAAAAAGTGGTTCTTCGTTCTCGCTGTCAGATCTCGAACTCGATGAAGTCTCACTTCCCGCGGACCGAATTGCAGTCAACAATTTTCTCGTTCGAATCTTTGATGAAGACGGTGAAGTTGTACTAAATATTGCTGAAACGGAACTGACCGAACAAGACGGCGGATTTGTAATCTCTGGTTTGACGAAGACGCTCGATGGCGAATTGCAATTTGATGGTAGGATCGCGAAATCATCTGGGGACATCGACATAGAGTTTGATGGCCTGAAGCTTCATTTTGTCGATCAGCAGTGGCAAAAATGGCCCAAAATTCCACCATCGGTGTTGAAGCATCTTGGTGCAGATGCTGTCGCTGATGTCTCAGGAGTAATTGATGGAAACTTGAAAACGGGGGTCAAATATCTAGCTGACATCGATACGAAAGATGCTCGACTCTACATCCCAAAGTTTGATTTGCCGATTGCAGTTCGAATGGCCAAAGTAAGAATTCAGGATGGATTGGTAACCTACAAAGAAGTCGTTGCGGCGATGGGAGATGGTGACGTCGTTAACGGAACCGGAACCACGACGATCGCTGGTCTGCCATGTCGCTCAAAATTTCAGGGGGATTTTGAAAACGTTGACGTCGCTGATCTGAGACAACTGGTCAAACAGATTCCACTAAAAGTTGTGGGGACTGCGACAGGGAGTGTAGTCGGTTCTGTGGATGTTAATCACGACCTCGAAACAACGTTGCGGATCGACGCAAAAGGCGACACAAAATCTGCTTCCTACGGAGAAATTCATGCGACGACTGGAAACGTCGACGTACAGATTCAACCGTTGGTCCTAACGAAGAACGGGAAAACGATCGACTTGCAAGGCGGTGTCACCGTCAAGGCCGCGACGACTGAGCAAACCGTCGACGGAGTCTTAGCGACTTTTGATCTGCAGGCGCTGGACCGACAGTTTGAGTTTGAGCTTCTAGGTGATGGCGAAGTCGATTTGTTGATTCCGCTTAATTCGGCGGCTGACTTGCGAACTTGGTCGCTCAACGTCGATTCAGTTGCTAAGTCGGCAAGCGTAGGTGGAATGCAATTACAAAATTTAGAACTCAAGACCTATCTTGAAGATGGTTTGCTGGTCTTTGAACCTGCGAAAGCGATTTTGTCCGGTGACGAACAAGCAACCGTCGCCGTGTCCGTCAAATGGCCTTTGCCAAACCGTGCCGCGAAATCGATCGTCGAAACCGGCGTCGTTGAAGTTACAGGAGAAAACATCCCTCCCGATGAAGCGCTCAAGTTTTTTGATCGGCAGATGAAAAACGCGAATGTCGAATATAAGTTTGAGCCGCAAGTCGAATCGCTTGCTGCTTCTCCGATTGGAGGAGAGCTAAGTTTTGCTTCGTCGATCAAGTTACCGGCAGCAAATGATCGGCCTATTGACTCGTGGGATGTTGAGGCGAACGTTTTCGATTCGGCGGTCGATCTCAGTGACGCCAAACTGAAGCAACTCTGTTCGGACCTAACAATCAAGGGCGGTGTACTTCAAGTCAAAGATCTTGAAGGCGACATAGAGGGCGGCGGACACATCAAAGCCGGGGCCCGTTTGAGTTTGGCCAGCAGTGAAATCAGCGACGTTTCCCTCAACGGTAGCCAGTTTCCTGCCGCTTGGCTGGCCAGATCGATCATGAAATTAGACTCCTCTGGCGAGTTCACGCGACGGACCGGTTTAAGCTCGGGAAATGTTGCGGAAAAGTTGACGGGAGTTTTTGATGCGACGATCAAAATGGATCCAAAGCAGGCGAATAAAATTCTCTGGGACGCGACATCGGATCAGTTGGAAATATTCGGCAAGCCATTTCGGTCGGTGGCTGCATCAGGTATCTACGACGCTGATTTTTCAATTCGGGAAGCCACGACGAAGCTTCCCGGTGGCGGGCGAGCAACAATGGTCGGCGATTGGGTTCCGGGGAATGACTCTGGCGAGTTGGTCGTTCAATGGGACGAGGCTGCTTTGGTTCCGTTGCTGGAGAATCTAATCAGTTTGCCAGATTCTGTTTCATCTTCCTCAACGGGAAAAATAAATGTGTCCTTTGACGAAGGCCGCCCAAATTTTTCCGGAAGGTTCGATCTCGTTGAACCCAAGGCCTTCGGCGGGACTTTCGCGGATCATCACTTCAAGGTGAAAACCGACGTTGATCGTATCCAATTCGAGGACATTCCATTCGGGAAGCAAAATGGAATCGAATTAAAAGGGTCGTTCGATAGACACTACCCATTCTCATTCGAAGTCGCTGGAAAAGCCCGATCGATGCCGCTTTCTACTGCGATGTTTGATCAGTTGTCTGGTTCGGCAACTGCAAACTTCAAGGTGGAAGGCAACGCGTCTCCCTGGAAGTTGAAGTCGACGGGGGAGGCGGAAGTTGTCGAATTGGTTTATCGGGACGCGTCGCTGTCGGACATCAAGTCTAGGTGGGCGTTCGACACATCGCAAAATACGCAGCAGCTAACCATCAACGGACTCGGGGGACAAATTGAGTTGGATACTGCATCGAGCCTGTCGGACGATCTCGTTTTCAAATTGAAGAAACTCGAGTTGGCTGATTTTGCTGCGTTTCGAAAATTACCTGCGAAGCTTTCGGGGATCGTATCTGGAAGTTTGACGATCGGCAACTGGAGATCTCCCAACGAACGAACGATCGTCGCGACAGGATCTTCCAAGGCGATGATGGTCGATGGGGTGAGGCTTTCTCGGGTTCAGGGGAACGCGATCCTTAAAGAGGGCGGTCAGCAAGTCGAATATTCGCTCAACAGCCAGCTCTTAGATGGGAAGCTGGAGATCAGCGGCGCAACGAAAATCGCCTCCGCTGCCAATCCATTTTCTTCTGCCTTCCCTGTCAACGTGCGGCTCACCAACGCCCGCATGAGCAAATTTGCAGAATCGATTTCCAAATCACCAATCAAGGCGATGCGTCAACTTCAAGGCCGGATTTCGCTGGGGATGGATTGGGAAGTTACGCCCGGACAGTATCCGCAAGGCGTAGGGAAAGTTTCACTGGAAGATGCCAAATGGAAGAACCGTTTGGTTAGTAGAAGAATCTATTCCGACATTTCGCTCAACGACGGAATCATGCAACTGAAGAACATTCATGCGGATTTGCAGCAAGGTGAGATATCGGGTCGTGCCACGATACCTTTGGTTGGCAGTGCCTCAGGGAGTTACGAACTTGATGTTAGGAATTTTAGCCTGAAGCGAATGATCGATGTTTTGCTCGACGATCCCATCAACGCACACGGTCAAGTCAACGCGAAGATTTCTGGACGAACTGGCAGAACAATCACCGGATCAGGAAGGCTTGGGTTGTCTCGGGCGGGCTTGTTTGGCGTCGCGAATCAATCGATGAAACTTCCCATTCGGTTCCGTATCGAACCAAGTCAACGGACAGTACGCATTGAGATGCCTCGTAATCGTTTCAGAGCGTTTCAAGGCAACGTAAACGGCTCTGCTTCGCTGGACATTGGATC
The DNA here is from genome assembly GCA_964582025.1 of uncultured Pirellulaceae bacterium. GTDB lineage: Bacteria > Planctomycetota > Planctomycetia > Pirellulales > Pirellulaceae > Mariniblastus. Next base: position 3,403 of record CAZORS010000095.1, on the reverse strand, counting down.
CCGCGTTCGCCTTGAATCGAAACTCGAACTGTCAAATATTGACTCGCAATCATTGATCCGCTCACTCACCGGTTACACGAACACTGGCAGTGGAAAGCTCAGCGGTAGGTTGGAACTTTCAGGAAAGAATATTCGAACGCAGAAAGACCTGACGGGTGCATTTCGTGGCAAACTCAAGCAGTCGACGGCACTTGCGTTTCCGTTGCTGGATCAGCTTTCTGGGTTTCTGGGTAGTTCGGCATCGCTTCGAAACGATCAGTTCAACTCGGACGCGATTGATTTGGCACTGTCCAAAGGGCGAATCAACGTTCGCCAGTTTCGATTGCAAAACAGGTTGGCGTCCATCGCTGTGACTGGAGACGCTTGGCTGGACGGCCGTTTGGATATGGAGGTCGCTGCCAGAATCGAAAGATTGGATCAGCCGACGTTGGTCGATCAGCTTGCTGGCTCTCCACTTGCGAGGATCTCGAGCCCAGAGGTGGCATTCTTTGCCGAAGCCGCAGAGTTTCTCTCTGAGCGAATTGTGTTTGTTGATGTTGGTGGCACTACCCAGCGTCCACAACTGCGTTTGAACCCGGGAAAACAATTAAAAGAGGAAGCCATTCGATACTTTCTACGCGGCAGTCAAATCTTGCCAAACGCAAATGGCCGGAACAATTAGCTGTTTTTTCGTGGCTCGATTTTCCGAATCTTTCTGAACAGTCACTTCTTTTCAGATCGGTTCGATTTTCTCAATGTATTGCACCACATCTTCACGAGCGTTGTTTCATGCGACCATCGGATGCATTGCGATCCTGATTGCGGTTTCCGCGGGCTGTTCGACTTTGTCGTCCTTGGGCATTCCGGTTGGAAGTCCTAGCAATCGATTGCTCAAACGTGCCAAAGAGATCAGCGAAGCTCCTGGGCAGAGTTTGCTAGTGCAAAAAGAATTGGCGATCACTCCGTTGGACGGCTACACGATTGAGATCTCTGACACCGTTTCGGTTGAGCCGGTCAGCTTTGACGCGACCATTCGACTGCCCGGCGATCAAGTCGTGAAACCCGACGGTACGATTTCCCTCGGAGAATTTGGATCGTACCAAGCAAACGGAAAAAGCGTTGAATTGATGCAGCTGGAAATCCAAGCACAGATCGATGAGTTGATTCGGACGCAGATGGAAGTTGAATTCGCGAAATCGGAGGCTCGACTGGAACGACAAAGTCGAGACGATGATGATGTTGACGTTGAGGCACTCGCCCTTGAACCAGAAGAAGGATCGGAAGAGGACGACGAATCGATTGAGATAGATTCGGCTGTCGAAAGCCGCCAAGAAGCGAGACGGAATCGGGCTCGCCGAGAATTCGAACGACGACTCGATGAGAACCTGTTGCAGAATCGCGTTAGTGTTCGGCTAACGAATTGGGACAGCAAGAAAATCTACGTGCTTGGCGACGTCAATTCGCCTGGTTCGTTTCTTTACCGAGGCAATGAAACGGTATTGGATGCGATCATTGAAGCCGGTGGGATTGCCAGTAAGGCGAATCACCACGACATCATCGTCAGTCGCCCTTCTACTTGTGGTGGCTGTCGGACTGTGATGAAAGTCTGCTACGACCAGATCGTGCAGCTCGGGGACGCATCTACGAACTATCAGTTGCTGCCAGGCGATCGTGTGTTTGTCCCATCTTTGACGTTTGTTGACGATCTGAAACAGACGCTCAATCCGTTCAAAGAAAATCGATGCCCACGTTGCTCTGGATGTGACGTTGGCTGCGATTTGCCCCAAGGATGTGAATAGCCAATCCGCTGGTCCTCGCCATTGTCGCGAACCTGAATGTGAGATTGTGGTCTGGAATCTTGATATCTCACACTTCATGGTCCCATTGGCCCACTCATGAACAAAAAGCAGCTCGTAGAAATTGGCGTCCCAAAGGATTGCGTTCCAAGCGCGATCGCCGCGATTCAAACGCTTCCTCGTACTCGCGACAACGCGAAAAAGTTGATTCCGAAAGTCGTTGCTGCGCCGGAAGTTTACGTTGCGGATCCGGACGTCGGAGAATTTGCCAAAGCGCTAATCGAATTTCGTGAAAACGATGTGCCGTTGGTTTCAATTGAGTACAAAAAGTGGGGCGACGAATTCGACAACAACTCGATTCAACAAATTGAAAACGCGTGTCGTCTTCCAGTTGCGCGTGGCGCCGCCTTGATGCCAGATGCGCACTCTGGTTACGGTCTTCCAATCGGCGGCGTATTGGCCTGTGAGAACGCAGTGATTCCATATGGAGTCGGTGTGGACATCGCTTGCCGAATGAAGCTGACGATTACGGACTTGGACGTTGCGACGCTGGAGAAGAACGATTCAGCGCAATGTCGTGAGTTGGATCGAGCGCTCGAAAAAGGTACGCTGTTCGGAACTGGAAAGAAATGGAAGCGGCCTTACGAGCACGAAGTTCTCGATGAAGATTGGACGATCACTGCGATTACTCGTCAGGTTCGCGATAAGGCCGTCGGTCAACTTGGAACTAGCGGAAGCGGCAACCACTTCGTGGAATGGGGAGTTGTGACGTTGGCGGAAGATGACTTCGGTCTTGATGCGGGAACGTACGTTGGTCTCCTTTCACACAGCGGAAGCCGAGGTCCGGGCGCGATGACATGCAAGCGATACACAGATATTGCGAGGCAAGGTGCGCCTTCGCGGATCAAAGACGATCCACAGTTGCGGCACCTTTGCTGGCTGGATATGGATTCTGAAGCCGGTCAGGAGTACTGGGCGGCGATGAACCTGATGGGGCGATTTGCGTCTGCGAATCATCACGTGATCCATCGCAATGTGACGAAACTTGCCGGTGCGAAGGCGTTGGCAACGATCGAAAACCATCACAATTTTGCATGGCTTGAGAAACACAACGGCCAAGACGTCTACGTTCACCGCAAGGGGGCAACTCCGGCGGGTGAAGGTGATATCGGTGTGATTCCAGGCAACATGGCAGATGCAGCATTTATCGTTCGCGGTAAAGGCAACGCTGACAGTTTGAATTCTGCTTCCCACGGTGCTGGTCGAGCCATGTCTCGGACGGCAGCGAAGAAGAAGTTCAATTGGGGTTCATGGCGTGATCACTTGAAACACAAGAATGTTCGACTACTTGCTGGGGGGCTCGATGAGGTACCGGGCGCTTACAAGAACATCCATGATGTGATGGCGGCACAAACGGACTTGGTCGACGTCGTCGGACAGTTCATGCCCAAGATTGTGATGATGTGTGGCGACGGAAGTCGCGCCGAAGATTGAAATGATGGGCGGGCAAATTTTGCCCGCCCATGTTTTGACGATTCTAACTTCGCATTGCATGATGTTCGTAGTTAATCCCTTTAGGGATGTCTCGCGATAGCTGAACTTCCTCAATGCAAAACACACCTTAAAGG
>CAZORS010000094.1:6245-19493 GCA_964582025.1 uncultured Pirellulaceae bacterium | reverse complement strand
CTGACGCCGATCCAGAAATGCCTGAGGCGTAGTCAGTACAAGCCCGAAGCGCAAGCGAGTGGTTCAGATTCGGATGTCCAAACTTCCAAGACGGGCGCGGATGCAACAAACCACTCGCTTGCGCTTTTTGAAGTTGCAGTGTTTTTTAGTCACGGAGTGACGGCATGCTTTAGCCTCGGACGCAAGTCCGGGGGAAATCGTACGAATTCAATCGTTTAGTCCTGAAGGGACGACATGAGCCAAGCCGTAGAACATGTCGTCCCTTCAGGACAAACTAATTTGTTGAGCCGTTATCCCAGCACTTACGTGCACTTACGTGCTGGGCTAGTGCCTGCCGTCCCGCTGGGACAGAAGTATGCAACTTCAAAACTTGCGCCTCGGGCTTGTATTTCGCTACTTTCCCTCTGCCGCATTCCGCCGTGCTTCAATAAACCCGACACCGTAGTCATTCGATGGATCTCGATACATCGCATGGACGTGGTTCATTGGAATTCCGCCTAGCCGCTGAGGCGAAAATTCCATCACAACTTTTGGGCTCTGAATCCGCCAAGAAGCTGACTCGCTAACTTCTGTTGGTCCTTTCCAAGAAAACCACATATTCGGAAAGTCAGCGACGATCTTTTCCATTTCAATCTTCGCATGAGTCGGATTCAACACGCCGATTCGATATCCGATCAGTTCTTTCAACAACGCGTGTTGCGATTCACTTAGCTCACTAACGGCGATGCCTTCGGCGACAGCCTCAATCTTTTTTGCTCCGGGACCGAATTTGATATCGCCGTATCGATCTCCAACAACCGCTTTCTTTTTCTGATCATCAGTGAACGAGGCGATAAAAGCGTAAGCCGCGTCTTCCTCTTCGGCGACCTGGCGAACTTGCTTGCCTTTCCATTCGTAATCGATCGGCTGGCCGCCAGTCAACGAAGGAGACATCGTCATCTGATCGCCGACAACCGTAATATTGATCGCCAAGTGGTGGCCGCCAAACTGAAACATCCAGCCACGGGTCGTCGAAGGCTCACCAAGAAACGAAACGAAGTACTCATCGCTACCGAAACTATTTCCTCCACGGCCATTGATTCGCAGATACTCGTCACCGTTCATATTATCGACGACTTGTTGCACTCCGTTTTCACTCAGTGCCGCCTTCAACAACGCCATCACAGCTTCTTTCTGATTGTCTTTCAAATCACCCCAACGAAGACCTCCGCGAGGAACGTTGCCGACGGGAAGATTCGACCAATTCTCCCGTTGCTTGTCATCGGTGAAAGAATACATCACCTGTTCGTACTGTTTTTGTTCGACCGATTCCAAAAACGCATTGGCTGCGTCGACGGTCTTCTTCACAACGTCAGCAGCTGTCGGAGCGGCTTTCTCCGTTGCCGTTTGAGCCTGAACGTAGCAAACAAAAGTTGCGAGAAACAAGACGGCAAAAATTGCAGAACATTTTTTAAACATGTGCGTGACCCGAACCGGTTGGAATTTTAACATCGTCATTCTATCGTCGAAGTCGCCAGCATGAGACGCTGAGGAAACAATCCGTGTAGAATAAAAGGCCTTGAAAAGGACACTTTATGAAACCGCTTTTGTTGCTTTTTGTTTCTATCCTCTTTTTTGCTGCTTCTGAAACTGGGACAGCTCAGGAAAGGCCTACAAGTCGTTCGCTGACTCAACGTCTGTTGACTGAACCAATCAACGACTTGGTTCGCGACGCCGAGAATTTCGGTGATCCGTCTCGCGGAGCGATCGCTTTCTATCAGCCTACAATGAATTGCGCCAAATGTCACGAATCAGGAAGCCGGCGTCTTGGCCCGAGCTTGACGGAAAAGCGAGAAGCGCCAACGCAACATTTGATCGAGTCTGTTCTGAAACCTTCGTCCGTGATCCACGACGGATTCCAGACGGTCCGAGTCGCCCACAATGATGGCAGATTGATCACAGGAGTCCTAGTCAATGAAACGGATGCGGCTCTGATTGTTGATTCGATTGAGCAAGCAGACAAACAGGCGATCTCCAAAGACGACATCGAAGAGTGGACTAAGTCGAAATCGTCTTCGATGCCAATCGACCTAGCCAATCAGCTCGCCGATCGACAGCAGTTTCTGGATTTGATCAGCTACCTTGGCGCGATCGTTGGCAATCCAGCACTTCAAACGAAATTAAAACCCGCCACCGCAACGCCGGCTCCTTTACCTGAATATGAATCACGCGTCGATCATGCGGGACTCATTCGCGGCCTCAATGGCGATTCACTCGAGCGGGGAGGCGAAGTCTATCGTCTACGATGCGCCAGTTGTCATGGCACGATCGAAGCAGAAGGTTCGATGCCGACGTCGCTACGTTTCGGCAAAGGTAAATTCAAACATGGCAACGATCCACTAACAATGTACAAAACGCTGACGCATGGCTACGGCATGATGAATCCGCAGCGCTGGATGGTGCCACAGCAAAAGTACGAAGTGATTCACTACATTCGCGAACACTTTCTCAAAGAGCATAACTCAGGGCAACTGTTCGACATCACCGACGACTACTTGGCTTCGCTGCCAAAAGGTGACACTCGCGGTCCGAAGCCGATCATGTCGCGACCGTGGACTTTGATGGACTACGGCCACAGCATGATGAACACGATCGAAGTTTCCGACGACGGTTCCAACATCGCCCAAAAAGGAATTGTAGTGCGACTGGACACAGGGCAGGGCGGTGTCGAATCAGGAAGCCACTGGATGATGTACGAACATGACACGATGCGAGTCGCCGGTGCTTGGAGCGGATCCTTCATTGACTGGGAAGGCATCCATTTTAATGGAACTCACGGTCGCCACCCGAGCGTCAATGGCGAAGTTCATTTCTCCAATCCGACGGGTCCGGGGTTTGCGCGTCCCGGAGCAGATTCCGATTCACGTTTCACAGACGATCGCGTTATCGGTCGCGACGGAAAGCACTACGGACCGTTGCCTCGTGATTGGGCTCAATATCTTGGAATGTATCGTTTCGGCGACCGAAGCATCATCAAGTATCGCGTCGGGGAAACGGAAGTCCTCGAATCGCCAAGCCTTGCCTTTATCGACAAACGGCCGATCTACACGCGGCATCTGAACATTGGCAAACGAACGGAAGACCTCGTGATTCAAATCGCAAACATCGTTGGACCGGCAAAGATAGAAGGCAACGTCGCCATCATTGCAGAGCAACAAAAGGTTGAAGCCGCTGCAACAGAACCGAAAACGGTTGCTGGCCTTCAATTCGATGGAACAAAGTTTGGCGAGGTCGAATCTGGCGATCGATTCAACATGCACGACAGAGACTTTTCCATTTACGCTCGAATTAAAACAACTAGCGACGGAACCATTTTCTCAAAGACGAAAAATCAGAACCAATGGATGCCGCAGGGGCAGACGCTGTTTTTAAGTGGCGGGCGTCCGACGTTTGACATTGGCTGGGTAGGGGCCGTTGAAGCCGATCGACGAGTAAACGATGGGAAGTGGCATGAACTATTGATGACGTGGAATGCCAAAAAAGAGCTTGTCCGATTCTACGTTGACGGTGACGAAGCAGGCGGCGGAGAAATTGCTCCGAAGCGGAAACTGAAGGAAGCGACCGTGGTTCGGATCGGGTTCACGAACAACAATTTCCCAGCAGACCCGTACTTTGAAGGCGAGATGAGCGAAGTTCGTTTTTATCAACTTGAGTTGAGTCCAGACCAAATTAAGAATGCCGCAGAGATTATTCGCGACCACCAAACCGGAAACTCATCAGATCTTGCAGATGTCTACCGCGTCGGTATGTGGAACAGCCAAACCGGAAGCCAGTTTCGCGATTCGATGGGCAACCCTCTGATGACTGCGAACGTTTCAGGAGCAGGAAAAACGCGAGACCAAACGAATAGGCTTGCCGCTGCATGTTCTTTCTCGAGTGCGACGTGGACGCATGACGACGGCAATTTGCGGCTGAAAATTCCCGCCGGCGAAGCAATCAATCTTGCGGTCTCCCACGTTCCAATTGCAAACCAACAGCAGGGGACGGCGATCAAGAAGCGACTCGTCGGTTTCGCGGTGCCGCAAGACCTAAGTCGCTTCACTCACGGTGGGCCAGCGAATTATCCAGAGCAAATCGAAACGCCAATCATTCGCGGCGACAACAAGGGCCCTTTCGCGGTCGACGTATTTGAACGGCCAACGAACAACCCGTGGAATGCCCAACTGCGACTGACAGGCATCGACTTTTTGCCAGATGGGGACGTAGCGATTGTCAGTGCTTGGGACGGATCTGTCTGGAGAGTCACCGGATTTCTTGATGACGAAAGAAAAACGCTCGCTTGGCAACGTATCGCCGCAGGATTATTTCAGCCGCTGGGTGTGAAATGCGTGGGCGACAAAATCTACGTTATCTGTCGCGATCAAATTGTGCGACTTCACGACCTCAACGGTGATCACGAAGCCGACTGGTATGAAAACTTTAATAGCGACCACCAAGTCACCGAACACTTCCACGAATTCGCGATGGGGTTGCAAACCGATGACGAAGGAAATTTTTATTACGCCAAATCGGCTCGACACGCAAAGAAGGCTGTCGTTCCGCATCATGGAACGCTGCTGAAGGTCAGTGCTGACGGAAAGCGGACGGAAATCGTCGCCAATGGCTTCCGTGCCGCCAACGGTGTCTGCATTAATGGCGATGGCTCGTTTGTCGTCACCGATCAAGAAGGGCACTGGAATCCAAAGAACCGAATCAACTGGGTTCGGCCCGGCGAATTTTATGGAAACATGTTTGGCTACCACGATGTGGAAGACGACTCCGATTCCGCGATGCAAGACCCGCTTTGTTGGATCACCAATTCCTTCGATCGATCACCGGGCGAACTTTTGTGGGTCAACAGCGACAAATGGGGACCACTCGAAGGTTCACTGTTGAACTTTTCTTATGGCTACGGCAAAGTCTATGTCGTCCCGCACGAATCAGTTGACGGTAAAATCCAAGGCGGCATGTGCGAATTCCCGATTGAACAGTTTCCAACAGGTGTCATGAGAGGACGATTCCATCCGGGCGATGGACAACTCTATTGCTGCGGCATGTTTGCATGGGCTGGCAGTCAGCATAAACCCGGCGGCCTCTATCGAATTCGTTACACAAAGAAACCAGTTCACCTGCCTGTTGGCCTTTCGGCAAAGACCGAAGGCATGACGATTCGATTCAGCGGAAAATTGGATGAAGCGACTTCCACCAACCCCGACAACTATTCAATCAGCGTCTGGGATTTGAAGCGAACGAAAAACTACGGTTCCGAGCACTACAACGAACGACCTCTTGCTATTGAGAGCGCTCGATTGCTGGCGGATGGAAAAAGCGTGGAGCTTTCAATTGCAAAACTTCAGCCAACATGGGGAATGGAAATCAAGTACGAAATCAAGTCCGTAGATGCCAAACCAATCGTTGGAAAAATCCACAATTCGATTTTCAGGCTGGCCAAATAGTTAGCGCGAACCTTCAATGGTTCGCGTCAGTTTTGCTATAGTGTTTGGAAAGTCGAAACAGTTTGTCAATTGCCGCGCGGGAGAAACATGAATCTGGATTTGAGTCAACGAACAGCCGTCGTCTGCGGAGCAAGCCAGGGAATCGGACTCGCCGCAGCGATTGAAATCGCAAACTTGGGCGCCAATGTTGTGCTGGTCGCGCGGAATCAGGAGCGACTTGAATCAGCGTTGACGCAACTTCCAAAATCGGAATCGCAACAGCACTCGATTCTGATCGCCGACTTCTCACAGCCCGACCAACTAAAGTCCGTCATCACTTCTTGGACAGAGCAGGGCAATGTTGCCGACATTTTGATCAACAACACCGGAGGTCCTCCGGGCGGACCGGCGATTGATGCCGCGACAGAAGAATTCCTGACCGCGTTCACAAACCATTTGGTCTGCAATCAGATTTTGGTCCAAACACTTCTGCCTGGCATGAAGGAAAAAAAATTTGGGCGAATCATCAATGTGATTTCAACGTCGGTAAAGCAACCACTCAATGGGCTCGGCGTTTCCAACACAATCCGCGGCGCCGTCGCGAATTGGGCCAAGACGCTTGCCAACGAATTGGGGCAGTTCGGAATCACGGTCAACAACGTTCTCCCAGGAGCCACCAACACGACGCGGTTAGAATCGATCCTCGAATCGAAAGCTCAGAAAACGGGCAGAACTTACGATGACGTCGCTGACGAAATGCGAGCTTCAATTCCTGCTGGCCGTTTCGCGGACGCGCCCGAACTTGGTTCAGCGATCGCATTTCTTGCTTCCCCAGCCGCGAGTTACATCAATGGAGTCAATTTGCCGGTTGATGGCGGACGAACGAAGTGCCTCTAGTGGATTGCATGAACAAGATCCAAAATTACATCAACGGCTCGATGGTCGCACCCAAAAGCAACCAATGGCTGGACAACTTCGAACCGGCAACCGGACAAGTCTACTCGCAGGTTGCTGACTCAAATGAGAGCGATGTTGACGCTGCGGTCACCGCCGCCCGCAACACGTTTCCTGACTGGTCGAAAACGCATGCTTCAGAACGAGCTTCGATGCTCAATCGAATCGCTGATGCCATCGAAACTAACCTCGACATGCTCGCCGAAGCAGAATCGAAGGACAACGGCAAACCGCTATGGCTCGCGCGATCCGTCGACATTCCACGCTGCGTCAGCAACTTCAGATTCTTCGCCAACTTGATCACCGGAACCGAGAGTCAGTCACATAACTCGGAAGGCATCATCAACTACACTCTCCGGAATCCGCTGGGGCCAGTGGCGTGTATTTCACCTTGGAACTTGCCACTATATTTGTTCACTTGGAAGATTGCTCCGGCACTTGCCGCAGGCAACACGGTGATCGCGAAACCATCCGAAGTCACTCCAGTGACCGCATCGATGCTTGGTGAAATTTGCATCGAAATCGGCCTTCCGTCAGGCGTATTGAACATCGTTCAGGGAAGCGGATCACTTACGGGCAACGCCATCGTCAGTCACGATGATATTCAAGCCGTTTCGTTCACTGGCGGAACGAAAACCGGCAAACACATTGCCAGCGTTACGGCACCGAAACTGAAAAAGCTCTCGTTGGAACTCGGCGGCAAAAACCCAAACATCATTTTCGCGGATTGTGACTACGAGCTTATGCTGGAGACGACGCTTCGTAGTTCTTTCGCCAATCAAGGACAGATTTGTCTGTGCGGATCACGAATCTACGTGCAACGTTCACTCTATGACCGATTCCGCGATGACTTCGTGTCGCGAGTGAAGAAACTTTCCGTCGGCGATCCACGTGAAGTGGACTCGAAACAGGGCGCGATCGTTTCGCAGCAGCATTTTGAAAAGATCCTTGGCTGTATCCAACTTGCCAAAGAAGAAGGCGGCAAAGTCCTCTGCGGTGGCAACGCTGTTTCACTTTCTGGTCGCTGTAAAAACGGCTGGTTCATCGAACCGACTGTGATTGAAGGGCTCGCAAATTCATCGGAAACCAACCAGCAAGAAATCTTTGGTCCCGTCGTGTCCATTGCCCCTTTTGATGACATGGACGACGCCATTTTAAAAGCCAACGAATCACAATACGGTTTGTCTGCAACCATTTGGACTTCCAACTTGAACGTTGCTCATCGAGTCGCTGCAGAAGTTGAATCGGGAATCATTTGGATCAACTGCTGGCTTGCCAGAGATTTGCGAACTCCATTCGGCGGCATGAAACAATCTGGGCTCGGTCGCGAAGGTGGCATGGAAGCGTTACGATTTTGGACCGAACCTAAGAACGTCTGCATCAAGTATTAAGTGAGTTTCAATAGAGCCTGTCCTTCCCTTTGATCACCCTTCCTTCGGGAAGGTCGGAGCCTAAGCGACAGGGAGGACGCGGATTCTTACAGCAAGTCATTGGAAAACTGAGAAAACCACACCATGAATGAAAAACTCAACTCTTCATCAGCCCCTGAACCTGTCGGGCTCTATCCGCACGCACGTCGCGTCGGCAATCTGCTGTTCTTGTCGGGCGTTGGGCCGCGAAAAAAAGGCACCAAGATCATTCCCGGTGTTGAACTCGATGACGAAGGAAACATCACCAGCTACGACATTGAAGCTCAATGCCGTAGCGTTTTCGACAACGTTCGAACCATCGTTGAAGACGCTGGAGCAAGCTGGGCTCAAATCGTCGACGTCACTGTCTTCTTGACCAACATGGACGACGATTTCAAAACGTACAATCGTATCTATGCCGAGTACTTTGCCGACAATCAACCGTGTCGGACAACGGTCGAGATCAACAAACTCCCGACGCCCATTGCGATTGAGCTGAAATGCATCGCGACTGTTGATTGAAGAATAAAATTAGTGCTCGACTTGATCTTCCATCATCTGCCGAGCCGACTGTGCTGCAGATTTCCAATCGCCTTTTCTGGCTGTGTCGACCATTGACTTTAGCCATCGACGTTCTGTGTCTGTGATTTCGAGACCGTGCTCCGTCCCTTCTTCACACAGCTCCTCAACCGAATCCAAACGAGAATCATTTTTTGCTAGGCACGCTCCATAGAGCGCCTTGGAAACTTCATAGGCGTCTGGGCTAACTTTGCCATAGCCACGAGAGGACCAAAACATGATCAAGCCGCCAACTAGCAACAAGCTGACAATCGGCAAAACAATTTTTCCTTTGCTCATTAGTATTCTCCTGCAACTTCACCTTCGTTCATGCTGCTCAGTTCAGCGAAAGTGAACAAGTCGATATCCTGCTGGAAAAAGTGAACCGAACCATCACCGAAGCAAATGTTGCCGCCGCCGGGATGCTCAGAATACATCTGACCAACATGAAACGTTGGAAAGTTGACTGGATGAATAATCGGAAAACCAGTGATGTCCAGTTCTCCTCCCGAAGGTCCGGCGTGAACCAACACCATCGTCGCCGCGCCGTCAGGTCCGTTCTCTGGCGAACTAAATCGCGGATACACAACGGCTCCGGGGACGACGCCCACCCAAGTCTTATCGCTGAGCTTCGAGGAATGTTCACCGAGGAAGATCGTGTTGCTGGTTCCATCAGTAACCTCGGAAATTTTCGTTTGTGAATTCCTGTAAAACGGACCGTCGGCGACTCGAGAAACATCACCATTGATGCTCACGCTTTTCGTTGCAGCAGAATAGATATCGGTAAAAACCTCACCGGTCATGGCGGCTCCAGCTTCCGCACCCCAAGCAGATTCTTGTCCGTGGCTGGCGACGTAGTGAGAACGACCGAGAATCAGATCTGTATTGCCATCGGGCGAGTGCGGACTTTCGTTTTCACCAAGAACGACAAACGGTTCGTTGTCGCCCGAGGAAGCAGGGCACAGGAATACAGGAATCTGCGATTGAATGAATTCACGATGAGCGGATTCCCAAATCGGCAAGTCGTAGTCGAGCCCTTTGGCGACGTTTCCCGCTTCAACAAATGGCAAGATGTGTGCTCCCCAGCCCCATCCAGGAGCCGCATCCCAAGTCACAGCATTGATCGCGACGCCCGACGGAACGCTGCCGTCCCGTGTTGGCGTCGAAGTGTACCCTGCTGGAAAATGTTGATGGGCGGATTCATGATTCAATAGCGCCAATCCGAGCTGCCGAACATTGTTTGCGCAGCTTACTCTTCGGGCAGCCGCACGAACTTGCTGGACTGCCGGTAAAAGCATGCCGATGAGAATTCCGATGATTGCGATCACAACCAGCAGTTCAACCAGAGTAAATCCGAAACGGATCTTTGACATTTTCATCATTTTTCACCAAAAAACGCGCACAAAGCTAAACCGTAGCATAGGCTACTGATACAAATGTAGCATATGCTACGGAAACGTCAAGCAGCATTGCCGCAATGAACAAAGACATCTTGAAAAAACAATCAAACGATCGCTCGGAGAGATTCAGCCGCACCCGTGAACAACATGCCACGGAAATGGCGGAAGATTACGTGGAAGCGGTTCAAGAACTGATTGAATCAAATGGCGAGTGCCGAGTCCTAGAGCTGGCGAGGCATTTCAATGTCAGCCATGTGACGGTTTCGCGAACCGTGGGGCGACTGCAGAAAGACGGACTTCTTGAGACGGCTCCGTACAAGCCAATCACACTGACTCAGAAAGGGCGAAAGCTTGCCGAACGCGTCAAGAAACGACATGAAGTTGTGCTTGAATTTTTACTGGTGCTCGGTGTCGACAAAAAAGCAGCCCAAATTGACAGCGAAGGCATTGAACATCACGTAAGCGAAAAGACGCTCGCTGCGATGAAGAAATTCTTGAAGCAACGGGCCAGCCTAGATTAAGCTTCTTCAATCGGTTTAATCACAATACCGTTCGATGAAGCCTCTTTCGTTTAACGTCTAGCCGCAGGCGTCGGCGTTTCGCACTTCCAAACGCCGACGCCTCCGGCTAGACGTTAAACAACTTTGTGCATCCCAATCGTTCATTGATCTTCAGCGGGGTTAATCAACCAATGTCTCAGGAATGGAATGTTTGGGACAGGCACAATCCCAAACCGTCTCCCCAGAAATCCATGAGTCGCTGCACCGACGATTCCTACCGATGCCGCGACTACCAGCAGCACCAACATGGCCACGCAAGCCTCTCCCGGACCATGAATGGGGCCAGAGATCACGATGGGAACTCCCAACAACAAGCAAACGCTTGTCAGAATCGAAAACGGCCGGATCCAGCCGCGGCCGTAGAAGGATGCCGTAACACAAAAAATCCCCACGGCTGCCGTTGCAACCATCAAGCCAATAAATGCAATCATCGGAAACGCGATCATCGCGATAATGGCACAGCAAACCACCGCAAACTTCACCAATGACCGGACACGAAGATGCGAGTAACGCACGCTTTTTACGGGTGGCCTCGCGTTGGTTACGTTGATCGTCGGATTCATGACTTTTCCTTGCTGTTAATTGGTCGAATGAATTCACCAATTCATTTCTTCGCTCAACAGCGAAGAAGCTTGGAAAGAAAATACTGAAATCAGAAACTAATCCGAATTCAGTTCAGCGTCTTCTCGATCAAGTTTTACCAGTACAAATTCGAGCACTACCGCAAACAAGGCGCCTGCAATCGTGGCAACAAGATAAAGCCATAAATGCTGAAACGTCCCCGACACCAGTGCCGGCGCAAGTGACCGTGCTGGGTTCATCGAAGCACACGATACTGGTCCTGCAAACATCGCCTCGAGCCCCACAACGGCTCCGATCGCGGACCCAGCCATGATTCCAGTTTCCTTGCTGCCAGCAGAGACGCGAAGGATCACGAACATCAAAATCGCTGTCAAAAAGAACTCCATCACGAAGCTTTGCTGCCACGAACCGGCCGGCAGCGTGCTCCCAAGGTTCTCATGTTCCGGAAACATCACTCGCAAAGCAACGCTCGCCAAAACCGCACCGATAACCTGAGCGATCACATACGGCGCGACATGCTTGGTTTCAAATTTCCCAGCGACCCAAAACGCAATCGTGACCGCCGGGTTTATGTGGGCTCCAGAGACTTCTCCGATTGCGTAGATCATCGCCATCACGATCAGCCCGAAGGTCAACGCAATGCCGACATGCGAAACGGAGCCAAACGTATCGTTGACAACGATCGCACCGGTGCCTGCGAAAACGAGACAGAAAGTCCCGATCAGTTCCGCGAAATATTTTCTGAAGTCATTCATTGCTCAGAGTCTACCTTGAAACAATGTTTCCGCTCAGGAATTGATGGTCTTTGTTGAAGAGTTTAAGAAAAGTTAACACGACGACCCCAACCGTTCCCAACGCTGTCGCCGAAGCGATCAAAAACATGATCACAATCTGATACTTCACCGCTTGCAAGGGATCCATTCCGGAGACAAGCTGGCCCGTCATCATTCCGGGCAGGCTCACCAGCCCCACAATCATCATCGCGTTGATGATCGGCGTCATTCCTGTCGTCATCGCGTCGCGAATCGGTTCCCGAGCAGCTTCCCAACGTGTCGCTCCTGCCGACAACATGGATTCGACGTAATCTCGCCTCGTCACGAGCGCTTCGGTGAATGAATTCAAACCTAGCGTGATCCCGTTGAGGATGTTTCCCAGCACCATGCCCAGTAACGGAATTGCGTACTGGGGTTGGTACCACTTTTCCGTTCCCTCAAAAACGACCAGCAGTGCGAAAGCCGTCACCAGCCACGCGCTTGCCCAAATCGAAACGATGCAGTTCAACCAAATTCCTGAGTATCGTCGTTTTCCGCGAGTGGCAGCCGTGATGCCGGCGATCAATGTCATGACGCAACCAAGCAGCACGACAACGTACCAGCGATCGAATCGAAAAACCCATTCTAAAACCAATCCAACAAGCAACAGCTGCACGACAGTGCGGACGCTGGCGATCAGCAGCGTCTTTTCGAGTTTGAGGCTCAGCGCAAATGAGATGCCGCCGTTGATCAAAATCAGCAGGGCCGCACAAGCGACGTGCCAAAACGAGATTTCCAGATAGTTCATTGACTGGCTCCTGTTGACAGGTCATTCATTTGAAATTGCGTTCGTGAGACTCGCGCAGCCTGATCTATATCGTGCGTTACCCAAACGGTAGATCGGCTTGAATCTTCTGCACACCAATCAGTTATCAACTGTTCGGCTTGCGATGCAGTGTCGCCATCCATCGCCGAAGTTGGTTCATCGAGTAACAATACTTTTGGGTTTAGCAGAACTGCACGGATCAGCGCTGCGATTTGGCGCTCGCCTCCAGAAAGTTCACGCTGTGGCTTTGCAAGAAAGTCATCATTGCGACCGAGCGTTTTCAAATTCGAAAGCGTAAGTTCGCGATCATAAGATTTGGCCGCGTTTGCGGCAAAGGAGAACGGAACTTTAAGGAACTCTTCAACCAACCCATCGACTTCGGGAGCACGTTGCGGAACGTACATCACTTCGCTTCGAAATGCGGGAACTCGATTGCCGCCTACTTTTTCGCCAAACCAGTCGACCCGCCCTTCGTCGAACGGATGCAACAATGCAAGTGACTTCAGCAACAGCGACTTGCCGCTCCCCGATGGACCGACGAGTGCGATTCGCTGGCCGGGTTCGATCGTGAGTGAGACGCCACGGAAAACCCACGTCCCGCCGAATGCGACGCCGAGGTTGTGGGCTTTGAGAGACATCGAGACTTTCACTACGACAAATGCAATCACAGGCTGGAAGCGCAAGAAGCCGATGCCACCGCTAACTCCCCTTAACGAAGAACGGCATCAGATCCCATCCATTTGGCATCGAAAGT
>CAZORS010000094.1:0-6145 GCA_964582025.1 uncultured Pirellulaceae bacterium | reverse complement strand
CTAACTCCCCTTAACGAAGAACGGCATCAGATCCCATCCATTTGGCATCGAAAGTCCGCTCGCCGTCGAAGTTCTCTCGCAGTAGGCTTCTGCAGCATCGGCCTCAACGCCGGTCCCGCAAATCGTGAATGGCACGTCACCGTGCGTATGCGTTTTCGTACTCAGGTAGGTCGGATGATCGGGAGTGATCAAAATCCGAAACTCTTCGCCGGACGCTTTCAAGTGCTCGACGATCGGAGCCACGATTTTCTCATCGATCTCTTCGAGCGATTTCACTTTCTTTCCAAGGTCACCTTCATGCGACGACTCATCGGGAGCCTCGACGTGGACGCAAACCAAATCGTATTTCGCAATCGCGTCGATCGCGTATTTTCCTTTCGCGGCATAGTCAGTATCCGTATAGCCGGTCGCTCCGGGAACTTCGATGCGATCCCAACCGACCAACGCCGCCAAGCCGCGAAGCAAATCGACAGCTGTGATCATGGCGCCTTTGATACCGTGCACTTTCTCGAACGCAGTCAGGTTTGGCTTCTGCCCCAACCCCCACAGCCAAACATTAGTTGCCGTTGGCTTTTCGTCGGCCGTTCGCTGTTTGTTAACGTCATGATCACCAAACCATTGTTGACTTTGCTGCATAAGCTCGACCAGCATGTCGCTGCCCGGACCGCGCGGAAAATCTTCGGCGACTGATTTATCGGTTAGGTCGTGCGGCGGTGTGGCTCGGGTTTCCTGAGTAAACGGAGCCGGATTGTCGGCAGTCGGTCGGAACATCAAAAGGTTGCGATAGCTGACTCCGGGAATAAACTCCAGACGCGAATCGGCAACATTCGCTTGAGCGGTTTCCAGCAGCGTCTTTGCCTCTTCGGATGAAATATGTCCGGCGGTGAAGCTTTTCATTTCTTGGTCTTCGACGTTGACCAAATTGCAGCGTATGCACCAATCGTCTTCCCCGAGCTCGATTCCCTGGGCGGCAGCTTCGAGTGGAGCGCGTCCGGTGTAGTTTTCAAGCGGACTGTAGCCCAGCAGACTCATGTTCGCGACGCTGCTGCCCGCCGGAAGATGCTTCGGCGTATGGTTCGCCAACCCAACGATGCCGTCTTTGGCAACGGCGTCCATGGCTGGAGTATCGGCTGCTTCGAGCGGCGTTTTTCCATCAAGTGATTCTTGAGGTTCGTCGGCGCAGCCGTCGGGAATGATGATGACGTATTTCATTCGAATGGGAATTGGGTGTCGGAGTTCGGAATATCAATCGGGCCAGATTGTATCCCTGCAACTCACAGGCTGGAAGCCTATGCCACCCTACCGAAATCCACCCATCAACACGAATACCGAAAGCAGAACCGTTCCGACCGTGGCACTAAGGCAACATCCGACAACCAGTCCGCGACTTGAACGCGTGATGTCATATCCCCAACTTGCTCCCGGAATTGCGAAAGCGAGCACCAACAAAGAGTGAAACATGTTCGCCGAAGTTGATCCGTACGTGAAAATACTCAGCAGAATCCCGCAACCTAGCGTCAACAACAGCATCGTTCGAATGCTAAGCTTCTTCACTGATTCCGCTACTGTTTGATCAGCTTGATATTGTCAACGTAAAGCACATTGTCCTTGTCGGCCGCGAAGTCAGCAGCATTTCCTTGAGCCTGCACGTTGAAAGTTACTCCAGTCAACTTGGCGTCGCTAAGATCCGACATCTGGCCTTTACGTTCAACCATTGTTCCAAGACCGATGGTGAACGTCTGGTACTCAGATGTAATCGTAAACGCGTCGGTGCCATCATCTTCGCCGCGGATTAGCTGAACGACGACATCTTCAAAGTCATCTTCGTCGTCCCCGTCCTCTTTGACGAAGTTAATACTCAGCTTGGATTGGTTAAGTGGTTCGGTTCCAACAACCTTTGCGTCAAACATGATTTGATAGTCAGCCGCCTTCAAACTTGGCAATTTCACATCTGTCAAATCAAAAGTCACCCCAAGTCCAACACCCACGTAATCGAACGTCGCGTCAGAAGGGACTTCCATCGCACTGGTATCGAATTGGACTTTCGCACATGCATTGGGCGACTTCTTTAGAGCGTCAATCTTCAGCTGGATTTTCTTGAGCTTGTCGCCATCTTCCTTCGCGTCTTCAAGCTGCGCTTCCAAAAGGCCCAAACTTGCCGGCCGTCCATTCGAAGAATCCTCTGAAACTTCATTGGAAAGCATGTCGTCGAGCGATTCTGCATCGGAACCATCAGATGGGCCGTATCCACCAAACGAATAGCCAGAAAGATACTTGGCTTTGTATTTATCGAACTCAAGATCAACAACAACCTGACCTAAAGCAGTTCCCACCGACACACAACAAAGCAAAATCGCAATCGAAAATCCAGCAAGTCTCATCATTTCACCATTCCTGAACAACTACATCTACGCCGTCATCGTAACGGAGAAGGTAGCATAAAACAAACAGTTCGAAGAATGCAACTGAACGGGAAACTTTCGATTAATCCAGAATTTTGAATTGTTCAGCAACCGAATCGATTGCAGAAACAGTCTTCAGTTCTGCCAGCGCTGCGTCGACAGACGATTGCGAAGACTTTTTTGTCACGATCACAACGGGCACAATACCTTCCTGAGAAAGATCAACGTCGTGCTGATAAACCGACGCAATTGAAATTCCATTCTCCCCAAGTGCTCCGGCGATCTGTGACAAGACTTTGGGAACGTCTCGAACATTGAACCGCAAGTAGTAGCGACTTACTAGGCTTCCAGCATCCGCCAACCCGACTCGGTCGTGACCTTCAGCCCACAGCTCCAGCGTCTCAAACGTAATCGCTGTCCGTCCGACTGCGGTATCGATCAGATCCGCAACCACCGCAGAGGCAGTCGGCATCTGACCAGCGCCTTGACCCTGGAAAAAGACCGGCCCAACGGCGTCACCCACGGCACCAACGGCGTTGTAGTTGTCGCGGACTTCGGCGAGCGGCTGTCCAATTTTAACAAGCATCGGAGAAACATCGAGCGACAAACCGGCTTCAGTCAATCGCGCCATCGCGATCAGCTTAATCCGATAGCCAAGTTGCTTTGCGTACTTGAAGTCGACCGACTGCAAGCCATCGATTCCACGGCGAGGGATTTCAGACCAATCGACACGGGCTCCAAAAGCAAGATGTGCGAGGATCGCTAACTTCTGAGCAGCGTCGGTGCCGTCGACATCCATGGTTGGGTCGGCTTCGGCGTAACCCAATTCCTGAGCCTCAGCCAACGTTGCCTGATAGTCAGCCCCTTCAGCGTCCATTTTGGAAACGATAAAGTTGCAAGTGCCATTGAGAATTCCTTGCAGCGACTGGATCTGATTCGCAGACAGACACTGGCTGATGTTGGCAATAATCGGAATGCCGCCCGCAACCGAAGCTTCGAACGCGATCGATCGACCGAGTTCGCGGGCACGATCAAACAATTCGGGACCGTGCTGAGCAAGCAACGCTTTATTGGCAGTCACAACGTCCTTTCCGCTTTCAAGAAGCTTCAACATGATCGACTTGGCTGGCTCAATCCCACCAACCAACTGAGCCACTACGGTCACGGAAGTATCGTCAATCAAACGCTGAAGATCGTCAGTCAACACTCCTTCGGGCAGATCAACATCCCGCGGCTTCTTCAAATCTCGCACAACCGCATGCGTGAGCCAAAGTTTTCGGCCCGCATGCCGCGCAGTCCGGTCACCTTGATCGAGCAACAAACGAGCGACTCCTGCTCCGACGGTGCCCATACCGACGATACCCACCCCTGTTTTTTCCATTTGCGATGATTCAGACATTGCGGTTTGTGATTTCCAACGAGTTGTAGCGGGGTGGTTTAATAAGACTCAGGCGACGATGCTATCCAAGTGGCTCGCGATGCTCAACCTTGAAACGACATTCGTCGCACAATTGACGGCAATTCCAATCTTCTCCGAAAGCTTAAACCATGCCTGCAAAAATTTTCCTTGTTGTTGTCGGCCTACTCTACCTAGGGCTCGCGCTCTGGTGCTCCTTTGACCCGCAAACGACGTCCGCGAAAGTTGGCTTTCAACTGCAACCCGGATCAGGCCAATCCGAGTTTGTCACAGTTTATGGAGGATTGGAAATGGGAATGGCACTAATCTTTTTTCTGCCGCTAGTTTGGAACGAGGCGACCCGATACTCAGCCGTGAGCTGCCTGCTGATCCACACATGTCTGGTTTTGTTTCGCACAATCAGCTTCTTCAGTTTTGCAGGAATCGACTCATTCACTTATCGACTGGCAATTGGAGAATGGGTTATCCTGTTGGCGTCAGTAGTGATCCTGCTGACGTTCAAATCTGCCAGCAACCCAAAAAGTGTTTCAGGAATCCAATGAGCAATCGCGTAATCGCCGTTCTCCCCGGTGACGGAATCGGTGAAGAAGTTACGGCTCAGGCCGTTCGAGTTATCGAAAAATTGAACGCTGCATTCGATTCGAGTTTTGAATGTCGACACGCTCCCGTTGGTGGAACCGCTTACGACTTGCACGGAACACCACTTCCAGAAGAGACATTGTCGACGGCTCGTGAAGCCGACGCGATTTTGCTGGGAGCCGTCGGAGGCCCGAAGTGGGAATCGGCTCCGCGCGAACTTCGTCCCGAACGCGCGTTGCTGGGACTACGAAGCGAGATGAGCCTGTTCTCGAATTTGCGTCCCGCGATACTGTTTCCGGAACTTGCCGACGCATCCACGTTGAAGCCGGAAGTTGTTTCCGGGCTCGACATCATGATCGTCCGGGAACTCACCGGCGGAATTTACTTCGGCGGACCGCGCGGCATTGAAGAAGTTGACGGACAGCGACGTGGCTTCAACACGATGGAGTACACCGAATCAGAAATCGAACGGATCGCCCATTCCGCTTTTCGGGTAGCCATGCAACGCGATAAAAAACTATGCTCGGTCGACAAAGCCAACGTGCTAGAGGTCTCTGAACTGTGGCGAGAAGTCGTCACAAAGATCGGAAACGAATACCCCGAAGTCGAACTTTCTCACATGTACGTCGACAACGCGTGCATGCAACTGGTGCGTGCCCCGAAGCAATTCGACGTAATCCTGACGACCAATATGTTTGGCGACATCCTCTCCGATGCGGCATCAATGCTGACCGGGTCCATCGGAATGCTTCCGTCGGCGTCGCTAGATTCGAACGGGAAAGGAATGTACGAACCAGTGCATGGTTCGGCTCCAGATATCGCAGGGCAGGGCATTGCCAATCCACTAGCTTCGATCCTTTCGGTTGCAATGCTGCTTCGTTACACGTTCAACGAAAATGAGTTGGGTGACAAAGTAGAGTCCGCTGTCAAACGTGTGTTGGCCAATGGAGTTCGCACGGCCGACATCGCTAACGAAAGCGAAACGGTCGCCTCCACCTCCGAAATGGGCCAAGCTGTCCTTGATGAATTGAGTTAACCAATGACTAGGCCAATCATTCCTCCCGCCGGAGAATGCAAACAAGATGCCTCCCGTAAAGAGTGTCCCCTAGTTTGCAAATACAACCACTACGAGTCCGAAGAAGACGATCTGACGATTAACGCTTGGGAACTGAAATGCCTTGAATGCGGCTGGCGCGACACGATCGGCCATCGAAGTGACGAACCAGACCCAGACGCGTCGGCGGACTTCGATCCGCAGACGTGTCCGTTTTGCAAACTGAAAGATCTGAAACCGGGAAAGAACCCATGCGACGACTGCCAAGGATGACGTGACAGCCATCCATGAATCATCGACCAGAAAATTGAGCTTCGATCTCAGCTGTCGTATGACCACTTTTGCCAAGCTTGAACGCCTGCTTAACGTCGAAATTGAAGTACACGATGCATCCCCAGACACACAGACCAAACGAAGTTGGAATGCAGTAACACGTCATCAGATTCAACATTCCAAAAATGTGCGAAACGATTCCGAGTGAGTGACTGCGAAAGAAAAGCCCTCGAACTCCGGCAACGACTCGGAGAATTCCCGCAGAGATCGCGATGCCACCGCCGCCTCCGCAGGTGAGCCATAAAATCATTTTGACGAATTCAAGTTGCTCCGCCTGCACTGGGCCCGGTGGACCTCCTGCCGGACCAACCACTCCTTGCTGGTTCAATATCATCGCGGGCATCGCAAATGCCATGACGA
>CAZORS010000093.1:0-19642 GCA_964582025.1 uncultured Pirellulaceae bacterium | reverse complement strand
GTTCTCGACGGCCAATGATCTCGAGCCGAATATTGTTCTTGTTCAGAGTCTCTCGCTCGTTGACCAAATACTCGGTCAGCAGATGCATCAAAAACTCAAGTTCCAGCTCCGGACGTTTCCAATTTTCGCTGGACAGACAGTAGAGAGTCAATTGCTCGATGCCGAGCCTTGCACATTCTTCGGTGATCTGGCGAACGGTTTCGGCACCTTGTTGGTGCCCCTTGATCCGCGGCTGCGATCGCTCTTGCGCCCATCGTCCGTTGCCGTCCATGATCATCGCAATATGCCGCGGACGTTTCTCTTCCGGGATTCCGGACCAGAATTCGCTTTCGGATTGAGTCGATGACATAGAGGTGATTTCTATCGAACGGGCAGCTTGGATTTCCTTATTTTTATCAAAGTCTGCGACGATTCGGTAGGACGGGCGTCGCGCCGTTCAATATGATATTTCTTCGACCTTGCCGTTGGTAAATCGAATTTGCATCAGGTCACTACGGCCTCGAACCTGAAAAAGCCAGATCGATCCATTGTTTTGATCCGGTTCACCAACCAATCCCAACACCTCGGATTTAGTCATACCCAAATCAATAGCCGAGGCTTGACTCGCCGGAACGCTAAGCCAGTAGGAAGCCACAAACGGAAGCGTTCCGATCATGAGTAGAGCGGACATCACAATCGCGAAAAATTTTAGAAACAGCCTCAAATCGCTAGGCGTTGCGTCTTCAGTTCGTATCAGATTCATCGCGGCCTCATCAGAAATACGAACTCTCATGAGCCGAGTTCATCAAAACGCTTCTCTGCCTCATCCCAGTCAGAAACAGTAGCCTCTCCAGTGTCGAGTCGTTCGGCACGTTTTTTCAGTTCTTCCTTTTGCCAATTGGGAACGGGAATTGAATCTGGATCTTCTGACAAGCTGTCCCAAATGATGGAGATCGCTTGCAGCTTCTCAGCCACAGACATTTCGTTAATTGGTATGTTCATTCAATGCTCCTATCTAGACGCCATTCTACGCCGACGTTCAAGCGGCGACAACTATCGCATGAACTGGAGCAGAATAGCGAAACCAGTTAACTGAATCGTCGCAATATCTCAATGCATTGCTGCAAGTACGAGCTTCCAAACAGATTGAGGTGGTTCAGCAAATGATATAGCCGATAGATTGCAACACGATCCTCCCAGCCGTCGGCCATTGGCCAAGCTTCGTTATAGGCATCGTAAAACGTTTTCGGCAGGCCACCGAACAAGGTCGTCATGCCAAATTCCGCTTCGCGATTGGCGAAGTAAACCGCGGGATCGATGAGGACCGGGCTAGCCCGTTCATCGCAGATCCAATTGCCACTCCAGAGGTCACCGTGAATCAAAGCCGGTCGCTCTGTTGATCCGCCGATCAGAGAATCCAACCGACTGACCATTACATCACCAAGGCTTTGCAATTCACTGCCGCCAAGTCCATTCTCTCTTGCGAGCTTCAGCTGAAAGCCGAGTCTCGATTCAGCCCAGAACTCAGTCCAACTTTCCGTCCACGGATTCGATTGGACGCTCGCACCCAAAAAGTTATCGTGTTCGAATCCAAAACGATCGGACGTGCTGCTGCGGTGCATCTCCGCCAACTGCCGCCCAAACCGTTCGAAGAAATCACCGCGGGGAACATCAGACTTGATCGCTTCCAAAACCAAAACGCAAGTTCCGTTTTCGCTTTCTCCAGATCCAACAACCTCAGCCACACGAATTGCTTGCGCATTCCGCATCGCATTAAGACCGGCCACTTCCGGTCCAAAAATATCCTCGTGACTCAACTTCACAAAGACTTTCGCCCCGTCGGGAATGCTAGGTTCACAACAAACGCCGGGGAAGCGACGCTTGACGCCACCCATCGTTTCAAAATCAGTCGTCATCGCAGAAGTTCATCGAGAATGCTTGGACAGGCAGCTTCGATCATATCGAGCACCGTTTCGAATCCGTCAGCCCCGCCGTAGTAGGGGTCGGGCACATCGATGGGCCAGCTGTCATCAAGGAAGTCGCTCATCAACTTTACGTTGGTTGCTGCTGAATCGATTTCCAAGATGTCGCTGAGATTCTGGCGATCCATCGCAATCACCAAATCGAAACGGTCAAGATCGTCCACCGCGATTTTCCTCGAACGACTGGTCAAGTCATAGCCACGTCGACTCGCGTGGTCTCTCATGCGACGATCGGCAGGATTGCCCTCGTGGTAGCCGATTGTGCCAGCAGAATCGATTGTCACTTTCGATTCGAGCCCACGTTCCTCAACCAAACTTTGCAAAACGCCTTCACCTGTTGGCGAGCGGCAAATGTTCCCGAGGCAAACGAAGAGAATTGATTTCGGATCGGACATGGTGGATGGCAAACGAAGAGGGATCTCGTGAGAACAGTTTCGTAATGTTTCAACTGCTCGTCAATGTTCAATTCAATCCAGCGAAGCAGGCTCACAGGCTGGAAGCCTACGCCACCTCAACTCAACAGCGCACAAAAAAAGCTGCCGGTCACCGAATTTGGAATTCACTAACCGACAGCCTCACCAATTTTGCCACTGTTGGAACCGCGAGCGGCATCGCCGATTAACGGAGCAATCAAATTTTAAGTTAGGATTCCGTCAATCACCTTTCCGTGAACATCGGTTAAACGCATGTCACGCCCCGACCAACGGAAAGTCATTTTTTCGTGATCTACCCCTAACAGGTGGAGTATCGTTGCATGTAAGTCATGGATCTCGACTTTATTCTCGATCGCGCGATAGCCGTACTCGTCCGTGGCACCAAAAATGGTACCGCCTTTGATTCCGCCGCCAGCCAACCAATTGGTGAAACCGTACGGATTGTGATCACGGCCATTCTTCCCTTGAGCAAACGGAGTCCTGCCAAACTCGCCCGTCCACACGACCAACGTTTCGTCAAACAGTCCTCGCTGCTTCAAGTCAGCCAACAGTGCTCCGATTGGTTGATCGACCGCTCGAGCATTGTTTTCATGGCCCTTTTTCAAGTTATTGTGTTGATCCCAACGGTCACCTCCAACCTGCGGACACGTCAACTCGATGAATCGAACTCCGCGCTCAACCAACCGGCGAGCCAACAGACACTGACGACCATAGATCTGCGTTGGATGGTATTTCGAATTCAATCCGTACGCTTCTTTCGTTGCTTCGGTCTCATTCTCAAGATTCGTCAAATCGGGAACGGCGGCCTGCATTCGAAACGCGAGTTCGTAGTTTTCAATCGCCGATTCCAACTGATCATGCACGCCGTGCCGAGCCATTGCAGATTGATCAAGTGAGGCCAATAGATCCAGTTTCGCCCGTTGAAGTTCAGGGCGTTTCTCAGTTGGTAAAATGTTTGCAACGGGCTGCTTGCCGGACTGGAAAGTCGAACCTTGAAACGCCGCCGGCAAGAATCCGCTGTTGAAGTTGTCCAACCCTCCAGGCGGAACGAGCCCTCCATTGAGCACGACGAATCCGGGCAAATTATCGTTTTCACTTCCCAAACCGTAACTCACCCAGGCGCCCATGCTTGGGCGGCCCTGCAATCCGCTACCGGTGTGCAAAAAGTAATTCGCATTCGTGTGCTCAGAAAAATTACTGGTCATCGATCGCACAACAGCCAAATCGTCAACGTGTTTGGCGATGTTGGGGAAAAGGTCACTGACCGGAATTCCTGATTCCCCGTAGTTGCGAAACTTCCACGGACTGGCGAGCGTATTTCCAGCGTTGTTGAATTGAGTCGGCTCACGCTTCATCGCGAACGGTTTACCGTTGTCGCGTTTCAATCGCTCTTTAGGATCAAACGAATCAACTTGACTGGGACCACCATCCATATACAGAAAGATTACGCTTTTGACTTTCGGTGCGAAATGTGGCTTCCCGAGCAACGGAATATCTTTGCCGAAAGCATTCGTGCGATTCCCCAGCAATGCTGACAAAGCGACTCCTCCAAAACCGCACGCGGCTTGTCGTAGCATCGCGCGGCGGGACATCGGCGTAGCGCGAAAGTTTCCGCAATGCGAGGATGTTCGTTTGGCTGCCATAGTACTTAGTTTAGATAAATGAATTCTTTAGTGTTGAACATGACGTGGCAAAAGTCTTTCCAGACTTCAGTGGAATCCTGATCCACTTCCAATCGTTCAGCGTGATGCTGAATGAATGCTTTTGCTTTTTCGATTTCATCCTCCAACGGCATTCGCGACAATGCGATCTGGTAAATGAACTTAATCCGATCTTCAGAACCATCCGCTTCGTTGACGACTCGCTTCGCAAACTTTCCAGCCTGTTGGAGTACAAACGGATCGTTCATGAGAATCAACGCTTGCGCCGGCACGTTGGAAACGGAGCGTTGTCCGATTGCGTTAAATGGAATCGGCGTATCGAACGCCAGCATCATTGGCGAAAGGAAATTACGCCTTGTTTCGACGTAGATACTGCGTCTGCCCTGCCCGTCGAGTTTTCCAGACTTGCTTGGTCGACCTCTACCTTTCATGAAAGGAGTCATGTGAATCCGAACCGACGGACCAAACATATCTTTGTCGAGCCTTCCCGACGAAGCCAACATCGAATCGCGAATCGCTTCTCCTTGCAGCCGCCGTACGTTAGCACGATGCAGGAAAACATTTTCTGGATCCGTTTCGCGAGACGCAACCGAAGGTGTGCTGCTGCGACGGTAAGCTTCGGTCAGCATTAGCTTTCGAATTAGACGCTTAATGGACCAACCGTCCTTCACAAATTCATCGGCAAGGTGGTCGAGCAACTCTGGATGCGACGGGGTTTCTCCGAGCACTCCGAAATTGTCAACCGAGCGTACGATTCCACGACCGAACAAATGATGCCAAACTCGGTTCACAATCACACGTGATGTCAGCGGATTGGCAGGATCAACAATCTGCTGAGCCAATCGCATGCGTCCGCTCTGCTGGGCGCGTTCACGTGAACTTTCGTCGCCCACGATCGCGGTAAGGAATTGGCGCGGCGCGACTTCGCCAAGTGTCTTATGATTGCCACGGACGAACACGTATTCGTCTTCCGGAAATCCCTCTGTCATCGCATAGGCAAGTGACGGAAGAGGCAATGTTTGGCCGATGTCGGCCAATTGCTGAGTCCGTCTGCGAATCTTGTCACCGATTTCACCGGCATCGAATATGCCATCAAGCTCATGTTTCAATATCCACGACATGACCTCGTTCGCATGTGGCCCATCCATCGCATCAACGGCAAGGCGAAAAATTGTTTTCGCACGGACAGTGTGATTAGAGTCCCTTTGCTCCTTCCACCGCGTAGCAAAATCTGGCGCCTCATCGCGAGGCGGCCGTCCGTCAGGCGAAAACACAACTCGATCGACCGCAAAGTAGCCTTCGCCGCCATCATAAAACTCAAGCCACGCACGGTTCCCCAAATGAAGATACAGCTCACGACCAATCGTCAGCCATTTGAACTCTTCATGGTTGACGTCCTTGTGGATCAAACCATTGAACAGAAGGGCATTGTGTTCATGCATTCTGAAACCATCGACCACCAACTCAACGCGAGCGTTTTTCGCCTTCATGCGAACATGAATGAACTTGTGTTTGACTTCGAAAGTTGAACTGTGTGCCGTGCCCGCGAAACGTAAACCGTTACTGGCACTGGAGATCGTATTTGGATGAAGCCATTGCAAAGGTTGAGAAGCAATGATCGGAAGTTTCGATGAATCGGCGAACGCAAAGCCACTCGTTTTCCAGTTCGCATCTCCCAGAGGAAACTCAGTGTTCGAGCGATCGTCATGCAAGTCAGGGTTAAACGCTCCTTGCTTTGGGTGGTTCAGAATCTCGGGAGGACTCGCCTTGATCGCGCGGCGGAGATGCGTTTTTCCCCTAGGTTTATCGTTCGTCAGAAATTCTGCTAACCGATTGGCCGCCTGACCTTCGTCTTGAGATATTTTGCGGCGAAAGTCTTCCGTCAATGAAACAATTTCGTCACGTAATGGCTTAACTTTGACAGTGGCGTTTTCGAACACCTTTTCATTGTCGACAACCGTTCGCAATCGACGAGAGCTTTGCAAATATCCCGACATCGCGTAGTAGTCTTTGGTGGAAATCGCATCGAATTTGTGATCATGACAGCGAGCACACGCGACGGTCAGCCCGATGAACGAGCGGCACATCACATCGATCTGATTGTCGATCCGTTTGGCTTCGTCTTCTTTTGAATCAACGGGAGCATGTGTCGCTTCGCCAAGAAACCAAAATCCGGTCGCCAACACGGATTCGTTGAACTTCGATTCTGGATTCAGTCGCGGCGCATCGAGCAAATCGCCAGCGATGTGTTCAGTCACGAATTGATCGTAAGGCAAGTCCTCGTTGAAGGCTCGAATCAAGTAGTCTCGATACTTCCACGCACCAAGAATTGGGTAGTCAAATTCGTGCCCATGCGTTTCCGCGTACCGGGCGAGGTCCATCCAATGCCGAGCCCACCGTTCGCCAAAGCTTGAGGACTCAAGCAACTCATCGACGACGGTTTCAACTTGCATCGATTCGTCGACGACATATTTTTGCACGAGATCTTGTGACGGAGGTAAGCCCGTCAAATCAAAACTTATCCGGCGAAGCAAAGCGGAACGACTGGCCGGATCATTTGGTTTCAATTTTTTTTCGGCCAGTTTCGAATTCAACAGAAAGTCAATTGCCTGTGACGGCGAACCAAGCTCCGGAACCTCTGGCGGGGACACTGGCTGCCAGCACCAATGTTCCTGTTTACGTGATTCAATATCGAAGCCGTTTCCAGCGGACGCGATCTCCACATCAGAATGCTGCGGCCACGGCGCGGAATCGCGAATCCAGTCTTCGAGAATCTTTATCTCTTCGTCGGGAAGCTTTGAATCTGGCGGCATCTCGTAGACGTCGCCATAGTGAATGGCCTGTATCAGCAAACTTCCTTCAGCATCACCGGGAACGATTGCGGCACCGGTCTCGCCACCGACCAACATGGCCTTGCGTGACTGAAGACTCAATCCGCCTTCGTTTTCATCACCTGAATGACATTCGTTGCAGCGACGAACAAGAATAGGTCGAACCTTGTTTTCAAAGCGATCCAGTTGCTGCTGCGTAAACGATTCTTCCTGTGGTTCGTCAGCTCCAACGGGGGTTACCAAGAACCGGCAAGCGAACAATAAGCAGCAGAAAAATACGCGAATGCAACTCATCCTAAATCCCATACCATCACGTCTGGACAAGCCATCATTATAGAACGTACCGCAAGGAATGTAACGCGACTCTTCGACACGTCACGGCGAAAATGACTCAGGAATGACGGCTTTGAACTACTGAGAGCATTCGTTTTCTCCGCGTAGTTGATCGCAATCGGGGAAATGTTCTGTATACTGCGATTGAAGGTAGCGGTTGAAACCAACTCAGCCAGCGGACGGGCGCGATTGCGACTCCCATCGGGAATTTAATCATTGATTGAAAGTTGAGGATTTATGTTCACCCCACCAAGCCACCGTCGTCGGCCTCAGTCTCGTATCTCAAACGTGAAACTTGACTTCACGACGTTGGAATCGAGAAATCTTCTCGCGGCGAACTTCCTCGACTTTTCTGTCTTCGATGCGTCATTGGATCAGACTTCCAACACAGTCTTCGAATCCGGTGCGGTGAGCTTGGACTACAGTCTCGATGTGACCAGCGGCAACTTAGTCGCCGTGGAAATATTCGCACAAGACGGCGCAGATATTTTGAAAGTTGGTGAGTACTTCAGTGCCAGTCAATCTGACTCATTGATCAGCCTAGATGGATTTGCAAATCTAAGTGGAAGTCAGCAATTCTTTGGCGTCGCGACGACGGATGACGGCCAGCACGCAACTTCGGGCTTGATAGACATCGAAGTCCTACAGACGACAACGGAGGTAGGCAACTTTCGGGGAACCGGTTTCGACTACCAGGGAAGTTCCAATTCGGCCTACGTGCTTAGAGCCCAAGGCGGAACGGATACTCTCTCACTCAACTTCAATGCGTCCGCAGTGACGGGGTTTAATGGCCAGCCTTTGGCTTCTTACGACGCCGACGCATTCACAACGTCACAAGTCATCTATCAAGGCTCGGCGTATGACTATCTGACAACGAGCGACGGAAAAGAATTGTATTTCCAAGGCGTTGAGCGGCTTGAGTTTGCCGACGCTTCGGTCGTGTCATTGCAAACAACACCAAACGATCCAGAGTTCGTTAACCAATGGGACATTGCCACCGGCGACGTTGGGGACGCTTGGCGGTTCACGCGTGGGTCAGATGAGATCCTTTTGGTTTCGCTAGACACCGGCGTTGGGATGGACAACGGCACGCCGATCACAAGCGACCTCGATCAATCTCGGACGGACTACATTACTGGTGACAACATTTCGGTTGCCAATGGCGACCACGGCCATCGAGCCACAAGCGTCATGGTGGCGGAGCCAAACAATAATTTCGGGCTCACGGGAATCAATTGGGAAAGTCCGACTTTGGTCATCGACGTTTACGGAAACAACCCAGCGATCAATGGTGCGAGACTTACCAACGCCATTGAAGAAACTCTCGACTTCCTAGAAACCAGTTCCGCGAGTCGCGTGGTTTTTCAAGGTGGAATCCAGGGCGAAATTTGGCTGAACTGGCTGGATCAGTCCCTTATCTCGTCCAACCTCGACAGCACGCTTTATTCCATCGCGGCCGGCAATGGAAGCGTGGATTTTAATGACAACACGAGCAACAACACCTTCAGCGCTGGTGTGGCTCGGCTGGCAGGAACGTACAGCAACGTGATGGGGATTGGAGCACTGGAACCGAGCTTCGAAAGAATCAACGGAATTCAAAACGCTTCGAACCTACCGCTGGCGGGCTATTCGAATTTCGGAGACGACATGACGTTCGCAGCACCGTCGCGAACAAGGTCGATTGGACCAACCGGCAGTGTGGGCAACTTTGGCGGGACCTCGAATGCAAATCCGGTCGTTGCAGCTTATTCCTCTCTGGTTTGGAGTGTCGACCCTTCGTTGACGGCCACCGAAGTACGTGACCTTATGACCTCCACGGCGATGGACCTTGGAGTAGACGGACGCGATGCCCAATTCGGTTGGGGAACACCAGATATTGGCAGCGCCGTGCGAAAAGCTTGGGCCGCGAGTCAAGATTCGGACCTGGCCAACCTTGGCGAAAACCAATTTAGCACTGGCGATGTGGATCTTGGATACCTGCTCGCAACAAGCAACGAGGTCGTCGAAAATGTGGACACTTCAGCTGGTCCAGTCGAAGTAGGCTTACTCTCGACCACAAACACAAGTTTGGTGTCACTTGACTACAGCATCGTGGCTGGAACGGGAGACACGGACAATGGTTCGTTTGAGATCGTTGGTAACAGCCTCCAAATCAAACAGGGCACGACAGTTGACTTCGAATCCCAATCGACTTATTCAATTCGAGTTGAAGTCAGTGATGGAAGCGTAACACACCAACAGGTGCTGACCGTCGCAGCACTTGACGATGCCGAATCTACCACCCTTGTCATTGGCGACGGTGAATCAGGTCGCTCGTCGCTGGATCAGTTTGTAGTCGAATTCGATGGCATTGTGACATTGGGAACGACACCATTCGAAGTGATCAAGCGCGGTACCGATGGCGGTTTAGTTGACTTCACGGCAACCGTTGATAACAGTTCAGGAAGTTCCATTGTTACACTGGCGTTTGCTGGCGATTTCGTTGAGGCATCTGGTTCGCTTGTCGATGGCAACTACCAGTTGACAATATTCGGCGATCAAATTCAGACACACAACGGTCAAGATTTTGACGCCAACGGAGATGGCGTAGCCGGCGGGAATTATGTCTTCGGCGATTCGGAGACAGACGATTTCTTCCGTCTCTATGGCGACACTGATGGCAACAGAATCGTGGATGTTTTCGACCTGCTGACTCTCCGGCAATCTTGGCAGGCGGAACTTGGTGACGAAAATTATCGCCCCGGTTTAGATTCCAATGGTGACAACGCAATCGACGTGTTCGACCTGTTGGCTTTCCGACAAAACTGGCTCGAGGAGATGGACTTTGCGTAGTGCCGCCACTTCGTGGCTAGTGTTTCACTACCCATTAAGTCCGTGAATTTCCCCGGATGGACGATCACTTTAACCTAACCAATACTTACTAAAGTAACATTTGGCTTTGAGGATCAAGCCCGACGCCGTCGCAGATAGATCGAATTTTCTCCAACACGATGAGCAATCCGCCGGGATCGATAAAGGCATCCGGATCGTCGTTCCCATTGACCTGTTTCTCGAAATGGAACAGGTCGAACCGGACATCACATTGCTTAAATATTTGTAGCTTATCCTGATCATCTCCCGTAAGCGTCTGAGTCCGAAAGTCTCCAACCAATTCTTCGATCTGCGTTGTAACTTCGGCATTCAGATCCAAAACGATATCCATCGCCGAGAAATCCTCCGGCGACAGTACTGTCATCGATTCGAAATCACCTTCTTTTTCAGCGATTTTACTCGCTTGAAATCGATCGCCCAAATCTGCGATCGCAGACTTCACGACCTCGATAGACGGAAGATTCTCTCGCTTGAAGAACACAAAAAATGTGTCCGTGTATTCGTAATCGCCGTTTTCAAAGAGTGACATCGCGTTTCCCGTTCGGTAAGACGACGTCTTTATAGCAGAAATTCAAACGCTTGGCGTGTCACCGACGAATACCAAAGCATTCAATCCCTGCATCAACCAAGCTCCTTAGAGCGATCTGAAGCTGCTTCGACGGCAGAAATCGCTGCCTGCTGAAAACCATTGTCAAAGAGTGCTTTCAGCCCCGCGATGGTTGTCCCTCCAGGACTGGTGACACGATCGCGAAGCACCGAAGGATGCTCTCCGGATTCCATCGCGAGTTTCGCTGCTCCGAAAACGGTCTGAGCTGCAAGTTCGTTGGCCACGTTTCGCGGCAAACCACACTTCACTCCACCCAGCGCCAACGCATCGATAAACTCGAATATGTAAGCCGGCCCGGACCCAGAGAGCCCCGTCACCGCATCCAACAAACTTTCTGCAACAGGCAAGACGATACCCGTCGTCCTCATGAATTTCGCGACCTGGTCCGCTTGAACTTCCGACACTGAATCTGAGCACGACATCCCGGATGCGCCCGCGCCGACCAGGCACGGCGTGTTCGGCATCACGCGAATGACATTGTCGATCGTCGTATGTAATTGAATTTTTGCAATTGAGATACCAGCCATAATGGAAACGACTAGGGGAGCCGCATCTC
Source organism: uncultured Pirellulaceae bacterium (assembly GCA_964582025.1). Classification (GTDB taxonomy): domain Bacteria; phylum Planctomycetota; class Planctomycetia; order Pirellulales; family Pirellulaceae; genus Mariniblastus. The sequence goes on along the minus strand of CAZORS010000093.1, from coordinate 8,388 downwards.
GGTCCGATATGGCTGGCACAATTAAATCGGAGCGGATGGCCGACATAAAGTACTGCGGCTTCACGGCAAGGAACACAATTTCTGCTTCAGCGAAAACGTCTGCATTCTCTGCGACAGTCTTGACCGACGCGTCGCCGACTCGGTCCTCGAACGCGCTAATCGCTTCCGCTGAAGGGTCTGCCACGATAAAACTGACACTCGAATCACTTGAAGCGATCCCGCCGGCAAGTGCTTGAGCCATTTGGCCTGTGCCTACAAATCCAATCAACGTCATTTCAACCCTTTCATTCGCTCGTAAGCTTCGTGGAGCAATCTTTTCAACCTATTAGACTCTCCACATCTCGGTTGGATCCCAGGCAGGTTACAAACCTGCCCCACAATCAATCCATCGTTTGAGAAATCAAACGCCTCAAGTCATCCAATCCGTTTCGGGTAACTGATTCCAAAATTCGGTTCTTCAATTTCCTGAGCTTCGCAGGTTCGATCGCGGATGCATCTGGTGACATCAGGAATTCGTAAAACGCTTCACCGATGTTACGCGCGGCGGGAGCGGGCAGCTTCGCAGTCATCGTACGAAAACCATCGGCTTTGCGATTGGAAGTATCGACCTCTGTCCACTGATGCAGTTCATCGATCGAATCCAGCATTTGAAAAGCGTCGCCACATCGCTGACTGAGCCTAACTGATTCATCCAATGCCACGATTCGCATCATCGGATCGTTGTATGCGACGGAAGTATATCCGTTGGCAAGGTCACGAGCAGAATTTGATTCGAGTTCGGAAACCTTTTTGTATTTCCCGGCAATCAACTGTTTCGACAGATCTCGCCTAACATCACCGCTTACTGAAGTCATGGTTGGTGATGGAATGGCTTTCCCAAACGCTGAATCCCAAAAACCGCGAATCGCAGAGCCGTCGTATTTGTCGGCTTCTGCAGCAACAATCAGCTCTTCAACCTTCGTCCTAGATTCATCAGAGTCGTTGGAATGTATCGTGCGAAACGCAGCCTGTTGCAAACGCCAGGCCGGCAAATTGGGCGCCCCTTTTTTTGAACCCAGCAACATCGCCAAACCAGGTCGAAGCGAACGGTATGGAATCTCAACATTTTCGCCGAAACGCAAAACGACATCGTTTTCGCGGCCCTCAACAAAGCCGATGATCATACCCGGTTCAGGTTCAAGTTCACCGCCTGTGATTTTCATCGAGCTGCGCTTCACCTGATCCCAAAAACCTTCGAGATGTTTAACGACTTCGCGACCATTGTTCAATTCATCAAAGAGCGCCGCCTGATCACCACTCGGTTTGCCGCCGTCGAAAATTGAGTCAACTGTTCGATAGAGTTCACTTGCTGACTCCAAGCGACCACGTTTCATTTCCTTGCGAGCACGCTCAAAAAGGAAACGCACCGATTGCAACTGAGGCTCAGCCAAAGTGATCGGCTCTCGAATCCCTTTGGGGTTGGCCGACTGAGATTCTTTCGACACTTCGACCGATTCTTCTCGTTTCGCATTCACCAACTCCTCAGTTGCTCTTCGAATCTCGTCCTGCGTTGGAGGAGCATCCGGCGTCGGAACGTCCTTCAGAGTTGTCGCATCGGCAACAATGTTCGAAGCCTGATCGTTGCTGGCTTCAGGGCGAGCCGTCAACTTGGAATCCAACTTGTTCCCAAAGTTCATCACCAGCCCAGAAATTCCAGCGACACACAGCAATGTCATAAGCACGCAAATCACTGGAATTAGCCAGGACTTCTTTCGCTTGATGCGCCCGGGCTGGATGACGATCTCTTCTGAGCTGAGATTATCGAAGTTAACTACTTTATCGGCGTTGGATTCGAAATCAACGACTTCGTGGCGATCGGGCTTCGACAGGGGAATCGCCATCGGCACGGTAGGCTTTTCAGTCAGAATCACGTCCGACTTCTGTTTGATCGTTTTGTTGCCAGACCCTTTCATCGTCTGAGTCGGCGGATTCTTGATCGTTTGAGCAGGGCTACCCTTTTGCGGCGGCGGCACAGCCAATGGCTTGGCTGATCCTTTTTGTTCACGAGCCCGCTGGTGCAGCCCTTTCAAGTAGACTCCTCTCAGCTTGTCATCCAACAGCGTCTCATGAGCTTTAACGACATAGCGACGGAGTTTGGTATGCAGCTTCTTTCGGTCACCAATCTCTTGTTCCGACATGCTCTCGAGCTTCGCCAAAAGCTTCTTGGCTCGAGAATGAATCTGTTTGCGGAATCCGATCGGATCTTCGGAATTTGGTTTTACGCCAAAGAGTTGAAAATGGTTCGGTTGTGTCAAGCCTTCGTCGAACCCCAGCCATTTGTGGAACGGATTGAATTGCTTTGCCATCTTGGCCCTCACTCAAAATTCGCTGTTGGTAGGTTTCGGCTTTCGGCCTTGCTGGAGATATCTATACTTACCACATTATCATAACCACTTCAGATTCTCGTGGGTCCCCGAACCAACCACAATGTCGAAGCAATCCAGCTCAAATCCTGAAGCCGTCGAATTGCAGAATTCGTACGTCAACGTCTCGGCATATAAGTTTATTCCGATCGATGATCCAGCCGCCTTGAAATCGAAATGGCTGCCGCTTTGCAAATCTCTCAGCCTCAAGGGCACGATATTGCTTTCGGACGAAGGCATCAACATGTTTGTTGCGGGCAGCTCTGAAGCCATCGATCGCATCCTGGCCGAAGTGGCATCTGACGAACGATTCACCGACCTTCCGATCAAAAAAAGTTACAGCGATCACCAGCCGTTTAATCGAATGCTGATCCGGTTGAAGAAAGAAATCATTTCGATGGGCGTCGAAACGATCCAGCCGTCGTCCAAAACCAGCCCAAAGATTTCGGCCGCTCAGTTGAAGCAATGGCTCGACGAAGGCAAAGATCTGACGTTGCTCGACACACGTAATGACTATGAAATTGAGATCGGCACGTTCGCTGACGCCGTTTCAATCGGCATCGATTCTTTCCGCGAGTTCCCCGACGCGACGAAAGCCTTAGATGAATCTGTCAAAAAGAAGCCAGTCGTCATGTTTTGCACCGGAGGCATCCGCTGCGAGAAAGCGGGACCGTTAATGGAAGAACAAGGCTTCGAGGAAGTTTATCAGCTTGACGGCGGGATCTTGCGATACTTCGAAGAAGTCGGCGGCGAACACTACGATGGCGAGTGCTTTGTGTTCGATCAACGCGTCGCGGTCGATCCAGAACTCAGGGAAACAGAAACGACCCAGTGTTATGCTTGCCAAGCAGTGCTGACGGCAGATGATCAAGCCTCACCACTGTACATTCCGCCACACAGCTGCGCGAAATGTTACTTGCCTCCAGATCAGAAATTGCAACAGACTCTCGAGCGGCGAAATAAGCAGATCCGTATCGCAACGGACAAGCTTCCCGGTTCCGACCCGTATCACAACGTCCGGCCCGTCAACGTGCCGCTCAAGTACGATCGCCACAAATGTCTGGACATGTTTTTGGAGATGCACGGCCACGTAGAAGACGGCTATTGGGAAAAAGAGTTTGAACTTGGACGGATCGTTTACAAAGATCAACCAATGGCACCTGAAGCCGTCATCCGTTCAGGTTTTCGCATCGAACATTTGATTCCGCATACGGTGGAGCCACCGGTTTCGAATGACGTGGACTTTTTGTTTGAGGACAATGCAATTGTGGTGTTGAATAAGCCTGCTCCGCTGCCGATGCATCCCGGCGGACGCTTCAATCGCAACACGCTGAATCATTTCCTCAATCTGGTGTATGACGATTGCCAAATGCGAATCGTCCACCGACTTGATGCCAACACGACAGGCGTTGTCGTCTATGCGAAGAAACGTTCGATTGCCAACTCGCTGCTGCCACAGTTCAAGAACGGAACCGTTGAGAAGAGCTATCTCGCGTTGGTGGAAGGCGTACCAACCGAGGAAGCTTTTTCGTGTGACGCTCCGATCGGAAAAGAGCCCGACAGAGCTGGTACTCGACTGGTCGACACAAATGGTGATGAAGCGTTTACTGAGTTCGAAGTCCTTGAACGTCGCGGAAATCAAACGCTGTTACTTTGCCGACCAAAAACTGGACGAACGAATCAGATCCGCATTCACTTGGCTCATCTTGGAATTCCCATCGTCGGCGACCCTGCTTACGGCCGAGAAGAAGATCGAATTGAAACCCAAACGATTGATATCGACTCACCACCGATGTGCCTTCATGCTTGGAAGCTTTCAATTGACCATCCGTTAAACGACCAAAGGAAAACATTCGAAGCACCGCGACCAAAATGGGCAACTTCGGAAACTGTCTCTTGATTTCGGATTAGAAATGGACAATCCTCACCGTGTTTCGTCGTCACAAAGTCAGCGACCTCAGTTTACAGTACTGAGCTTGCTGGGATTGATAACTTTTTCAGCACTACTTATCGGCGTGATGGCAATCGGATACCAGGCGAGAAAGGCGAAAGGAAAACTTCAATCCGAGATTTCTGACCTACAACAAGCGAATTTGGAATTACAACGGCAGCTCGAAAATTCCATCGGGCAAGGAATGCGTACGCAATACGCCGAAAAAATACTATTTCATTTGTTCGCGAACATCGAAAAACATCCAGACCTAAAGCAAAGACTGGCCGACTACGAAAAGCGAAAAATTGGCATATCAGTTCACCCTATGGTTGAGGGCGACAACCTGACCTACATCAACGTTTATTCCCTTGAAGGGAACAAGGCATCCGTTCCATTTTGCCATTCGTTTTTGGTGGAAGAGGAACCATTTCGAGTCATTGCGAATATCAAGGGCGAACAAGGGCGGACTCCTAGACCGAGGGAAGGAACATGGTATTGCAGTGCGGGGAAAGACGGTAAAGACAGGTGGTTCATCATCGACAAAACTGGCTTCACAGAGTTTATGCCCGAAGAATCGACCGAATAAACCTCGACATCGGGATCCGTTTCTCAACCATGAGTTGCGGAATTCCGAGAGATCTTCAACACGATTATGTGGCGGGTAAGTTTACAATACTGGTCATCGTCGCACGCACCTGGAAGCTTGCAATCACATTCGTGAGGAATGGGTCGTGAATCGAGCTCGCGACGAAATCAAGAAACATGATCGACAGAAACTTTGGCACAAATCCACTCGCTCTTAACTTGGTTCAAGAATGTCTCACTACATCGATGGATTCACTTTTCCAATTTCGCGGAATCGGATTGACGAGTACAAAGCTGTCGCTGAAAAAGTTGCTGAAATCTACAAGGAACACGGTGCGATTGAATACCTTGAGTTCGTTGGAAACGATTTGAATCGGGAAGTAACTCGGTCGTTTCTTGATGCTTTAGGTGCCTCAACGGATGAGACCATTGTGTTTGGTTGGGTGACGTTTGATTCTCGCGAGGTGCGCGATTCGGTAAACGCAAAAGTTGAGTCTGATCCAAGAATGGCCGAGCTAGTTGCGCCACTGATGGACCCGACTTCCATGATCTTTGACGCTACGCGGATGGCGTACGGTGGGTTCCAATCACTCGTCGGAGCAGCCAATGATGCCGACGGAGCCAACGAACAATGAGCCCAACCATTTCACTCAGAATTCCGGGACGCAATTCGGTGACTCACTTCAAACTGTTGATGTTGCTATTGGTCAGCTGCTTCCTCCACGAGAAAGCGAGTGGACAATCCGTTTCTCTCGCAAACGAACCACTGTCGCTAAAAGCCGGAACCGAGTGCACGGTAGAAATTAAATCAGAGCTCGCTGCCAAAGGCATCGTCCAAGCTCAACTGGTCGATTCGTCTTGGAAGAAGGTCGCCGAGCAATGGAAAGAAGTCGAAGCCGGAAAGCAAAGCACTTCCCTGACGATCAAAGTGCCCGCCGATGCCACCAAGGACACTGACTACTTCTGGCAGATCTTGCTTTACGACAGCGATTGGAAAAAGCAGACCGAATCCATCGTCAAAGGGGTCGAGATCGGTGCCACGAAACAGGCGGTCGATCCCAAGGAAGCTCAAAAGGCCAACGAAAAACTCAAGCCTGCCGCCGGGCCCGACTGGACTCCTGACGGCCAATGGGCCATCGATTGGCAAGATGAATTTGACGGCAAGGGCTTGCCGAAAAACTGGCATCCGTTCCTTGGCTACACCCCAACAGACTTTGCCGACCGAACTGAAAAAGGAATTCGCTGGAACGGAAAAACTGAAGACACGTCGCAAATGTACTCCGCAAAATCCGGTCACCATTGGTTAAATGGAGAAGGTCAATTGGTGCTTCAAATCGCAGCCGACAAAACCAAACAGAACGCTAACGGAGTGGAGGTCGATGGTGCCTACTTGATGACCGGCTTTCCGGAGAAGTGGGATAAAGCCGAACCGAGCAATGTGAAGTGGGGCGGGAAATTCGTGTCGCCAACTGATGCTCCGCTGTACATTTCCGCTCGAATCAAAACCAACGAACTCAAAGGTTATTCGACTTGGTTCGCGTTCTGGCTGTTTTCGAAAACGCGTGCTTACAATGGCAACCCGACGGATGGAACCGAAGTCGATGTGGTGGAAATCCCCAAAGGCAAAAAGGACTACATCAACAAAGCGTTCAATGTTGCCAACCATTGGGCTCAAAACGGAAAAGGGTCGGAGTCTCTTCAGCTCAATGGAGCTTCCGAACCGAAATCAACCGACCTAGTCGACGTCAACGATGATCAATACCACACTTACGGTGTCGAGTGGACAAAAAAGTACATGAAGTGCTACGTCGACGGAAAACTGTACTACACGTTCACGGAGAACATTCCAAGCGAACCGGTCGACATGATGATCTTGTTGACGCTTGAATTCCAAAAGAATGCTTGGGATCCCGATCAAGGCGATGGACGATTTGAAGGACCTTTCGTTTCCGACAATGCAAAACAAAGGGTGATGTCGCGGGTGTTCGTCGACTTCGTTCGCGTCTACAAGAAGCAATAGCACAGACGCAATGAAGGAATGTGGCACGGTGGTCTCCACCGTGGATATGTGCCAAACGGTGGAGACCACCGTGCCACATTTTGCGCCCAACGGAAGGATGCTGGCAGCATCCTCAACGGCATGTTGGGCGAAGTGTCCCGCTGTCGATTCGATGCGCCCAATTGTTGCTTTCGCGAAAGCGGACTGCAAGTTTTTCCGGGCCGCTACAATTTCGACGGCGACGCGTTAAAATCAAAATGCGAACTGAATTCGCTTTCTCCATAGTCCACTTTCTACCCAAGGCTCCCCTATGAACGCCCAGGAACTGCTCGATCAACTTTTGGCATCCGGAAAAGAACTCGCCGCCGATCTTACGACCAAGGGCAAAGAACTCGCCGACGATGGAGCAGACTATGCTTCGAAATATATCGAGCTTCCCGAAGCCGGGCCGGAACGTGACGAGTTGATGAAAAAAGTAGGAGCCGGTGTCGCTGCCACAGGTTTGCTGGCGTTGTTGCTTGGAACCAAGAAAGGTCGCAAGACTTTGTCGCCGGTGATCAAAATTGGATCGTTGACGGCACTTGGAGCTTTGGGCTACAAGGCCTACCAGAAATGGCAAAAGGAAAACGGAGGCACCGAATTCGACCTCTCGGAATTCGCTGTCGAGAAACAGGAAGGTGACGCTGCGGAAAAACGAAGCGTTGCAATCCTTCGCGCGATGGTTGGAGCGTCGAAGTCCGACGGAGTGATCGACGAAACGGAACATGCGGTAATCTCTGGCCAGATCAAAGCGACCGGCATCGAAAGCCAAGCGTCAGGGATTTTGCTGGAGGAGATGGGCAAGCCAGCTGATGCGGCTCGAATCGCGGAACTCTCGGATTCGCCAGCGATGGCGGTTGAGCTTTACTTGGCATCGTTGCTGGTGACAGGTCAAAAGAACGATGCGGAAACAGCTTACTTGGCTGATCTGGCATCAAAGCTCGAACTGACTGCGGAGCTGGTGGCGGAAATCCACCGCGAAGCAGCGTTGGTTAGCTAGTGGCCAGAGGCTGAAATGGAAGAAGCCATCGAATGAGCTTTTCATGTGGCGACGCCAGAACAAGCCCCGAACCGCAAACGAGTGGTCACCCGGTATGCAAAGCACCACTCGCTTGCGATTCGGGCTTGTATTGCGCCTATTGAACAGCATTCCTCGAAGTTGCTCTCCGGGTTAGAACACTGCAACTTCAAAACTCCAATTTCATGGCTTTCAATGAAATGGTAAACTGAAAGTCGAAGGTCAATTTGCACCTCAGAACCGTGGATAGGAATGAAGAAACCACTACTTTTGCTCGCAGTATTTTCTGTCAGCCTCGCTGGATGCTTGACCGAACCAACCGCCGATTCCACGTCTGCGCAATCGTCAATCGGATCTAGCTACTGCTTTGTAGGCATGGACTGAGGCGGATTGTGAAGCACGTGATCTCCCA
>CAZORS010000092.1:0-19675 GCA_964582025.1 uncultured Pirellulaceae bacterium | reverse complement strand
CGAAGATCGACACCGGGAATGCAATCGCCAGCAATGGTCCGCTTCACGATCGGCTTTTGGAGCTGTTGAAAAAGTAGCCAGCGATGCGTCAAAGCGATGGCACATGATCATCACCCTCCCTCCGGGAGGGTCAGTCGCGAGGAACGAGTGGCTGGGGAGGGTGCCGTTCCTTGCGTATTCCAATGTTGTGCTTTAACGCCCGCGCCCTCCCCGTCGCTTAGGCTCCGACCCTCCCAGAGGGAGGGTGATGTGTATTCGGGCAGGTACTGCTTCGCAACACTCCACCTAATATCCAAACCCGTAAGGTTCCATGGATGCAGGAATCTGATGCACGCTACCGAAATGTTTGCTCTCACCGAGGCAACCATAAGGATCAGATTCAGGTCCACAGTATCCGCTGTCTGTTCGTTGATAGTCAATCAGTCGAAAATTCGTCAGACGATCAAACACATCAACCAACTTCTTTTCTTGACAGCCCGAGTAACGAGCTGCTGCCCGTTGGGGATTGCGCTCGTCCAACTTTGCCGACAGCGGTCGCGGCCAGTACGCCGAAAACTGTGGTCGTTTGTTCGGGCACTTTGCACCGCACGTGTAACCACCGAGTTCGCGAGGCTGATACGGACGACCATTGACTCCGTATTTTTTGCTGAGACGGCAACCGCATCCACAATTGGCACCTTGAGTGCAAGGATTGTTTGCCTTTCGCGGGTCGATCGGATATTGGGAAGCGTCGCGATAGATGTCGAAATTGAGTACTGGTTTCTGAACAGCACTCTTTTTCTTCTTAGCTGCGGCCGGCTCGGCGGTGGCCTTTTTCTTTAACCGAAGTTGTTGAGTCGGTTCGGGTTTAGCTTTGGGCGGTGCAGATTGCGTCCTAACATCAGTTAGCGGAGCAGCCTCTTCCTTCGGCGGGTTGCTGATCCGATTCGGTTTTACGCTGGCGGTCGGAGAAGGTTGTGAACGCGCTGGTGCTTCCATGGCTGGAAGATCTGACATTGCCGAGTCCGGTGTCTCAAGTGCCTGGACCTTTCGTTGAGACTCTTGCCCCAGAAGTGTGCTCAGCGGATTGACTGCCAGCTCAGATCCTGTATTGAAACTCCTCAGTGGCACGGGCTTCGGTGTGGCAACAGTCGATTCTTTGGTAGCTGGCTGCTTCGTGTCCGTTGGCCCCTCCCTAAAACCAGCCCCTCCGGTCCGCTCATATTGCGGCAACGGTTGATCCAAAGAAGGGTCCAACAAATCGTCTTCGTGGTTCGCAAACAGCGGCATCGAAACGCACGCGACAGCTCCGGCGATCAACAGTTGGCAACTAGTTAGCTGGATTCGACGCATCATTGGGATCACCGTTTCGAAATATCGGAATAATTGAATTTTCGGTCATAACAGGTACAGGCCGCATAACCCGTCGCCGGATTCCTAATGTTCGGGTCAGCGAAAAGATGTCGCTGAGTTAAAATATGCCAATTTTGAGGGTCGAAGTCCGGACGCCTTCAATTCAGCCAACCGCGTGCTACTGTATTAGTTGGCATTGTTGTGGATTGGTTTCCTGGAGACTACTAAATTGAGTACGCGTGCATTTTCGACGATTTTGGCACTGCTGTTCTGTGTTTTGACAGGCTGCGAAAAGACCAACTACGACGATCTGATTCAACAGAAGAAACTGCGAGATCGAGCGCGGCTGGGTGAACTTGATACTGAATCGGTAGAAGATAATTCTGCTCCAACGGCGACTCCTGAGCCACCGAAACCGCCAGCACTTTCTGAAGAAGCCAAAGCTGCTATCGTTAAATCCGTTGAAGATAAAGGTGGCTATGTCGTGCTTTCGAAAGCTGACAGCACTATTTCGGAAGTCGACCTTGCCGACATCCCCAACGACAATGATTTGCTGGCATCGCTTGTCGATTGCCCAAACTTAAAACGATTATCATTCAATGGATCAACGCTGGACGCGAAGTCATTTGAGATCCTTTCGGAGATTCCGAGTCTTGAGCGAATCGACCTGCCGGGCGCAAATTTGACCGCCGACTCGATCACAGCGATGGGCAAACTTCCAGAGCTAAAATTCCTGCAGATGGCTCGCGTAAGTTTTCCAGCAGATGGATTCGAGTTGTTCGCAAAGTATCCGGCGCTTGAGCAGATTCGCTGTACGCAAACGCGAGTTAAATCTTCTGACATTAGTGCATTGAAGAATCTGAAGACGCTACGAGCACTTGACCTAACCGATAATCAGATTGCTGACACGGCTGTTGAGGACATTGCGTCTTTGCCAAATCTTTCATATTTGAAAATCTGGGGCGGCCAAATTAGCGATCGAACGTTGGACTCCGTCGCAAAGATGAAAAACCTGAAAGTACTTGGCCTCAACTACACGACGGTCACTGACGAAGGGATGAAAAAACTTCAAGGCCTCAACAACCTGAAAGAGATCTACCTCTTCGGCACGTCCGTTGGAGACGAAGGCATGAAGTCGCTCGCCAAGATTCCCAGCCTCGAAGTTTTGGTACTTCGCGACACAAGCATTTCTGATGCCGGAATCGCAGCGATTGCTGAGCTGCCGAATTTGCGCAGCCTCGACATGAGCGAAACGAATTCGCCCGGAGTCACCAACGCTTCGGCTCCGTATTTTGCTCGCATGGAAAAATTGCAAAAGGTTAACTTTTGGAGCACCAAGATTGGCGATGACGTCGTCGAAAGTGTTTCGAAGCTGGATTCCGTTACTTGGCTGAACATCGACAAGACTGCCGTCACCGACAAAAGCCTAAAAATCCTTGAAGACATGCCACAGCTTACGTGGCTCCATTGCGGATCCAATAAGGAGCGGCTGACCGATGATGGCGCTGAATCATTGATGAAGCTGAAAAACCTGAAGTACCTGAACATCAGCCAGAATGATATCAGCGAAGACATGTTCTACGACCTTGACGATTTGATTTCGCCCAAGGGCGGGACCGTGATTTGGTAACGTGGTGCTGTCGTATTGGTTACCGCTGCCTCCCCAGAAGCAAACACCACTCGCTTGCTCTTTTGAAGCTGCAGTGCTTTTAAGTCACGAAGTGACAGCATGCATGCTTTAGCCCCGGATGTAAGTCCGGGGAAAACGGCGTAAGCTAATCTGATAGTCCCGAAGGGACGGCACGAGTCAAATTTGGCAACCTCTCGTCCCTTCGGCACTATCGTTTTTTTCCAGCCCGTAAACCCAACACTAACTTCCTGGGCTACAGCACGTCATCCCTCTGGTACTGAAGCGAGCATTTCAAAACTTAAGCGTCAGGAAAATTGCAACTCATCTGCCAGATCGAAAACCTACCCCGAAAAGAAGCTCATCACGCAATCGAAAACTTGAGCTTCATTCAAACGCTCAGCACTCACCAACGACGCATCCGAGCAGACCACCACGCCTTCTTCAGTGCCCGCTTCTTGTGGCACGCCGTGTGAACCTTTGATCAGCGTTGCATCGAGTGGCACGCTCATCGTCGCCATATCAAAACAGAGTTCAACCGGATCGTAACCAGGCTTGCGATGGATATCGACCGTCGTGGCAAATGATGGAGCTAACGAATCGTCCTGCCACCAATAGTACGCTTGCCAACTGTTCGGTTCAGAAACCAAAATAACATCACCGCTACGCTCGTGATCAAGCGACCCGCGATCCAATCCGGTGAGAACCTGATCGATGCCATCGAGATCTTCGAAAAGGCTGATCACCTCTGCGGCGATGATAGGATCATTTTCCTTCACGAACACGTGTGAAAACTGATGATCGACCAACGCCCAAGCAGCACTGTTTTCAAGATTCAATTGCTCCTTACCTGAATCAGATTCGGATTCGCAAACAGCCAGCAACCCCGCCTCTCGCAATACCCGATTGGGATAGCTCACATGATCGACTTCCGTGATCACGTACTCACTGTGAACCATCCACGTAGGATCATCGAGTGCACTATTCATTTGGGGAATAAACTCGCCAATTAATTCGTCCAAATCATCGACTGCCTGATCAGCTTGCTCGCTGTCAGGGCCAAACTTTTGCGCCGCGTAATCCAAATGCGGCAAGTAAACGTAGAAAAAATCGGGCTGAAACTTCTTCGCTGCTTCGGCGGCCGTTTCCGCGATCCAGCGACTGGATTGGATGTTCGCCAGCGGTCCCCAAAAATGCTTCAGCGGAAAATGACCATATTTTTCCAGCAGCTCCCCGTAAAACTCTTGAGGTTTTGTGTAGCACCAAAGATCTTCGCTGCCGTCGGGTTTATGAATTGGAGCAGGCATGCAAACGTAATCCGCGCCGCAACCTTTACTCAACATCGGAAACCACGCCGCTGAAGTAAGTCCCTTCTCTTTCAGCAAGTCCCAAATTTGCGGCTGCTGAATCACTTCGTTCCAAGCAGTCCACATTTCGACTTTACGCTCTTCCCGCCAGTAGAAACCATTTGCAACAACACCATGCTCCCTTGGCGCTTTGCCGGTCAGCAAATTCGCTTGGCTGGGCCAAGTAACGCAAGGAAAAGCGTGCTCAATCGTGCTAACGCTGCTAGATAGTTTCTGCAAGTTCGGCATGCGCTGCAAATCTTTGCGTCGCAGTCCAGGAATGGTCAAGAATACAAGTCGTTTACTGCTCAAGGTGTTTTGCCTTTGCCTGCTTAATCAATGGATCTAAGAAATGGAAACTACTCTGAATCATTGCCGCCGCGTTGGAGTTATGGTCTGGCAGATCAACATGGACCCCTCCTTCATACTCGATGGCTGCGATCGCATCGAACACCAATGAAAATCCAATTTGACCTTCCTCAAACGGCAGATGTCGATGCTCGCCGACTCGAATATCGGAAACATGCACATTCGCAATCTTATTTTTCCACCGTTCCAGTTGCGCAGCCAACGGTAGCTCGTCATTGCAAAAAACGTGGCTGATGTCGAGCGTAAGCATAAGCCGAGGCGAATCGAACAAATGCAACAGACGATCAAACCGGCCGAGTGTATCGATCAGCGTTCCCGGCTCTGGCTCGATACTCACGACGACATCGCGTTCTGCGGCATAGAGCAACAGTTCTTCGGTGCCTTCCACCAATCGGCTCATCGCCTGTTCGAATGTCAGCCCTGTTGGTTTAGCGCCTGACCGCATCGACATGCAATCGGCGTCCAGTTCTGCCGCCACATCAACACAATATTTGAGATACCGCATGCGACTTTCGACCAAGCCCGGATCGTGTTCCATCAGCGTCGGAAAATTGGCAAGACTTGGATCAAGCAGAAAGTTGGCTGTCGCCTCTACGACGCTGTGCATGCCATGATTCTTCAGTAGCGATTTTACGTTTTGAACATTCGATTTAACGTCATGATCATTGGGCGAAAGCCAACCGTGATCGACGTTGATCGCGACGCTTTTGTAGCCAGATTTCGCAAGCAGCCTCAAGCCGTCGAACAATCCGTGCTGGGCCATTCCGTTGGTGTGGTAACCGATTCGCATACGTTGCTTGAGCTCGAGAGAAACGAAGATGCGTAAATTATAACCTCAATTGTAAATCTGTGAGGCTGCGTCACAATTCGAGTGGGGCAGGTTTTCGAGCTTCCATTAGATCTGTCCGGCAGGTTTAAAACCTGCCCCGCGTAAAACATTAAGCGGCTCGATCAAGACGCCAATCGTCTACGTTCCGTAGAACTTCATCAAGAATTTTGACTGTTCGATCGGCAGCACCGCGATGCTTCAGAACGAAATCCTGAGCCCGTTTTCCGATCGCGATCGAAGCTTCATGATCAGCAAGCATTGCGGACACGAACTCAGCGAGCTCATTTGAGTCACGAACAACGACTGCAGCAGCTTCGCTCAATAGTCCGTCGACTGTGGTTTTGAAATTGGCAGTGTTGGGGCCGAAGCAAACGGGTAATCCGTAGGCAGCCGGTTCGATCATATTTTGGCCGCCGCGCGAACCCATGCTGCCGCCAACGAACGCGATGTCAGCAAGCCCCCACCAACCAGAAAGTTCTCCAATGACATCCACAATCAGGATGTCTGACTCGATGGCTTTTGATCCATGCTGCGAACGTCGATTCGCTTCCAAACTGTGTTCGGCAAGCAACGATTCAATTTCGCCGATTCGATCCGGATGGCGAGGAACAACAATTAGCTTTAGTTTTGGAAACGACGAACGAACGTTTAGCCAAGCTTCGACGATGGCTGCTTCGTCTTCGATCTGCGTACTCCCGGCGACGAGAGTAGGATCTTCACAATAAATGCCGCAGTCCGCCGCGACGAATCGACACATTTTCGTCTTCTGATTATCGCGATTTGTTTCAATCGAATCGTATTTCAAGTTACCGGTAACGGTGACTTTTTCTTCAGCGCACCCCAAATCCACAAACCGCTGAGCATAAACTTGATCTTGAACGCCAACGTGATGAAGCTTTGAAAACATGGGACGCGTCAAGATCCCAATTCGCCGATAGTTTCGGTGGCTGTTTTCGCTTAGTCGCCCGTTAGCGACCACAACCGGGACTTTCGATTCAGCAGCCAGGTGAATCAGATTTGGCCAGAGTTCAAGTTCCGCCAGCACTAGCAGGTCAGGTTTGATTCGCTTTATTACGTTGCGAATCGCCCAACTAAAATCGAACGGGAAAAAGAACACTCTGCACTCTTCACCAAAAAGAGAGACGGCTCGATCGTAGCCCGTTTCAGTCGTTGTCGAAATAAACAGCTCCGCGTCGCCGCGCTTCTGTCGCAAGTGATCGATCAGCGTTTCGAGCAAGTGAACTTCGCCAACACTGACGGCATGCAGCCAGATACGATTTGACGACGAATGTTCTGCGACAGGACAGAGACCAAGAAGTTTTTGCTTCCAACCTCGACGATTCTTACCCTTTGAAAAAAACCGCCACGCCAACCACGGAAGGCTGACTACGAAGATCAACAGCCAGATGCAGTTGAAGATGATCGTGCGGATGTTTGATCGCAGGCTCAACTCAATCCTTTGTTGTTGTTCTTGAGTTCATCGAAGTGGCAAATTTTCGCGCCGATCAAATTGTCCGAAGTCTTGCGACTCCGGCTACACATATTCGGCTAACACTATTTGGCCAACTTTCGCATGCAGCAGTTTTTGTACTTTTTGCCGCTGCCACATGGGCACGGATCGTTTCGACCGACCTTGTTGTCCCGATTGCGAATCGTTTCGGCTTTTCGCTTTTCGCCGCCGGCAGAATCAGCCGCTTCCTGATTCTCACGAGTCGTATCATTTTCATAAGTCTCATGTGATTCGATCACTCGCTGTTCTGTCGGGCGAGCCGTCGTCTCAGCAAGTGTATGGCTGACGAAATCAGCGTTCATGTTCTCCATGCGGAAAACAAGGTCGGTCACACGTTCTCCAATCGTGCTCCACAACCCTTCGAACATCCGCATACCTTCACGTTTGTATTCGACTTTCGGATCCAGCTGAGCCATTCCGCGGTTACGAACGGCACTTCTCAGATAGTCCATCGCCAGCAAGTGATCTTTCCACGCCGAATCAACGACTTCCAGCAGCACCATTCGCTCCATCCGACGGAACTCCGGATGGTAATGGTCTTCGACGATCGCTTCGAGCCGTTCTTCGAGTTCTTCTTTCTCAAGACGATCAACCTTTTCCAAAACTAGCTCATAGTCGAGCGTTTCTTTAAGCCAATTCGCCAAAGAATCCGCAGCGCCGTTGGCATCCTTCAGCGGTAGTTCGCCTTTTTGAGAAAGCTCTGTCAACTTTTCATGAAGCGTTGCGATCGTTGTTTGAGCTTGCTGTTGATGGCTCAGACTTTTGTCGATCAGCAGGTCCGCAATTTCTTGGCGTTGTTTGTCTTGAACATCCGCCGCGTTCATTTCTGACTTGAAACGATGGCTCGCCCAATCCATCAGCTGTTCGCGATCAAGACGCGGTTGAGCTCCACCAGTCGACTCTGTTGAGAACCGATAGAACCCAGCCATCACTGGGTATTCGGCTTCTTTGCGATCGTAAACGTCAATCGCTTTATCCGTCGCCAGTTCGGTGACTTCGTCCGCAGAAACTTCGTCGAGGGAATCGGGATCAATTTCGATGCCAAATTTCGCCTTCAGCCAAGCTGCTGCAGTGCGGACACCATACCGATGATCCAACATCTGTTCGGCGTGGCTGACCTCTACTTTCTCGAGTGCCTGACGAGCTTTGTCGATCAGGAATTCATCCACTCGATCACGACCAATTTTTCGCAGCTCATGTTCGTTGACCTTCAGGTTCCAACGACTGTTGGCAAAATGCTCAAGCGCTGCCCAGCTCCATTCCGATTCATCTTCTGAAATTGGAAGATGGTCCTCGACTTGGCTCACGACAAGCGTCTCTGCCATTCGCTGAGCTTCGTCGATCGCTGTTTTCTCAGCTTCCTCAGGAGTCAGCTTGCGGAATAGTTTTGGATCGAAGCCGTCAACCGAAAGTTGATTCGCCGCTGAACTCGCGAAAGATTCATAGCCGAACGAATCATCCAAGCACGTCGCCAAGTTTGATTCGATCTGATCCTTGATCATGTCCTGCACGATCTCGCGGCAACTGGCACCGTCAAGAATTCTCTGACGGAAACTGTAAATCCGCTTCCGCTGCTCGTCCATCACTTCGTCGTACTCGAGCAGACTTTTGCGAATCTCGAAGTTGAACTCTTCACGTTTCTTTTGAGCACTATCGATGCGCCGAGAAACCATTTTGCTTTCGATCGGAACATCGTCTTTGAAGCCACCCATTTCGAGGACACGTTTCACAAACGGGCCAGCGAAAATTCGCATCAAGTCATCATCAAGGCTGAGGAAGAATCGACTACTTCCCGGATCACCTTGACGACCACAACGTCCGCGAAGCTGAAGGTCGATCCGTCTCGCATCGTGACGTTCGGTGCCAATCACGTGAAGGCCACCCATCTCTTTCACTTCGACGCCCATCTCGGCCATCTTGTGCTCGACGTTGATCTCTTCGGTCAACTGATCCCATTCGTCCTGCGGAACATCGAGGCGTGTCTCGTAAGTATCCTGCAACCGAGCCCACGCCATCGTTTCCGGGTTTCCGCCCATCACGATGTCGGTACCACGCCCCGCCATGTTCGTCGCGATCGTGACGGCTCCAAAGCGACCGGCCTGAGCAACGATGTCGGCTTCGCGTTTATGATTCTTGGCGTTGAGAACTTCGTGTTTGATTCCACGCTTCGTCAACAGTTCAGAAATAAGCTCACTTTTCTCAATCGTCGTCGTACCGACAAGGATCGGACGACCGGGGCGTTGGATCTTGCTAACTTTGTTTTTAGCCAGTCGATACTCTTTGCCATCAATGTTGTCCTTGATGACAACTTCATCTCCTTCACTAACCAGCTTGCCCGTGTAGACGTCGCCGTTGTTCATGAACACCATGTCGTGCAAATGATAGTTCTCAATCTCTTCGGCGATGGCACGCCATTTGTATTTCTCACCGCTGTAAATGATGTCCGGATGTGCGATCCGCAACATGGTTTTGTTCGTTGGAATGGCGACCACATCCAGTTCGTAAATCTTGTAGAACTCTTCCGCCTCGGTCATCGCGGTACCGGTCATGCCGCAGATTTTGTCGTAGAGTTTGAAGTAGTTCTGCAGCGTGATCGTGGCCAGCGTTTGAGTCTCTTCTTTGATCTTCACGCCTTCTTTGGACTCAACGGCTTGGTGCAATCCATCGGACCACTGGCGACCTTCCATCAAACGTCCGGTGAACTCGTCGACGATGACGATTTGGCCTTCTTTGACAACGTAGTTCACATCGATCGTGTACAGCGAATGGGCACGAAGCGCGTTGTCGATCAGGTGTGGCCATTCCATGTTGCCCGGCGTGTAGAAACTTTCAACACCAGCCAGCTTTTCCGCGTGACGAACCCCTTCGTCCGTCAGCGTCGCGGTATGATCTTTTTCGTTGACTTGATAGTGAACGTCGCGTTTGAGCTGCAACGCGATTCGATTTGCTTCCGCGTAACGACCCGGGTTCGTATGAGCCGGTCCGGAGATGATCAGCGGCGTACGCGCCTCGTCGATCAGAATGTTGTCGACTTCGTCAATGATCGCGAACGCGAGCTTACCTTGCGACTGTTGATAGCGAGAACCAAATCGTTCGTCGCCGCGAGCAGCGGGACGCATGTTGTCGCGCAAGTAATCGAAACCGAATTCGTTGTTGGTTCCGTAAGTAATATTGCAGCTGTAAGCCTTTTGTCTTTCTAGAACAGGCATGTTGGATTGAATGTTACCGACTGTCAGTCCCAGCCCCATATACAATGGGGCCATCCATTCCATATCACGACGCGCAAGGTAGTCGTTCACCGTCACGACATGAACGCCGCGATTTTCGAGCGCGTTCAAATAAGCCGGCAGCGTCGCCACCAACGTCTTACCTTCACCGGTCACCATTTCGGCGACGGCTCCACCGTGCAACACCATGCCGCCAATAAGTTGGACATCGTAGTGCCGCATTCCCAAGAATCGTTTTCCACCTTCACGACAAACAGCGAATGCCTCACTGAGAATGTCGTCCGTCGTTTCACCGTTGCGCAAACGCTTCATGAACAGCTGCGTCTGATTGGCCAGCTCTTCGTCAGACATCTTTTCGTACGTCGCTTCAAGCGCACCGATAGCGTCGACCCGCCCTTGAAACTTTTTGACTTGGCGGGCGTTAGATGATCCGAACAGATTCGTGATCGTTCGCTCCACATTTCGGACGACGCCAGAAACGAAGTGCGTCGTGTTGTCCCAAAGAAGTTCCAGCTTTTCCATTTTTGATTTCCGGTAGCCAATCGCTGTCTGATCCAGTGGAACAGGAGCAGTGATTGGCTCCAATTTTGAGGTTTTAGGTTACGTCTTTAATCGCGCAGATCCATCATGCCGATCTGTCAGCCACGCTTGGCAGCAGTTTGCGAATTTTGGGCATTTTTATCGTCCCGACAGGTTATCGTGCTTGCGAAAACGGGTCAATGTTAGCTGATCTACCATTAACGCCGCAAAACCCTAGTTTCACCGATTATTCACGCCTTAGCTCGCGGACCGAATGTCAGAACAGCAAGGAACAGGTCCCACGGAAGCAACAACCGTGCCGTAGCCCCGTTCGCCGCTGTCGCAATGGGTCGGATGGGACTATTCTTTCTGTGCACAGAAGCATTAATTCCGCAGCAGATCAATTTCCTTGTGAGCAAGAAACCAGTCACCACCGACATTCGCGGCAAGCTGATCCTCCTTGGAACTGGAACTTCCGTGGGTGTTCCAGCCATTGGATGTGGTTGCGACACTTGTCAGAGTGACAACCCTCGCAACAAGCGAACTCGTAGTAGCGCGATCTTCGGTTTGCCGGAAGGGAATCTACTCGTCGATACTTCGCCCGATTTGTATCAACAGTTGATCCGTGAAAAACTCGGCATCGTGCACTCCGTCATTTACACGCATGAGCACAGCGATCACGTGATGGGATTCGACGATCTGCGACTGTTTCAGTTCTACCTTGGCCATCCTGTTCCGGTCTATTGCAACGAAGCGGTTGATGTTCGACTTCGAGAAGCATTCAGCTACGCGTTTTCAAATCAGGAAACGACTCACCGCGGCGCCGTTCCTGCCGTCGATATGACTCGAATTGGCACCGAACCGTTGGAGATCCTTGGTGCGACCGTCATCCCAATTCCATTGAAGCATGGCCCACGCTTTGAAGTGCTTGGTTTTCGCATCGGCAACGTCGCCTACTGTACCGACGTCAGCCACATTCCCGAAAGTAGCTTTGCGTTACTTGAAGGCGTCGAAGTCTTAGTGCTCGATGCGTTACGCGCCGACCCACACCCGACACACTTCTGCATCGACCAAGCCATCGAAGCATCCAGAAGAATCGGCGCGAAGAAAACTTGGTTCACGCATTGCGCTTGCAAGCTGAATTACGAGACCGTGAATCCGTTACTGCCCGACGGCATCGAAGTCGGCTACGACGGTTTGCAGATCGATCTGGTGTAATCGCGAACCAATTTCCTTTGCAGTTGTCTATCGTGCTGATGTGCGTTCCGTGCCGGCGGTGCAGCGGCGGGCTTTGGCTTTTGTCAGTTGTGTTCCGTGAACGGTTTTGGATTAAAGACCACTTCAACCGCTTGGATAGCTCAGTTGGTAAGAGCATCAGATTGATAACCTGATTGTCGTGGGTTCGAATCCCATTCCAAAACGCAAGTTAACACCTTGCCCGTAGCCAAACAGCTACACATTCGGCTCGAGTGCCGTGAGTGCCTGTTAGTTCAGCCCTGTTTTGAGTTGAACTCGTTTTCGAACGAGTCCAACAAAAATTCTGGGCAACATTGGCCGATGCCTTGCAGTGCGCAGCTGAATCGATTGCAAACTTGAATACAAAAGGACGCTCTGGTCAGTCGGCTGAGTCGAACAAAACTTCGGATCGCACCGCCTTCCGCTGCGGCGTTCGAATCAAAAGGCTGGCAACCGTTTGGTCGTCTCATTTTCCGCTTTCGATTCACGTGCATTCCGCATCTGGAAAATGTGAACGACCAGAATCTCGCAGCACTCGGGCTCTTTTTTTCTTCTTCCTCTGGTGATTGCGGCGAACGTTTCTTGCCCTCCACGTTCTATCTCCAAAACTTAAAGAAGGAGAAATATGATTCGCACTTATAAAATCTTGCCGCACCAAATCGGTTTGCATTTCCAAAACGACCAGTTCGTTGGCGTTCGACACGCCGGACGTCATTTCGTCATCGCCCCATTTCAAAATGAGCGAATCGACGTCGTGTCGACTCGCGAAATCTTGCTTCAACATCGCCTCGTTACCGACATCGTGCGGGCCGACCGAGAAAACAACTTCCTTCAAGGACTGGCAACTTCACTCGATTTGTCGGATCGGCAGCGAGCTTTGGTTTGGGTCGACGGTCGATTCTTCAAGGTCCTAGGCGCCGGTGCCCATGTGCTGTGGACGGAAGCTCGCCGAGTTCAAATCGAGGTTATCGACATCGAAAGCTCAAAGTTTGAGCACGAAGATCTTGAGCTGATCACTCGGCACGCCAGCGCTCCAGACTTCGTTGAAGTCTGCGACGTGCAGCGAGATCACGTGGGAGTTTACTTCCGCAACGGACGTTACGTTGAGACTTTGAAATCCGGTCGTTACGCGTTTTGGAAAAAGACAGCCAACACTCGTGTGCTCGAAATCGACATGCGTGAAAAGATGTTGGATGTTGCTGGACAGGATGTAATGACAGCCGACCACGTTACATTGCGACTCAACGCGGTCGTGGCCTACAAAGTAACCGACGCGCGGGCAGTCATCGGAGCAAGTGAAGACTTGCATGCCGCTCTGTACCGTGAAGCTCAACTTGCGTTGCGCGACGTAATCGGCGGCCAGACTTTGGATCAACTGCTTGGTGGAAAGGAACAGGTTGCCATCGAGGCCCAGAGTCGACTTGAGCAGCGTGCTTCCGAGTTTGGTCTGGCGATCGTTTCGGTCGGTGTCCGAGACGTCGTTTTGCCTGGAGAGATGAAAGACTTGCTGAACCAAGTGACAGCGGCTCGCAAAGCAGCGGAAGCCAACTTGATTTCGCGGCGTGAAGAAACCGCTGCGATCCGCAGCCAAGCAAACACCGCGAAGTTGTTGGATGCGAGTCCAACACTGATGCGATTGCGAGAACTAGAAGTTCTAGAAAAAGTCGCTGGAAGCAGCAACCTGCAAGTTTTGCTGAACGACGGAAGCAGCCTGAGCGATCGCGTTACGAAGTTGATTTAGCAATATCCAGAAAACTGGGAGGCCGTCCATTTGGGCGGCCTTTTTTTGCGACATAGGACCTAACAAGTTGTACGATGGCGGGCGTGAGATCACCGCCCAACCCGTGAGTTTTGAAGTTGCACATTGCTCTAGCCCGGAGGGCGGCATAGCCATTGCCGGTGTCGTCAGGCACCGGTTTTTGTGCCAATCCAGATTCTAAAGCCCGGAGGGCGACACAGTTTCTGGTGACACCATTCCTGTGTCGCCCGCTGGGCTGTTTGCGAATGAGCCAACTTAATCCGGTGCCTGACGACACCGGCAGTGGCTGTGTCGCCCGCTGGGCTGAAACACTGCAACTTCAACACTCACGCTTCGAAACTGTAATTTCTGCTGCGTAGAGTAGAGACTTCTATTCTGTGCCCTGCGCGGCACCCGGGACTCTTGGATCGTGAACGCCAGTGAAAATTCCTGTCTCAGGATCGCGAGCAATCAACTGAGTGACGCCAACATTGTTGGAATCTGCAATCGTTAGCTCGTGGCCGAACGAATTCAATTCGGCTTTCAAGTATTCACTCATCGTTCGCTCGACACGCAAGCGATCTGGCGACCACTGATGATGAAAACGCGTTGCACCGACCGCTTCGTAAGGCTGCTTCTCAAAGTCAACGACTTGAATGATCGCCGTGGCGACTTGGGTGATGATTTTCGGCCCACCGGCAGCACCCAGAGTCATCACTGGCACACCGTCTTTCAGTACGATCGTCGGACTCATGCTCGAAAGCGGTCGCTTGCCGGACTCGACTGAATTGCTGTCCGCGCCGATCAAGTCAAACGCGTTGGGCACTCCCGGAGCAATCGCAAAGTCATCCATTTCGTTGTTCAGCAGGACTCCCGTTCCCGGAACGATCACTTTTGAGCCGAAATGTGTGTTGATCGTCGTTGTGATCGCGATCCAGTTGCCTTCATCGTCCGCGGCAGCAATATGAGTCGTGTGGCGGTCACCGAAAATGTCATCAGGGTTTGGCGGACAACCATGGCAAGTGACTTCTGACGCAAACCCAGTATCGATTTGCGATGCCTGCTCACAGGCGTAAGTCTTGGCAACCAACCCTTTGGGAACTTTCGTATAAGCCGGATCACCCGGCCAATGAGCGCGGTCGGCAAACGCGAGCTTCATGGCTTCGGCGATGATGTGGATTGCTTCCGCCTTGTTCCGCTGAGCGATCGACTTCAGATCAAAGTGCTCGACGATGTTTAAAATTTGAGCGACATGAATCCCGCCTGAACTTGGTGGTGGAAAACCGACGATACAGTGGTCACGATACAACGTCGCAACAGGTGCTCGATCGATGGTCTCATAGTTCGCAAAATCAGACTCGGTGATAGCGCCGCCATTCTCACGCATCCACGCGGATACCTGTTGAGCAAATGGACCTTTGTAAAACCAGTCAGTGCCGCCCGAGGCAATGTTGCGATACGTCGCCGCAAGGTCTGGCTGCAAAAGCAGAGTACCGGCGGCCAGCGGTGTGCCGTCATCGTTAAGTAGCAACGCAGCGGTCGCCGGAAACAGTTTCAATTTCTGACCGTTTTCAGCGATGCGACTGTGATATTGCGGCGTGATCTCGAAACCTTTTTCCGCGATCATTGCCGCGGGCTCCAGCAGTTCACTGAACTTTTTCTTTCCATGTCGCGCAACCGCATTCTCATACGCCATCAACGCACCAGGAACGGCGACGGCTTTGGCTCCCGTTACGGAATCCGCTGGCTGAAGTTCACCATTCTGGTCGCGATAGAAATCACGGAACGCTAACGCAGGAGCCGTTTCGCGACCGTCGATCGCGTATAGCTTTCCGTCGGCTGTGTGAATAAGGATGAAGCAGCCTCCGCCGATCCCGGAGTTATATCCATCGACAACGCCGAGCGTCACGGCAGCTGCAACGGCTGCATCAATTGCATTTCCGCCAG
This sequence comes from uncultured Pirellulaceae bacterium, assembly GCA_964582025.1. Lineage (GTDB taxonomy): Bacteria > Planctomycetota > Planctomycetia > Pirellulales > Pirellulaceae > Mariniblastus. Next base: position 3,995 of record CAZORS010000092.1, on the reverse strand, counting down.
AACGAATCGCATCGAGGCCGGCTTGCGTGGCGATCGGAGAAACGGTCGCCACCATATTTCGACGGCTCTGCCCGACATTCGCCGGCAGCACGATCGGAGATTCGACAACAACTTCCTGAGGCGTAACCGCCGACCAAGCAAACGGAGCGCAGTTCCAGACGCCAAGCAGGATGATGAAAATCCGAATTGAAAATTGCGTGCTCATGATCCGTCAATTGAGAGCAAGTTGAACCAGCTTCATTTAGTCAGTAATTGATCACAAGACGCAATGATGTTCCAGACGGCATCCTAACCGATCAGTCAGGATTCGAGAAAGGAAGTTTTCCATCGGTGCAGTCAGGGCAGTCTCTGTTGGGCCTACTGGCGCATGCCTTGCATCGGCTCGACTTGACCTTGAACTTGTAGATTGGCGACCCAAGACTGTTTTCACCGACCTTGACACTTTCTCTGCTGTAAACCTTCCCTTCGCCACCGCAATTTTGGCATAGAAGCCGCCCTTTGCCGTAACAGGTCATACACCACAGATCCGGGAACAGCCTCTTTTTCCGCAAACTGCCCAGCTCAGCCTTTCCCTTTTTCCAGTTGTAATCAAATCGCTCGCCCGATTGTCCGGGAACAAAATCAGGCCGAACTTTCTTCACGTTTTCTTTCGGTGGTTTCCAAGCCTTGACCAGCATCACGGAGCCTCGAACGGCTTCAGCGAGAGCTTGTCGGCTTTCGTAAAACTGGTTCCTTTCGGGGTCAAATTCGTAGTCTGGTAATGCCACTTTCAAAAATTCGAGGATCGCTTTGCCCGACACCGTTACCGTGTGGTCGTAGTAACGGCGTTCAATCCTATGATTCTTAAACCACACGACTCGACCATTTCGAAAATCCGATTTTGCAAACGCCAACCCAACGAGGTTACCCTTCATATCAAGCGTCGGCCCTCCACCAATTCCTTCCTGCATCATGTTGGTGCTATACATCCACGGGAGCGATTCATCCATCCCCACGAATCGACCGGACGTCGCGGAAATATGTTCTCCCTCACCAGATACATCGGGAAACCCAAGGACAGTAAGGTCCTCTCCATCGTTAAGTCGCCCACGGCGGAGCGGAAATGCCGCAGCGTCTTCGATCGGACTATCCAATTCCACAAGCGCTAAATCCTCACCGTTAACGACCGACCATTTGACGATCTTGCCTCCTACAAGTTCCGGTGACCCATCCTCCAAGAACCGAGTCAGCGTATAGGAAAAATCATTGGTCTTGGACTTTGCAATGTGTCGGTTCGTCAGCATCAGGTTTGGACTGATCAGACATCCAGACGATGACGCATGCTCACAGTAGCCGCGTTTGATCAATTCAGTTTCGTTTGTGAAGACTGATCCACCGACGAGGTTTGCTTTGTCTTCTGCGTGTGGCAACGGTTTGCCATCAAGTTTCACCAATTTAGAAAGTTGGCTAGTGGTTAGCGGATCGTCCCATTCCAGCGAGAACAAATATCTTGACGGCACATCGACACCGGGACTCGCTGGCTTCTTCTTGGCCAAAACCTCAACCAATTTGCCTCGCCATTTATTGGTGAGCTTGATCTGTGATACGCCTTTTGTTGCCTCCATCAGCAACGTCGCGTTGTGATAAAGCGCGAAAGGAATTTCACCCGAAGAGCCATCGGAAAGTTGCTCAGCCGCTTCGTCACCTTTGGACATTTTCAGGGCGCAAACGGCAATGTTATTTTGCAGTGAAACAACGGTTCGAGCATGATAGCCCTCTCCGAGTACTTTCTGATTTCTACGGATGATCTTGAGAGCTGACTCAAAGTTCTTTTTGGCATCACGATAGTTTGCGATCTCAGTCGCCAGCGCTAAACCGACCATCATTTTTGCGTAGGGACTCTTTGCGTGATTTTTCCCAACCTGATTCAAAATCTCCGCGACCGCCATCGGACTTTCGGTGTACCGCGCCATGTGCGGCATAACGGTTTCGTGCTGAACCTGATCCGCTTCGACGACCGGCAGGCCTTTGAGAAACAGCTGATCTTCGTCACATAGCTTTGCGATCTCAACCTTGACGCTTTTCTTGCGATTCTCAGGCATGAGCGTCACGTGCGTTTCGTCATGACTGAGCAACGTACCATTGACTTCGAACTTGCCAGATTTCCACGCCCTGGTGACTTCCTGCGCTGAAGCAAGCTCCGCGAACGAATAGGCCAAAAGAAGAGGTAACAGTAATACCAACGCACCCTTGAGGGGCCTATGAAAAAACGATTGCATTAGAAGAATCCTGGAAGCGGACTAATGATTCGGCGAAACACACCTTCATGTATGCAATATACTAACTCCGGGGCAGCAAGTCTTGTCGAAAAACTCAATCAGTCGACGTGCCGCAAACCTTAAACTGCCGATTTCTTTCGCTCGTGCAGGCCAACCAATGCCAAACCAATCAGGCTGGCCACGACGGAAATCAAAAACACGTTATTCGTCAACGCAATTCCGCAAAGCACCACGATAGCCACAATTGAGGCGACTTTACGCGGCATCAGCCACAAGAAAACGCAAACGAATTCGCTTAACAGGACCATCCGCGAATGCCACATTGCGGCCGTTCGCAAACCTTCCTCCGACAATGAATTTCGAGCAAGGTTATAAGTCCAGAAGTCGCGTTCCTTAAAATAGATTTCGAACAGAACGTCTCCTGACAAGTATCCCGGCGTCAGCTTTCCGATGGCACCGCCAAGGAAGATCAGACTCAACATCAAATGCGACAACCAAGCCGCACGCGGATACAGCGAATCGCAGGACTCGCCCAATCGAGTCGAAAACCAAAGACACCAAAGCGAAGCCCAAGCACAACATACGAACGTCACATCGTTGTAAGCGCTTTGATGGATGCAAAGAATCGACAAACTGGCCAGACTAACGCAACCGAAAAAAAGTAGCCGAGGTTTAGCGATCGTTGTGAGGATCAAAACAGACGCCGCGACGGCTAACAAATAGGCCACCAACAAGACGATTCTCGCACGGAAGAACTCCGGGAAAAATGGATCGATGACCGGAAACTCTTTGTGCACTCCAAGGAAGTACCAAAAGTACCGCACTTTCCAAAGCAGCGAAATCAAAATGCTAACGTGCACCAACTTCAACAGCGACCGAGTCTCGTCTGCGTCACTTCTTTGCATCGTGCTGCACCCAATCCTCTGCGAGACGCTGAACATGCATCGATCCGTCGGGCTGCTCTTGAATTTCCCAACGGCTCGTCAGTTCGGTTTCCCGATATCGCGTCGACATCTCAAGCGTCCCCTGACGGTGGTCACGAAAACACTTTGAAGTCATTTCACCGAATGTGAAAATTCTTGCAGGGAAGTGATTCAACTGCAGCGAAAACCACGATTCGTGATCTTCGTCGAACGGACCCTCACCGATTAACTCGTTCGAAAACTGAGCTCGATTTTCGAAGTTGTACATTGCAGGAACCGGTGCCATGGCGGCCCAAACTTGAAAACTCGGTGACGCAACATGAAACCGCCGGATAGCGTGCTGGCGAACCGTAGAAGAAAATGGCATCGCGACAATCCATGCGGCAATGCCAAGCATGAACGTCAACAGAAGGAGAGCAAACCAGTCTCTCTGTTTGAAACTTTGTGAAATAAAATTCGAGAATCGAAACATGGCAACAGGATACTGATTCATTCTGACTTCTACCATACAGATTGAATCGCGAACCTGTCTAGGTTTCATCGGTCTCAGCAGTCGGCGAATTTTCCCGAAAGTCCCATCACCCTCCCTCTGGGCTCTGGGAGAGTCGGAGCCTAAACGACTGGGAGGACGACGATGTTAACGCATCGTCAAATGGAGAATGCAAGAATATCGCCGGGACATACCTAAACGCATTAACTACGAACAACATGCAAGCTACCAACCACAGGAAACCTTAATGATTAAAATAGACGGATCGCAAGGCGAAGGAGGCGGACAGATCGTCCGCACCTCTTTGGCGTTGTCGCTACTGAC